>NZ_JBNOKM010000006.1:0-365051 GCF_050171015.1 Paenibacillus sp. TC-CSREp1 | reverse complement strand
GGAGCGATGGTTTTCCACAAACTGAAACCTTAGCTCTTTGGTTTGCTGAAGATGTGCACTGCTTTTTTTACAATAGCCAGTTCCTCTTGTGTATCTGCAAGGGTATGTTCTTTCTCTTGAAGCAACCGGCGCATTTCTTTAAGCTCTGCTTCCAGTTCTTTCACTCGATCCACACTAGCTACGGGCTCATGTTTAAGTTCGCGATACTTGCCCATCCATTGGTGTAACGTACTTTTTGGAATGTTGAGTTCTTCAGCTAGATCTCCAAGCGTCTTCGTCTGCTCTTGGATAAATTTGACCGTTTGTTTCTTAAATTCTTCATTATACCGTTGCCGTTGTTCTCCCATGTGGACACACCTCCGTTCCTCTTATTATCCTTCCGTCCGTTAACGGGTGTCCACTTTTTATTCTAGCAACAGAGTGAGGGAGGATTGAGTTGAATTCATCTTCCTTGGTTTAACGAATTGAACAGGGAACAAATCATGGAATGAGGTATTCTCCATGATTTGTTCCCTTTTTTAGTGATAACCAGGAGGTAAGGATATCTTGTACACAGCGTGTACATTGCATTCATCTTCAATCAGATGGAAAGCAAGGATTGGATCACAGGCTCTATTTCCATGGGTTCAGTCGTTGTCTCATATCTTCCGCACACCTGCCCGTTCTGATCAACCAAAAACTTCGTAAAGTTCCATTTGATCCCGTCTCCCTCGTAAATATCGGGGTATTTCTCCTTCAAAAAACGATCCATCCACTCTCCGCTTTCCGTTTCAGTATCAAAACCTGGAAAGGGTGCTTGTGCTGTCAAGAATTCAAAGATCGGGTGGACGTTTAACCCTCTAACTTCTATTTTTTCAAATAACGGGAAGGTCAGCTTGAACAGATTTTCACAATCTGCTTTCACTTCGGCATTGTGCCCGGGCTCCTTCTCATTAAACTGGTTACAAGGAAAAGCAAGAATTTCAAAACCATAATGCTGATATTTATCGTACAGCTGTTGCAGAGTCGTAAATTGACGAGCGTAGCTGCACTTACTGGCTGTATTAACAACAAGAAGTACTTTGCCTCGGTACATTGTTAAATCAGCTGGGCTGCCATCGATGAAATGAATATTCATATCAAAAAAAGACATCGCATTCTCCCTCCTTAAATATTTAACTTGTGACATATACATCATAAATCAGCGCTATTCATAGGGGAAATATATTATAACGATTACTCACATAGGTAAATCCTATAAAGAAATATCTTTAATGAAATATTTCAGGTACGTAAACCCTTTTCCAATCAGGTAAATATCCGGCCACGATAACATGACTCTTTCAACAAAGAAAAGCTATGTCTCTTACTTCAATAAAAAAAGTTAGGGAAAACCTGCTGAGAATGGAATAATTTACTGCAAACGGGCCGACAATGGTTAGCAGTACATGCGAGGATAGACACCGAGCATTTCATTTGAGGAGGGAACCTAGTGAGAAAAAGAATAATGGCATCTTTCATGACCGTTTGTATGCTGCTGCCTCTAATGGCGGCTCCGGCGTTGGCTGAAGAGTCACCCAAGGTTAATGGGGGAGCGGATTTGGCTCCATCGGCACGCTCTGCCATCTTGATGGATGCGGACACGGGCACCGTTATTTATGAGAAAAACAGTCATGATCAGCTGCCTCCGGCAAGCATTACGAAGATTATGACAATGCTGCTTACGATGGAAGCGATTGATTCGGGTAAGCTCAAGTTAACGGATAAAGTGAGAACGAGTGAATATGCGGCGTCTATGGGCGGTTCACAGATTTTTCTCGAGCCGGGTGAAGAGATGTCTGTAGATGATATGTTAAAAGGGATCGCTATGGCCTCTGGCAATGATGCATCGGTGGCGATGGCAGAGAAGCTGGCTGGCTCGGAAGAGGCCTTTGTGCAGCTGATGAACGAGCGTGCGCAGGAGCTGGGCATGAAGGATACACTTTTTGCCAATGCGAACGGTCTGCCAGTGGCTAATCATTACTCCTCTGCTCACGATATTGCGGTGATGAGCCGTGAATTGTTGAAACATCAAGGCATTACCAAATATACAGGAGCTTATCAGGATTACCTGCGTAAAGACTCCGAGAAGCCATTCTGGCTTGTGAACACGAACAAACTTGTACGTTTCTATCAGGGAGCAGACGGTTTGAAAACCGGGTACACCTCGGAAGCCAAATTCTGTCTGTCGGCTACCGCCTCGAAGGATGGGCTGCGTGTAGTAGCTGTTGTTCTGGGTGAGCCGAATACCAAAACCCGAAACAGTGAAGTTTCTTCCATGTTCGACTACGCCTTTGCTCAATACACCATGAAGGCACTTTATAAAGCGGGCGATCTGCTGGGCAGTCTGAAAATTGAAAAAGGCGACGTCGCCGAGCTGCCGCTGAATGCCTCCCAAAACTACAGTGTTCTGATGCGCAAAGGGGCCAAGTCGAATGATATTCGTCATGAGCTTATTGTCGCCAAGGAACTGAAAGCACCGATCAAAGCCGGACAAAGTGTGGGCAAGCTTGTCGTTTATCAGGGCAACGAAGTCATTAAGGAATTTGATATCCAGGCTCCGCAGGATGTAGGTAAAGCAGGCTGGTGGAAGCTGTTCAAGCGCACAACCTCGGGCTTGTTTGATTAAACGGCAAGAAACGTCTTTCTCCTTGCACCTTGAACAGTTTTTGTAGTTAAATAGGGGTTTTCTTCTAGTTTTGTCGGGGGGCAGGAAAAGCTTCTGGCAGCGTAGAAATCCTTGTTCAAGACAGGGAGGAGAGTGGGCAAACGTGAACTTGAATGTGGACATGGAGCATCACCGCGGGATTTTGATTGTACGATTATCCGGGGAGCTGGATCACCATACAGCCGATATGGTTCGCATGCAGATGGACGAAGCGATTCAGCGCAGACAAAGTGAACACCTGGTACTCAGTCTGAAGGATCTGCAATTTATGGACAGCTCGGGGCTTGGTGTTATTTTGGGAAGGTACAAGTTGATCAAAAATAAAGGCGGCAAAATGGTCGTCTGCGATGTCAATGCGCCGGTGTATCGTTTGCTGGAAATGTCGGGGTTGTTCAAGATCATGCCGATATACGAAAATGAGGGAACTGCTCTCTCAGGTCTGGAGGTCGTCTCATGAATGAAGGAACAGGGACAAATTTCATGAATCTGCAATTCGCGGCCAAGTCGGAGAATGAATCGTTTGCCCGGGTGACGGTAGCTGCTTTTATCTCGCAGCTTGATCCGACGATGGACGAGCTCAGCGACCTCAAAACGGTTGTCTCCGAAGCGGTGACTAACAGTATCATTCACGGATACAACAACAACCCGGAAGGTGTAGTAACCATTCAGGCCGAGATTCGTGAGGATATGATTACGATTATCGTAGAGGACCGCGGCGAAGGCATTGAGGATCTTGATCTGGCGAAACAGCCGCTGTATACGTCCAAACCCGAGCTTGAGCGGTCGGGCATGGGCTTTACCATTATGGAGAACTTCATGGATGAATTCGAAGTCAGCAGCGAGCCCGGCAGAGGCACCTCCATCAAGATGAAAAAAAGGATAGAATCCAAGAAAGCATTGTATAATTAGGGGTTGGTATTCTTATGGATGCTGAAGTGAAACCATCTTCACAGACCTACTTGGACGATGCCGAGGTCAAACGGCTGATTGCGCTCAGTCAGTCGGGTGACCATGTATCTCGGGATACGCTGGTGAACTGCAACATCAGACTCGTCTGGTCCGTCGTGCAGCGTTTTATGAACAGGGGATATGAACCGGAGGATCTGTTCCAGATCGGGTGTATCGGCCTGCTCAAGTCAGTGGACAAGTTCGATCTTAGTTATGACGTAAAGTTCTCGACGTATGCGGTACCGATGATCATTGGTGAGATTCAGCGTTTCCTGCGGGATGACGGGACCCTCAAGGTTAGTCGTTCGCTGAAAGAGATGGCTAACAAAGTCCGCAAAAAGCGGGATGAGCTGTCCAAACATCTGGATCGGCTGCCAACGATCAAGGAGGTTGCCGCTGAACTCGGGGTTACTCCGGAGGAAGTGGTCTTCGCCCAGGAGGCGAACAAACCGCCGACCTCTATTCATGAGACGGTATTTGAAAATGATGGTGATCCGATTACACTGATGGATCAGATCGCGGATGAAACGCAGGAGAAGTGGTTCGACAAGCTGGCGCTGAATGAAGCAATCGGCGGCCTCAGTGAGCGGGAACGACTCATTGTGTATCTGAGGTATTACCGGGATCAGACACAATCGGAGGTGGCAAGCAGGCTGGGTATATCCCAGGTGCAGGTATCACGTCTGGAGAAAAAAATACTACAATCCATCCGCGATCAGATCGCGCAGTGATTCAGAAATGAATCATAGAGGATTTCATCCACCAGTATGGGTGATTATTCATCAATAAACGACAACTAACAACCTCAATTCGCGTTATTTAGCGATGAGGTTATTTGTCGTTTTTCAAATTATTCCGATATGGGAGACGAACGCTTGATCTGTAAAACGATAATCAAAACAATAATACATCCAGTTCCCAGCCATTGATAAACACCGAAGGGCTCATGAAGCCAAAGGACCATGGTTCCAACTGCGGCCAATGGCTCTGCGCTGCCCAACAAACTCGTTTCCTGAGGTGTAAGGTAATTCAGACTGGCGATGTAGAACCAGAATGCCAATAACGTTCCGATTAGAATGGAGAACAGTAAATAACCGCAGGTTACAGGAGTGAGAAGTGTGAGGTCTATTTTCCATGGCGCATGCACAAAGCTCATACCCAGCCCTCCGATGACCATGGCCCAGCCAACCACCACCAGAGAATCAAACGTTTTGAGAAGTTTGACCGCATAGAGTGTATAGAAAGCAGCGGATACACCGGACAACAGTCCCCAGATTACAGCCGGCTGTGAGACAGATAACTGAGTCAGAGAACCGTTTGTTAACAGAAGAAAACATCCGGCCAGTGCCAGAACGGCGCAGGTCATAAGTTTGGCTGTAAGTCGCGATTGTTTGCGCAACACCATATATAACATGATCATAACAGGAGAAAGGTATTGCAAAAGTGTAGCGACAGCGGCATTGCCGTGGTCAATGGATGCCATGTACGTGTACTGAACAGCGAGCATACCGACCAAACCAAAAAGGATGAAGGATAGGGCTGTTTGTGTTGTTTTCCAAACCTCAACGATCTGAGAACGTTGACCTGTGAGGGATTGCAGTAAAAGAAGGAGGATGCCAGCACATAATAATCGTACAGTTACATACCAGTTGACATCAATGTGCTGCATCTGAAAGAGCTTTTGAGCTACGGTTCCTCCAATTCCCCAACAAGAGGCACCTGTCAAAACCAGAATAAAGCCCTTCCACTTGGATGTTGGTGCAGTTAATCTCATGTTTGCTCGCCTCGCCTTAAATATAAGAATAGTGATATAGTAAGGCAGTAATAGTTAATTTAATATCAAAATCTAACTAAAAAATATAACAATATTGAGATGGAGATTATGCGAAAAATTGAATTCGGGATCAATCAACAGTTAAAGGAACTGACGGAGCATCGTACAGATGACCTGTCGATTGCTTGTTACAAGACAACTATTGCCGAACATGTGCAAGGATATATTCCTTTACATTGGCATGATGAATTGCAGTTTGTAGCCGTAATTCAGGGCAAAATATTATTTTATATCAATGAAATGCAATTAGAGGTTACAAACGGGAATGGTGTGTTTATCAATAGCGGAATATTGCATATGGCAGAGGATTTAAACGAGGGAGAGCAAGGCAGTTATCTTTGTTTGAATGTGGCTCCACAATCCCTGGTGCCTGTCGAACTTAACATGAAATACGTGCAGCCCTATGTAACAGCAACAAATCTGCCTTTTTTATTGATCGAAGGATCTAGCTCTTGGGGGAAGCAGGTTCTTCAGGGTATCGCTAGAGTGAGAAAAGAAATGGAGGAACAGTCTCCATATTATGAATTGAATGTTGCAGCAACACTGCTAGAGATCTGGAAAGGTTTGGTGATGAACGGTTACTCACTTGAACATAACTCAGCAGATATGATTCGCAACAAACGTATGAAGGATATGCTGATGTGGATTCACCAAAACTATGCGGAGCCGCTCAGGCTGGAGGATATTGCAAAGGTTGGTCAGTTAAGCCGTGCGGAGACATGCAGAAACTTTAAGCAAATACTGCGTACGACTCCCATGCAATATGTGCTGGATTACCGTATTCGAAAAAGTACAGAGCTTTTGTGCTTCTCACAGCACAGTATTACCCAGATCGCTTATGAGGTAGGATTCAACAGTACAAGTTACTTTATCGACCAGTTCCGTAAAATAATGAAACGTACACCTTTGCAGTATCGAAGAGAGATGCAGAAGGGCAAGCAGCCTGTTGAGGGAGGAAAGTAGTGGTTATGTCCAATAACCAGCGCCCGATACCGATGCATCCCTAAGCGCCAGCGCCCCAGGTCGTTTTGCTTCTCCGCTTAGCCCTCCATGCGTTTCCCACCACGAGTATGCATCAAGCTTTTTCCCCCTGCCCCCGCCCGCAAGTTTCTTTCATATCGTTTGGAAAAGCGAGGGGGCAGCCAGCGGAGGGATGGAATCGGTAAAAGGAGCGAAGCGAGCGCGTTTATCACAGGATTTCCTCCTTGAAGAGGAGAAAACAAGAAATCCGGGGATAACCAGCGCCCGATACCGATCCATCCCGCAGCGTCCAGCGCCCCCTCCACACTCTTTTCCAACCTTGATGTAATAAATTTGCACATTCTTCAAATACTAACCTAAATTAAGCAAGTAAAGGAGTGCTTTGGATGTCCCAGACACCCACTCCAACGGTCTACGTTCGCATGCGCAGCCGAATTCGCATTCAGAGAGGACGAGCAGTCAAACTGAGGGATATAGCTCACGTACTGGCCTCATCCGAGGATCAGGAGCACAAACTGCTGGAGCTCGAACTGCTGCGGCCCGGACCGGAGGACGGCAACCTGATTCTCATTGATATTCTGCAGATTATTCCACGGATTCGGCAGTTGCTGCCGGACGTAAACGTGGAGCTAATGGGATCGGGACATACGTTAGTTGAAGTGATGGCGGGCAATGGCAAACCTTCAAAATCTCTCTTTATTCTCGTATGGCTGCTGCTGTTTTTCGGCTCGGCGCTGACGATTATGAATTTTCATGCGGACGTCAACATGCAGGAGGTTCAGATTCGGATTGTGGAGATGTTGACGGGTAAACGGGATGAGCATCCGTATTTGTTTCAGCTCGCCTATTCCTTGGGAATTGGCTTTGGCATGGCTGTCTTTTTTAATCATCTGTTCAAGAAAAAGTGGAATGAGGAACCTACACCGCTGGAAGTGGAGATGTTTCTATATCAGCAAAATGTGGATCAGTTTGTGGTCATCGAAGAGACCGAACGTATGCATGAGCAGCATCGCAGGGAGCTGAACAACGATGAGCGTGCTTAACGGAGCGATCAGCATTGTGCTTGGCATTGCAGGTGGCATTGCGGTGGGGAGTGGTGTCATAGCCCTTATTCTGGTGCTGGATATGATTCCAAGGCTGGCCCAAGTGACGCAATCCTATGACAAAACGCATTGGTACGAAGGGGCGCTCATCGGAGGTTCGTTACTGGGAACGGTAGCGGATTTCTGGCATTGGAAGATGCATGGGGTCATGCTGTTAAGTCCCATTGTCGGGCTGTTCTGCGGTGTGTTCATCGGTCTGCTGGCTGCGGCGCTGACAGAGGTGCTGAATGTACTTCCCGTCCTGGCCAAAAGACTGGGCATGAGGTCGTATTTGTTTGGACTGCTGCTGGCGATGATTCTGGGCAAAATGACAGGTTCGTTGTTTGATTTTTTCATATATCAGCGGTAAATCAGCGTCACAGGTTAAAGGAGGATGGACATGGACGAACATACAGAGCACACGGCTCACGAACAGGGTGATGGGATTACCGAAGACATGAACCACAAGTCTGCATACGAAATTCAGAGGGAAGAAGAGCAGAGGGCCCACCAGAAGAAAAAGCAAAACGAGATGTCGGACAGCATTGAAGAATCTGTTCATTACTGGCAGCATAACGACGAAATCTCGCCCCGCATGAGCGATAACAAAAATACTCTCAAGCAAGTGCTCGGACTTGGCGAGTCCTTTGATGTCGATCTCCGGGAAATGGTGCTGGGTGGCAAACATGTTGGATTACTGCTGCTGACGGGGTTTGCGAAGGATGAAATTTTGCTTGAAGTGTTAAAAAGACTAACCTATCTCTCCCCTGACCAGGTATCGGAACACGCGCTCAAATCCTATTTCGAATGTTACATTCCCCATATTCAGGTGGAACGTGTCGAGAAGATGAGTGCTGTCATCCGTAAGGTGTTAATGGGCATGAGCGCTATGTTTGTGGAAGGGGACCGCTCCGTTCTGATTATGGACACCCGGAGTTATCCGGTAAGGTCGCCTGAGGAGCCTTCACTGGAACGTGTCGTTCGCGGTTCGCGAGATGGTTTCACGGAAACGCTGCTGACCAATGTGGCGCTGGTACGTCGCAGAATTCGGGACCCAGGATTGAAGTTTGAACTCATGCAGGTCGGGCGGAGAACACAGACGGATGTGTGCGTTGTGTATATTGACGACATCGTTGACAAGGTACAGGTGGATTCAGTTCGTGAAAAGATACAGCGAGTCGATATCGATGGTATTCCGGCTGCCGACAAGCAACTGGAGGAAGCGATAATTAACAAAGGCTGGAATCCATTCCCTCTGGTTCGCTATTCCGAACGTCCTGACGTTACAGCTTCTCATCTGATGGAGGGACGTGTTGTTATTTTTGTAGATACGTCTCCCAGTGTGATGATCCTGCCTACGACTTTTTTTGATCTATGTGAGCATGCGGAGGAGAACAGGCAGACGGCTTTGATGGGAACCTATTTGCGATGGGTTCGCTTTGCAGGCATTCTGATGTCGTTGTTTTTATTGCCGCTATGGATGCTTATGGTTATTGAGCCTTCTCTCAAACCACCCGGGCTGGATTTTATTGGTCCGCAGGAAAGTGTAAAGCTGCCAATTATTATACAGTTTCTTCTGATTGAGCTTGGGGTTGACCTGCTGCGCATGGCCGCTGTACACACACCGACACCGCTGGCTTCAGCTATGGGTTTGATTGCAGCCATTCTGGTCGGAGATATTGCAGTGAAGACGGGGTATTTTGTCAATGAAGTGGTGCTGTATATGGCTATTGCAGCTATAGGCATGTTTGCAACACCGAGCTATGAGCTAGGACTGGCGAATCGACTGGTCAGACTGCTGCTTCTGGTTGCGGTTGCGATATTCAAGGTGCCAGGTCTGGTCGTTGGAACGACAATCCTGATTGTGGCTCTGACCACTCATCGCTCCTATAATTCTTCATATCTCTGGCCTTTTATACCGTTTAATGCAAAGGCATTTGGCAATTTTCTGTTCAGGGTTCCACTGCTTGTCAGCAAAAAACGTCCATCGTTCAACAAAACACGTGACAACACCAAGATGTCGGACGATCCTGACGGTGAGCTGCGAAAAAGTAAAAAACACAAATGATGTGCCGAAAAATCCATTCATCTCCCGGCTTAATTTGGTATACTGGTGTAAAATCAATGGAATAGCAAATGTTCCAGTATATAAAAAGTGAGGAATGCAGACGATGTATTTACACGGTACAAGTAGAATAAATGAGCAAGGTCATCTGGAGATTGGTGGAGTAGACGTAACAGATATGAAAGAGCAATTCGGCACACCGCTCTATGTTGTGGACGAGCAATTGGTTCGCGAGCGCTGCAGAGAATACATGGAGGCATTTCGCGCTTCCGGTCTGGGCTTCCAGGTTGCCTATGCAAGTAAAGCATTCTGTGTTATGGCGATGTGTGCCCTGGCAGCGGAGGAAGGTCTCTCCCTGGATGTTGTATCTGACGGAGAGCTGTTCACAGCGCTACAGGCAGGTTTCCCGGCGGAGCGTATTCACTTCCACGGCAATAACAAAACGCTGGAAGAAATCGAAATGGCGCTTGACGCCGAGATTGGCTGCTTCGTAGTAGATAACTTTAACGAGCTGCACCTTCTCCAAGCTGTTGCAGCGGACAAAAATCTCAAAGTTAACGTTCTCCTGCGTGTGACGCCGGGGGTTGAGGCACATACGCATGAATATATTTCGACAGGACAAACGGACTCCAAGTTCGGTTTCGATATTGGAAATGGCACTGCATTCGAAGCGATTGAACTGGCATCCAAACAGCCTAATCTGGTATTGCTCGGTGTGCATTCTCACATCGGTTCGCAAATCTTCGAGGTTGAAGGCTTCCAGATGGCGGTTCAACGTGTTGCTGAATTTGCAGCAAGTGTATATGAGCGCCTGAACGTTGCATTCAAGGTGGTAAACCTCGGTGGCGGGTTCGGAATCCGTTACATTGATGGAGATACGCCGCTTGAAGTGGCACAGTATGTGAAGGCGATTACGGATGCGGTAAAAAATCATTTTGCGCAAATCGGTTATGCTGTGCCTGAAATCTGGGTAGAGCCGGGCCGCTCCATCGTAGGTGAAGCAGGTACAACACTTTACACGGTTGGAACAAGCAAAGACATTCCAGGCGTGCGTAAATATGTAGCGGTAGATGGCGGTATGACGGATAACCCGCGTCCTGCGCTGTATGAGTCCAAATACGAAGCGGTACTGGCTAATCGTGCAAACGAAGCAGCCACAGAAACCGTTTCTGTAGCTGGTAAATGCTGCGAGAGCGGTGATATGCTGATCTGGGATCTGGACCTGCCAAAAGTAGAAAGCGGCGACCTGCTGGCTGTAGCCTGCACTGGCGCTTACAACTACTCAATGGCGAGCAACTACAACCGGATTCGTCGTCCAGCCGTTGTGTTTGTCAAAGACGGTCAAGGAGATGTTGTTGTACGTCGCGAGTCGTATCAGGACATTATCCAGAACGACCTCGTTCCAGCGCGTATTGGCAAACAGCCGGTTACTCGTTAATTCAATTTACTCATGAAAAAATAAGAGGCGGAAGAGGGAGGAGATCCCTTTTTCCGCTTTTTGGCTTGTATGCCGCAAATCTGGAGTTACGTACGTCTGCATAATGTGCTTCGAACTTGTGCTTTTTGACAGGACAAATCGAAAAAAATGCTGTTTGTTTTGCGATTCATCCCTTTTCGGTGTACACTAATAAAAGTGCTGTAATGCTTGACCTCAAGGTTGGTATTACGTCACAACTCACTATGCTCAAAATTGAAAGGAGTCATTTACATATGGCGAAACAAGCGAAAATTAAATTGGCAAACGGCGGAGAAGTTCTGATTGACCTGTTCGATCAGGAAGCTCCGAATACCGTAGCAAACTTTGAAAAGCTGGCAAACTCCGGCTTTTATAACGGTCTAGTATTCCACCGCGTTATTCCGGGCTTTGTAGCTCAAGGCGGATGCCCTAGCGGTACGGGTACTGGTGGCCCTGGTTACACAATCAACTGCGAGATCAACCCGAACAAACACGAGCGTGGAACCCTTGCAATGGCACATGCTGGACGCAACACTGGCGGAAGCCAGTTCTACATCTGCTACCAGCCACAGCCGCATCTGGATGGACAACATACTGTTTTCGGTAAAGTAACGAAAGGTATGGAGTTTGTAGATGCATTCGAAGGCCGCGACAAAATGGAAACGGTCGAGGTTGTAGAAGTTTAATTCAACCAGCTGCATAACAACTATAACTACTGAGCCCCTGATATCTTCTATTACAGAAGTACCAGGGGTTTTGTGCATTTATTGGCTTTTTGATAGAAGAACATGGCTTGATCTTGTCAAAAATAAGCTTAAAGGAACTGGTGAGTTCATGAAACCTGGGTTACTCTAGGTTGAAGACATGATTTGGTGATTCCTGCTCCGCAATAGAGGTATCCTTACATAGGAGTATAACGCCATGAAGGAAGTACATATGTAATAAACTTAACGTGAAAGGATGTGTTGACTTTGGGTTTGGATATTGTACAGCAGCTTAAATTACTTCAGCACATTTATAGTGAGAGTACAACTTGGGACGAGCAGATCCATGCTTCAAGACAGATTGTGCCTAAGGACGTATCAACGGAGCAATTACAGGCATTAGAGGCTGCTGGGCATGAACCTAATCGCATTGCAAGACCGCAGCATGAGGAGACGATCCGTGACCTGAGAACATTGGCAGAGCGTTGGACAGTTCAGGACGCTGCTGAGGCTTTTGTGGCTTCTCTATGGTCAGCGCCAATGATCTGGCGTTCACTTCTTACAGGTAAACTGATTGCAACCAGCATGCCGGATCATGAATATAAGCCGTATCCTTCGAGTCACAAGTGCCAGATCTGTGGTCTGGATGTGAATGACGGAGTAGATACATCGCTTCAGTGGTACTGGCGGATGACAAATGGCACACCTCTGGATGGTCACATTTTTGGACATGTACTGGCTATGAGGGAGATGGCTGCTTCACCCGAGATTCCTGCTCCGACTGAATATGATCGCTGGACGTTCAGTGCTGTTCTTACTGTACTGCGCAATTTGCCTCCCAAGACCCGTTACAGCAAGGCTGCGGATGCACTGAAAAAAGCACAACTGCTGCCTTCCAAAAAGATATATGTGTACCGGGACCTGCTCGAGACGCTGGCACTAGCAGGCATTCTGGACACACCAGAGCAGCCGGGCATGATGACTGCGTTCACTTCTTATGCAGAACGTGACATGCGACCTAATACCCGTGTTGAGGTTCAAGCTCCGCTCGCATGGTGGGATTCATCTGTCGGGATTAACGAGCAGAATCTGTCCCGGATTTTCGGTGACTTCAATTGCAGTGATGTATCGCTTGAGCACAAACCTGAACCGAATCCACCAGCGAGTGAGACGGTTATTGGTGCATTCGAAAGCAGACGAGCTGTCGGTGTCAAGGCCAAGGTTCCCAAAAAATCTCCGGATGCCGGCACAGGTGAGGTGCTGCCTGGAGATGTATATGCTGTGAAGGTGCTTAGTGGTGTTTGGGTTACCGTTTACTGCCATGTAGTGAAGGACAAACGTGCCATAGTTGAGTATTTGGATGGTGTGTTTCCAGATATGCCGGGAAAAGAAGAGCTTATTCTGACCGTTCGTCCTAGGCCGGATGAACGCTGGCAGTGTTCGGCTATCGGAATGGACTCTACGAGTTGGGTTAGAAGAGTGGCCCGGGATATGCCAGCTCCTGCTGCTGACCAGCCAGCACCAAACCGTATTCCTTTCCATTCGGCAAAGGATTTAAGACACATGGCTAGCTGGTGTTTTCCTGATCTATAGAACTTATTTTCTCTCTAGGATTAAGATCCGTGTCTCGTGCAAGATGCGGATTAGAATGCATAAATGCTTATTAAAAGTTAGTATGTGACAAAAAGAAACAAAAATAAATTGATTTTTTGACACTAAAGTGCTAACATCCAATTAATAACGTAAGCGAATCCTTCAGGGCAGGGTGAAATTCCCTACCGGCGGTGATGTCCATGTTGAAGCAGAGTTTGCATATCAACATAACAAAGTCCGTGACCTGTCTGCCTGTGGCAGATGGCTGATCTGGTGTAATTCCAGAACCGACAGTATAGTCTGGATGGGAGAAGGAGAGTGTGTATGCCGGACAGGCTGCACGCCGCAGGAGTAATGCTGCATAGCTGTTCAGCAAGCGATAGCTCGCAGGTGCTATGCAGGGAAGGTTCGTAGTTGAACGAAGCTTCCTGTACGTCATACCGATTTATAAGAAACTCTTTACCTGAACAATGTATTTATCGGGGTATGTGTTTGTTTTCACTTGCCTGAAATATGATTTTGGGTGAAGTGTGGTATGGTGTATTCCTTTTACTCTTGCAGATGACATTAGTCTCTCATCATCCCCACTCGAACGGATTGTTCGGCGGGGATTTTTTAGTTCAAGATTATAACCGTGGGGTGAACGGATATGGAAATGATCAATGATGAATTTTATATGGCGTTAGCACTGGATATGGCAGAACGGTCACAAGGACAGACTGGAATTAATCCTGTTGTGGGATGTGTCGTTGTTAAGGATGGACGGGTTGTTGGCCTGGGAAGCCATCTGAAGAGAGGAACAGGCCATGCAGAAGTGCATGCTCTGAATATGGCTGGAAGTGATGCGGAGGGCAGTACGGTTTATGTAACACTCGAACCTTGCAGCCATTATGGCAAAACACCGCCGTGTAGTGAACGATTGATTCATGAGAAGGTCAAACGTGTCGTTGTCTGCTGTGAAGACCCGAATCCGCAGGTATCCGGTACAGGCATCAGTATGCTTCGTCAACAAGGCATCGAAGTTGAAGTGGGTGTTTTGCGCGAACGCGGAAGACGCTTGAATGAGAAGTTTATCAAGTTTATTACGACCGGTTTGCCTTTCGTTACCCTGAAAACAGCTTCAACGCTGGATGGGAAAATTGCAACGCGCAGCGGAGACAGTAAATGGATTTCGAACGAGCCGGCACGTGAAATTGTACATGCGCTTCGTCACCGTCACCAGGGCATTATGGTAGGGGTAGACACGGTCATTGCCGATAATCCAGAGCTGACAACGCGTTTGCAGGTAGAGGGCATCAGCCCGGTAAGAATCGTGGTGGATTCCAAGCTGCGACTTCCTGTAGGCTCTAAAATAGTCAAGGACGGGCTTGCACCAACCTGGGTGCTTACCACTGATGAGGCCAGCCAGGAGGCGGCAGAGCGCCTTGAGGCGTACGGTGTAGAAGTGATACGCTGTGGCCCTGGACCCCGTGTCGATCTGCTGCATGGACTAAGCAAGCTGGGAGAACGCGAGATCGGCTCGATACTGCTTGAAGGCGGCGGCACGTTAAATGGTGCAATGCTCGAGGCACGTTTGGTGGATCGACTGCTTATGTTTATTGCTCCGAAAATTGTGGGTGGGTATGATACCCCTGGAAGCTTCCGTTTTGAAGGTGTAGAGCGGATGAGTCAGGCGATCCAGCTGCATCAGCTGGAAATTGAGCAAGTTGGAGATAATATTAGCATTGGCGGCATTCCGGTCTGGCCGGAGTAACTGGCTGGTTAGACGAATCTGAACAAAGTGAGGTCTTATAACAAATAAGACTGCAAGTGTACAGTGCTTTAAACTAGGGAGGCGGCAGCATGTTTACGGGTTTGGTGGAAGAAGTGGGTCAAATTCGGCGTATTGGTCGTAAAGGCGAAGCCCTGGTTCTGAACATCAGCGCGTCTGTCGTTATGCAGGATTTGAAAATTGGCGACAGCGTAGCGGTGAACGGGGTTTGTCTGACAGCGACAACGCTGGAGAGCGGAGGCTTTACGGCAGATGTTATGCCTGAGACGTATCGTCATACCAACCTCAGTCAGCTTCAGTCCGGCAGCAAGGTAAATCTGGAGCGAGCCATGCTGTCGGGTGGGCGCTTTGGTGGTCATATCGTGCAAGGTCATGTGGACGGGACAGGGGTGATTGGTAACATCACGCGCGATCAAAATGCAGTTGTATTTGAGATCAAGCCGGATGACAGCGCCCTGTTCAAGTATCTGATCCCAAAAGGATCTGTGACTGTAGATGGTATAAGCCTGACGGTGGTACAAACGAACCAAGGCTCCTTTACCGTTTCAATCATTCCTCATACGATCGGGGAAACGGTACTGAATGTGAAGAAGACGGGAGATACCGTCAACCTTGAATGTGATATTTTGGGGAAATATGTAGATCATCTGTTGCAGTATGGCAAAGGTCATGCAGAGACAAGTGCTGGCAAGCCGCGCAGCATCAGTGAGGAGTTTCTCTCTAATCACGGATTTGCATGATTCAGGGCTGTCAAGGATTCGTATGATCAAGCATTAAATAAAACTGGAAGCAGGAGGTGCATCGATGTCAGAACATTCCGAACCATCTGTTCTGGATTCAATTGAAGAAGCTATTTATGATCTGATGCGTGGCAAGCCGGTTATTGTGGTTGATGATGAAGATCGTGAAAATGAGGGTGACTTTATCGCCTTGGCGGAAAAGGCAACCCCGGAGGTTATCAATTTCATGATCACTGAAGGCAGAGGGCTCGTATGTGTACCGATTACACAGCAGCGTGCAGACGAGCTTAATCTGAAGCCAATGGTGCAGCAAAATACCGATTTTCACGGGACAGCCTTTACCGTCTCGGTGGACCATATAGACACAACAACAGGCATCTCGGCGCATGAGCGTTCGATTACCGTTAAAGGCTTGATTGATCCGAACGCGAAAAGCAGTGATTTTCGCAAACCGGGTCACATGTTCCCGTTGATCGCCAAAGACGGCGGTGTATTGCGTCGTGCCGGACATACGGAGGCAGCTGTAGACCTTGCCATCATGTGCGGCTCATACCCGGCCGGGGTAATCTGTGAAGTTATCAAGGAAGATGGCACCATGGCCAGATTGCCGGATTTGCAGGAGATTGCAAGCAGGCATAACCTCAAGCTGATCAGCATTCAGGATATGATCCGGTATAGGAACGAGAAGGAAAAGCTTGTACAGCGTGAGGTTTCTGTTCGCATGCCAACGGATTTCGGGGAATTTCAGGCGGTTGCATACACCAATGCTGTGGACAATAAAGAGCATGTTGCGCTGGTCAAAGGCGAGATTGACGGCTCCAAGCCTGTGCTCGTTCGTGTTCATTCGGAGTGTCTGACTGGAGATGTATTCCACTCGCATCGTTGTGATTGCGGTCCACAGTTTGATGCAGCGTTGAAACAGATCCATGAAGAGGGCAACGGTGTGCTGCTTTACATGAGGCAGGAAGGCCGAGGCATCGGTCTGATCAACAAACTGAAGGCATACAAGCTGCAGGAGGAAGGTCTCGACACGGTGGATGCCAATCTGAAGCTCGGGTTCGCCGCTGATTTGCGTGATTATGGTATCGGTGCACAGATTCTGAAGGACCTTGGTGTTCGTCAGATTCGTTTGTTAACGAATAACCCGCGGAAGATCAAAGGTCTGGAAGGTTACGGGCTTGAAGTGGTTGAGCGTGTGCCTATTCAGATGAAGGAAAATGAGGACAATACCGCTTATTTGCATACGAAACAAGCCAAGCTGGGTCATATGCTCAAGTTCGATGATATCGAGCAAAACGAACAGTAATACATGTGAACACGGACGTTTTCAATGTGTGGCACTGAAAACGGACGAACTAAATAATGGTAATTGAAACGAAACTGGAAGTTAGTTCCAGTAAAACCGACAACTTATATATCGACAGGGAGATGACAGGAATGCCTAATTATTTTGAAGGACATTTAGTATCGGAAGGTTTAAAATATGGCGTGGTAGTTGGACGTTTTAATGAATTCATTACTAGCAAGCTGCTAAGCGGGGCACTGGATGCGTTCAAGCGCCATGGCGTGCAGGATAATGAAGTGGATGTAGCCTGGGTACCGGGTGCATTTGAAATCCCGCTGATTGCTCAGAAAATGGCTGAAAGTGGCAAGTATGATGCAGTGATTACACTCGGAACGGTTATTCGCGGCTCTACTACGCATTATGATTATGTCTGCAACGAGATGGCCAAAGGTGTGGCGGCGATTAACCTGAAAACAGGCGTGCCAACCATCTTCGGATTGGTTACTACAGAGAACATTGAGCAGGCCATTGAACGTGCTGGAACGAAGGCTGGTAACAAAGGCTGGGATGCAGCTACAGCTGCAATTGAAATGGCGAACTTGACGAAACAGCTAAAATAGTGCTTATTTAATAGTAGTGCCCTGCTTTGCGCAGACGAAATCGGGAGATCGGTTTCGAACGGCTGGCAGGGTTTTGTATTTTTTTGGCGGGAGGATTCGTCTAGTGACGGTAGTTACATATAAACTGGAGACTTTTGAAGGGCCTTTGGATCTGCTGCTTCATCTGATTGATAAGGCTGAGATCGACATCCAGGATATTCCCATCAGCGATATTACCGATCAATACATGGCGTATCTGCACTCCATGCAGGAGCTGGAGCTGGATATTACAAGTGAATTTCTGGTGATGGCGGCTACGCTGCTGTCTATCAAGAGCAAGCTTCTACTGCCTAAACCGCCGGTTATCGAGGAGTTCGAGGATTATGATTATATGGAAGATGAGGATTATGATCCACGTGCTGAACTGATTGCACGGCTGATTGAATATCGTAAATATAAAGGTATTGCAAGGCATCTCCATGAACGGGAATGGGAGAGAAGTCTTATTTTTTCCAAGGAACCTGAGGATTTGCGGCCCTACATGCCTGAACAGGAGCAATCAAACCCGGTACAGGGTCTGCATACTTCTGATCTCATTGCGGCGTTCCAGAAGGCATTGCGCAAGGCTGACAAGCGTACAACGGTCACCCGGATCAAACGGGATGAAATATCGGTCAAGGACCGTATAAGAGAAGTTGTTGGTGCCTTGGAGCGTGTGGGTCCTGGAGGGCGGCTGTTATTTTCCAAGCTTATGGATGACCAGATATATCGGCATGAGATTGTGGTGACCTTTCTGGCAGTGCTGGAGCTGATGAAGATGAAGCAGATTGTGTGTTATCAGGAGCGATTGTTTGAGGATATCGTTATGGAGTGGAGAGGGGAAGCAACGAATCATGGATTTTCCGAAATTGAAGTCGATTATTGAGGGCCTGCTGTTTTTGTCCGGAGAAGAGGGCCTGAGTGTCAAACAAATTGCCGAGATTGTTGATCAGCGCGTGGAGCTTGTTACGGATGCGATCGAGGAGATGATTCGTGAGTTTTCAAGTCAGGGGCGCGGGGTGCAGATTCTGAAGATTGCGGGAGTTGTGCAGCTGGGAACACTGCCTGAGCATGCGGCTTATTTCGAGAAGCTGGCGTATTCTCCGGCACGTACGTCTTTGTCCCAAGCGGCACTGGAGACACTGGCCATTGTTGCTTATCGTCAGCCGATCACACGGGTGGAGATTGAAGAGATTCGTGGTGTAAAATCCGAACGAGCCATTCATACTTTGGTGAACAAGGATTTAATTGTTGAAGTGGGGAGAGCGGAAGCGATCGGACGCCCGATTTTGTATGGAACGACGAAGTCGTTTCTCGATTATTTCGGACTTGCCTCGATTAAAGATCTTCCAGAACCGGGCCTGTTTGAAGACTCTGAAAATCTGGAGGAGGAAACACAGCTGTTGTTCAACAAGCTGGACATGCAGCAGCCAGATGCTCAAGAGCCTGATGTGAATAATGCGTTTGATTTTGAAGAAAATGAAGGGTCATCTACTGATCAGGATTTTGCTGGACATACAGAAGACGAAGACCCTTGGAACTCATCCAAGTAGTTATAGGACATTTTATTAAAAGAACTGCCAAGGCGAAGTGGACATAGATCCTGCTTCGTCTTTTTTATGATTTCGGGCTGGTGATCCTCTGCCAAGAGCAAGCGAGTGTGGGATAAAGTTGGAATTTTCAAAAGAATCGTGAATTTTTTCCAGTGAGAAATGCCATACTAGACATGAAAAGAATTGAGGGCTTGGAGGTAAGGCCTGTGTGGATCTGGCTTGGAGGAATCGGTTTGTTCATCGCACTGCTGATTGCCGCAGTCCTCATCTCAAATGTTCATGTACATGTTGTGTTTCGCAAACATAAGAGCGATGACTACGCTAATATTAATATTCGGCTGTTGTACGGCATCGTACGTATGAATTACGAGATTCCGAGCATTGTTTTCCGAAATATGAAAGAGGGTTTCCTGCTCAAAACAGAGCAGTCCATGAATCATTCCAGAGGAGAAGTGCTGGGAAGTCAGCAAGTGAACAAACGAAAAGTGAAAAATTGGGCCAAAGATGTCAAGGTCATGCTGCGTGCAACCGAGGCCTTAAAGCTGTGGGTTAAACAGACCCTTCAGCATGTGTATATAACCAATCTGTTCTGGTCTACTGCAGTCGGGGTCGGCGATGCTGCATATACGGCGATGCTGTCAGGCTGGTTGTGGAGCGTGAAGTCGATGATTGTCGGTTTTTTAACGTATCAGATGCGGTTCAGAACGGTGCCTGACCTTGAAGTTCTTCCGGTTTGGTCGGAGGAAATGGAGTTTCGAACAGAACTGGACTTCAAGCTGCGCATGCGGGTTGCTTCACTATTGTCAGCAGGCTTGAGGTTAATGACACGTGTGCTTCAGGTTGAAGGCGGCTGGCGAATGTGGATCAAGCTTATTCAAGAGCAGCGCCGCAAGTCCAAGGAAAAGAAAAAGCGCAAGCATATTGTGGATAAAGAACCCCATTCCTCCGAAACGTAGAGGGTCAGCGAACATGGCTTGGTAGTAGGGCTGGTCACATAAGGTGTGTTCCTCTGGATTTGTTACATAAGTCCCCGAAGTTTGGGGATGATATGGTTAGATCAAAAACCTGCAAGTTGAACGAATGCTTTACATTTCTTCTTGAGTTCAGCTTGTATAGTTTACATTGAAACTGGAGGGAATATGAAATGTCAGATCATCCAATTCAAGGCTTAATGGAAACTGCTATGGAAAATATCAAGGCCATGGTGGATGTCAATACAATCGTTGGCGATGCTGTAGAGACACCGGATGGCACGGTTATTCTGCCGATCAGTAAAGTGGGCTTTGGTTTTGCTGCAGGCGGCAGTGATTTTAACGTAAACGACGGGAAAGGAAACAGTACGTCCAGCACGACAGAGCATGCGCACTCAGCCAAGGTTGCTTCTCCGTTCGGCGGCGGCAGCGGCGGCGGTGTATCCATCCGTCCGATCGCTTTCCTGGTCGTAGGCAAGCAGGGCGTGCACATCGTACCACTTGATAATTCGACGCACTTGTTCGAAAAATTGATTGATTCTACCCCGTATGTCCTTGACCGTATCCAGGAAATGTTTCGCAATCGGAACCATACAACAACGGAAACAGGCATCCCGGTGACACCTAACGACAATTCGACTTACAGTTAAACAGGCATCTGTAAATTCCCTCCCACCCTCCGGGTGCAGGAGGGATTTTTTGTTGTTTGCTTTGCGAAAGATTATTGTTTTTTAGTACGTTTCTTTTGAGAATGAGACAGAAGTCCATGAACCGCCTAACCTAGACATGAAATAGATATGAAGGGGGAAAGGCAATGCAGAGAGATACTGTATTTATGGTTATGTTTGGATGGGCATTATCTGCTGTAGTTTATTTGGTAGGAGGAATCAATCATCTATTAATTGCAGTGACGATTTTTGTGGGACTCGACTATGTTACAGGAGTTTTGGCTGCTTGGTACAAAAAAGAACTGTCCAGCAGGGTAGGCTGGTGGGGGCTTGCGCGTAAAACCTTAACATTTGTGTTTGTGATCATTGCTCATCAACTCGATATTGTTGCAGGTAATTCAAATGATTTTATGCGTGATGCAATGCTAATGTTTATTATCGGCACCGAAGGGATCAGCATACTGGAGAATATGGGGAAAATGGGACTTCCCGTGCCTAAATTTATTACTTCGGCATTATTCAAGCTTCGTGGTAATGATCAGCAAAGTGACGATCGGGGGAATACCTGATGATTCAGGTAATTGAAGACTATATCCCGGTAAATATCTATAGCAGGCCTGGTCTGAAGCTAAAAGCCAAACGAGGAATTGTGATGCACTACACAGCTTCTCCAGGGGCATCAGCTAGCAATATAAGCAAATATTTTGCCAGTCTTGCACAGCAAATGGTGAGCAAAGGTTCGAAAGGTCGTTATGCAAGTGCCCACTTTTCAGTTGATCGCACATCTATTTATTGCAGCCTCCCCGATGACGAGATGGCTTATCATTGCGGAAGCAAGACATACACCCAAGAAGCTCTGAAGAAGTTGGGATCATATCCCAACAACAGCACTGTAGGTATTGAGATGTGTATTGAAAAGGATGGAAGCATTCATGAGGAGACGTTTAATCGAGTGGTTGACTTGGCTGTATATCTCATACAGCAACGAGGTTTTCCAGAGGTTTTCTTCACTCATAAGGAGGTTGTTGGCTGGAAGGACTGTCCATTGCCATGGATCAAGCAACCAGACCAATATGAAAGATTCAAGCAGGCCGTACATAGAAAATTGAATTCGCTGGTGGAGCCCGCGGCAATGGAGGATGACGAAATGAATCAAGTATTGAATTATGCAGAATGGGCATGGAGAGAACTAGACCAATATATTGGCGATGCGTATAAGGATCAGATCATCCATGAGCAGGCATGGGTGGAAAAAGCACGGAAAAGAGCATTAACTTACGGGGAGTTACTGATGTTAAAAGTTATCATTGATGAACGAAGACGCAAGGGGATGCAGAGTCAAAGGGATTAACACTTGACTCTGGCAGGTTCAACCTGGTTTGTTAACCAGGAGTTGAAGTGAGAAGCATCTTTCAGAAAAAAACAGTTCTGAATAATAATGATCCTCTCGGGATGCTCTATCTCATATTGGTAATGTACGGATGAAGAATCCAGCAAACCAACTAACGGAAGTGAATTCAATTGCGCTTCTTCATCTCGAGAGATAAAATCCATGATCACAAGTCAACCTTTCTGTTCATTACGAAGCTATTTTATCAAATGTTTTTGAATATTTTATCCAGAGAGAAGCTCTTAAACGTTATACGAATTTGTCTGTACAATGTTAAGCCGATAAATAATAAAAGCAGAACCCTACGTCGTTAGACATAGGGTTCTGCTGCTGCTTTTTTAAAGATAGCGTATGTTCTAGCTAAGGATTGACGGCTTACGATTGAATAAACGTAGTAAGTTCTTCATCTGTAAGATGTAGTTCGGCAAAGGCTTTACATATCTTCTGGAACGATCTGATCGTATTGGTCTCATAAAGAATCTCCATAGGATCAAATCCTAACATAACCAGAGCATCGATAAGCTCTGATTGATCTACTTCATTGTATTGAAGTATTTCGAACATCGTTTCTATGACGGTTAAGTATAGGATAGCTTTGTTAACGGGCTCGATAGGTTTCTCCTCCCCTGTGTTCAATTCATACGCAGCGTCAATTATGCTTCGCATATACTTAGAGTAAGCCGGAGAGAAATAAAACTAACATGCTGTTGTTGCTGGGGGTGCTATTCTTTGATGAATGTATCGGTGTAGAACGTGAATCTTTCGCTAATTTAAAATGGAGTATGTAGAATTAAACCTGCTCATTAACTTCCTGAAGGATGGAATCAATTAATTGGTCATCCATCAGTGTGTTTGCCTTTTCGAGAGCTACCCACATGCCTTGCGGTTGATCAAAAAAAACGGTACGAAGGATCGGAGCAACTTCGTGCAATTGAATTTTTTCAGCTTTTACCATGCTAATCAAAGCAACGACGATCTCGTGTCCCTCTACATGCCCTTCCATAAATCGTGTCCTTAAATGATTTGCTACGGTTTCGGTTTTTGACTTCGAGTACGTCATTCTATTTCCCTCCAACAGTTCGAATATCTTAGCAGAGCTCCTCAGGATGAATGTATATATCAGGTTAGTTCAGGAGTTATCTTATCAATAATAAGGCAGATAGTTTATTTTATCAACAGCGTCGAGTCAGAAGAGACAGGTGTGCCTTAGCTTGAAAAAGACAGAAAAAAGACCCTGATCAGGGTCATTTCTGAGGACGTCCCTCCCAATAATCAGGAAAGCCATCATATTCCCATGCGTTCAGATTTTCCTTGTCAGCCTGAATAGCAACATCTGCACCAGAGCCAAAATCCACACCAACGGTATGCAGCTCCTTAGCTTTGACCGTGAGCACTTTGCCGGGAGCACCTGCGCACACAAGTGCGAGCTTCCAAGGAGATTGCTGATAAAGCTGCTCCATCTCTACAGTGGCTGATTCAACCTGAGACCAAGAGGGACAATCAACTGTTCCTACGATATGTTTCCAACCATATCTCCGCTCTAATACCTCTCTGTATACATCAGCTTTCGCTCCGCAGATTAGAACGGGAATGGTCCTGAACAGCTCGTAAAATAACGGATAACGGGCAATATAGTTATTCTCAAAAGCATAAAACGTTTCAACGGGCTCGACCTTGTAATATGCCAGACACATGTCAAAAAGCGGCTTGAAATACCAATGCTCCGTCTGTGTTAAATGTCCTACGTAATCGGCCTGTCTCAAGCAATGAACGAGGGTCTCCCGCGCATTTGCGTGGGGTAACGTAATTCCACAATATGTGGGATCATTTAACCAGCCATAATGAGATTTAATAAAGTCCATCGTCAGCACGGCGTCATGAGCCAAAATCGTATTGGACGCATCCCCGAACCGAATGGTGGCATGTGCCTCTCCATCAATGGCTTTCTGATGCCAACTACGAATCAGTTCTATGCTTCCTAGCACAGCTTTCACCTCTTTTCCCAAGTTATAAGACCAAGCAGGAACTATGAGTCCTGTTCACTCTTCTTAACCCTAGAATAGGAGGAATGTGCTCTTCTCTCTCTAAATATCGCAAAAGAGATTTGATAATCAAGCTGTAGAGATAATAAAGATTCGGTCTACACTAAGTAAAAAAGAGAGAGGGGATGAACTGTGAATAACGTATTCATTGGCAGTCCTGTTAGAAATCGTGCTTGGGTGCTTGAACGACATCTGCACTCCCTTCAGCAGCAGGCGATTCAGAAACAGTTCAAATATATTTTGAACGATAGTGAGGACCAGACCGAAATCATCCTGCAGAATCATCATATTCCTTATGAAACTCATAATATGGGAAAAGCCTATGGACACTTGCGAGGACAATATTCCTACGCACATTTGGCAAAGCTTAGAAATCGGCTATTGGAAGAGTTTTTAAAGTCTGATTGCGAGTACTTGTTCTCTGTAGATACAGACATCATAATTCCACCACACAGCCTGCAACAACTTATCTATAACGATAAGGATATCTGTGCCATGTTGATTCGAAATCATCCGCAGATCAAAGCGCATAATGCACTCATTCATGGACGACATGTTCCGGAATTCAGTAAAGGTTTGATCCCCGTAGAATGCACAGGCGCAGTGTATCTCATCAAACGTCAGGTTATTGAAGCTGGGGTTCGATATGCCAATCATGCTTCAGGTGAAGATGCGGCGTTCTGTGAGCATGCCAAAGTACTTGGTTTTAACTTGTTTGTGGACACGCGACTGCGGCCTGTTCATGTTTATGCGGAAGGAGTTGAACTCGTTGCTCAATTGGCTGCGTCCTAAGAAGAAGGCTAAAGCAAAAGCGGATCAGGTATTTCAAAGTATTGAAATGACCATAATTTATCCCCCAGCCCTGGATTGGAATCTGTTATTTCAGCGTCCGCAACAGTTAATGACGGCGTTCTCCAAAATTCCCGGCGTAAGGGCTATTTTCATTAATCAGGAAACGTATCGTGTACAGGAACGTCCAATCGAGAAGCTGAATGATGATTTGTTTCTGGTGAGACGAGGAATCCATTATGATCATTTGATCAAAGGTAAAAAGGTACTCTGGTTTTCCAGCCCTGCACAATATGACTATTCGGAAGGGAAGCCATTTGATTTTACAGTTTTTGATTATCTCGATAATTCAGCAGATGAATTTGCCGTTTGGAAGGATTATATTCCTAAATGTTTTAAACGGGCGGACTTGATCTCAACTACCGCGAGGATTATGTATGAAGCGCATCAAAAGGAAGGAAAGCCAATCTTTATGTGTCCGAATGGTGCGGATTATGAACACTTTGAGAAAGCGCAGACTACGCTTACTCGACCTTCAGATTTTCCTAAAATACCTGAAGGACAACGAGTGGTGGGGTTCCACGGAGCGATGGCTTCCTGGGTAGATTATTCACTTATTACTCAAATTGCAGATCTGGGTTATCAGGTTGTTCTGATTGGTAACAATGCGCTGTATCAAAAAAGAATTCTGCATCCCAATATTACATGTTTACCACATAAGGATTACAGGGTGCTGCCTGCATATATTGCTCAATTTGATGTGTGTATCGTGCCCTTCAAGCTTACAGAGATGATTCGAGGTTGTGATCCGATCAAATACTACGAATATTTAGCAGCGGGAAAACCTGTTCTGACCACGCGCATGGAAGAAATTGTACATAAATATGGCCATGTGACTTACTTTATGGATCGGTATAATTGCGGCAAAATGTTGGAGAAAGCGATTAATGAGAATGATCTGGCCAAAATGAGGACCCGTACACAGGTAGCCAGAGCCAATAGTTGGGATGCGAGAGCGATGGATGCACTAAAGATGATTAATCAGGTGATGGGGGATAATGGACGATGAAAAAAATGTTTAGACAATTGTTTGGCACAAGGGAGATCTCTCCAGCAGAGGAGGTGCAACAACAATCGGTTAAGCCGGAAAATGATCTTTCCCAATCAAATGTGCCTGATAAGAATACAACGATTATTTATTTGCCAGCCATAGATTTTCATAGTGAGCGATTTGCAAAACGTTCACAGAGGTTATTAAAGGCACTTGCTGAAATTGGATATCACGTTATATATATTAACTCGAATGATGAATATTATCAGGTTGATGATCTGGAATATCCGTATGAAGGCCTTCCGCATTTTGTCGTCGCCCGGGCAGGTCAGAACGTACGCACCTTATTTGGACATAACCGGATTGTATACTGGGTAAATGATAGTCGCTTAGCAAGCTCGGTGGAGGCCGCGTATCCTGATCTTGTCGTTTATGATTCCTTGACAGATCCGGATCAGTATGAAAAGCAAAAACATGCGATGGAAGCTGTAGCTGATGTGGTCTTTATAACGCCGGAACGAATCTACGAGCATGGTCGATATTGTTCGCAAGTTCATCTAATAACTGCTGAGGAATATGAGCTACACGAGCGCGCAGAACAAATTGCGGGCATTATTGATCAATTACCGAATAGACCGGTCCCTCTGATGTAATGGAGGGATCATTTTTATATATATGTGTTAGGGAATGATGATCTGGTTCTAGACTAAGAAAACAGAGAGGATAAGTAACTTGCCAGGTTGCATTCAGGATCTCCCGACCGCTACATTGCAGCTTGGCAACAGCTATTCATATCTCCGTAATCATAAATTCTAGATCAATTGAAGGAGTGGACAAATTCATGGCAAAAAAAATGATTATTAAAGGTGTAGGCACATTCATGGCTAAACGTTATCCTACAGATCCAATGGGAGCGATCGAGGTCGTTACTTTGGGGACACTTCAGGATCTGAAAATTGATCTGAACGTGGAGCTGGAGGATATTTTTGGCGGTGATGGTTTGTTCGCCATTGATGTACTTGTGAAATCCAAATCCATTGAGGTATCGGCTACCGATGCCAAATTTGATCTGGATGCAATTCAACTGATGATGGGTTCAACCGTACAGGAGCAAGTTAAATCCTACGTATGGGTTCTGAATGAGCAGACTATTGCAGCAACAGGCACTGCCAACTCCGGTTTCGCCGAAGTGAAGCCGGCTTATGCAAGCGACATTTACGAAAAAGATGCCGGCCTTGCTGTTCGCCTGAAAGAATCCAATACATTGCTGAAACAGCTTCCTACCAAGGGATCTGCTGTAAAACCGGATGAGTTCTTCTATGACGAAGTAAACGGCCTGGTAGTTCTTAATGCTGTACATATCGACAAAGAAATCGTACTTAATTACAAACGTGATGAAGTTGTAGACATGGTTGATCTTCTGGTGGATGAAGTACCATTCCCGATCTCTGTCATTCATCACGGTACATTCCAGCAAAAAGATGGAACATTTGCAGGTGTTGAAACCGAGCTGTATATGTGCCGTGCCAAAGGAACGTTTAGCATTAATGCTCAACGTGCAGCGGCATCTGCTTCTGCAATCTCCTTGCAAATCCTCGATCCGGAACGCCCGGATGGAAAAATCGGAAGCATTAAACGCTTCAGCGCCAAAAGCAAAATCTAATCCAGAATGATGTTGATTGCTCCTGGCAAGGTATTTCAATGGTGGCTGTGTTCTCCCCTTCACAGCGCCTTGCCTTGTCAGGCATTTTTACTTTTCGGGGATACGAATGAACTGAGGGAGTGAGTAACCGATGGAGACAGATCAAGAACGGGCCGAGCGTGAGCTTGCGGAACGTCTAAATGAAGAGGCGGCTAGCAGAATCAAGCATGATTCTGAGAATAAAAAGGCGACACCTGAAGAAATTGAGGCAGCAGAGAGAGCTTTTTTTGAAGATGATGAGATTGTGACTCTGAGGGATCGTCGTAAATACAGAATTCCCCCTTGCAATCTGAAGGATGCCAGGCGTCTAATGCAATTGCTGAAAACGGTGAATATCGATGCCATTATTCTGAATTTTATCCCGACGGATAATGACGAATTGGATCAACGACGACAGCAGGATTTGTTTGATGTACTCGGGATTGCTTTTAAAAACTATCCTCATATTGTGACGAAAGATAACCAAGGCGAATACATCATTAATCGGGACTATTTGGATGAGTATCTGGATCTCAATACAGCTCGAAAAGTCATTGATTTAATGATTGGACTCAACGGTCTAAAAAAGTAGAACGCGCCGAGGGAGAGCCTTTGGAGGGAACCGAAATCCGTGATACGGAAACACAGGAACCCGTGCACTGGGGAGAAATCTTTTTCACCCTCCATAAGCATTGTGGATTGAACAAGTGGGAGATTTGGGAGTACACCCTCCCTCAGGTTGCAGCCTTATGTAAGTCAGCCGAGAAATATATTCAGTTTGAGGTTGAACTGATGACGGCACCTCTTCGCATGTTCGGTAGTGGTGGAGGTGAGGAAGGCAAAAACGATGGAACGGTTAAACGTACCCGAACTTTTGAAGATGAGGAGTATACTGAAATTTCGGAGGAGGATATCGGTCTGCTCGCGCAAGCGCTTGGAGGATAAACAACGAATTTCCCGTTTTGCCTATACGAAGGTGGAACGGGATTTATGCATAAAAGGCGGTGAAGATTTTGGACGAACAAAAAAAGAATACGTATTCTTTGAAGCAAGAAATAGTTAACGAACTCAACTCAAATGCTGGTGACAGCGATGCGCAAAAACATCAGCAGGCTTCCGGTATCGGTACGTTGATCAAGCAAGTGCAAACGGTGAGGGACGCCATGCAGGAGCAATGGATTGAGTCCTTGACGATGGATTTGGAACAGTTCTACCGGGGCGCATTTCGCGAAATGAATGCCCTTTCTGCAAACCAATCGGGCGAACGGGTCGAAGCCGTAGCCAACATGATGAAGTATTTGTCGATGGGGAAAGTGAAGGGCTTATCACCAGAGAGGCTTAAGCGCTCGCTTGATTCCTCGCGTCAGCTGGAGGAACAGGTTGCAAAAGCAGAACAAAATTTTGAAATCAAATCCACCGGGCTGCGTAATCTGTCCGAACCGAGATCCTCCAAACGAGATAAGGTTAATCAACTGCAAAATATTGCGATGCAGCATGGTATAAATCAGGAAGATGTGGGACTGGCCTATCGTGTCGGTTCAAGGAAATACGACAGTTCATCCGAAGCAGTACATTTTGCCGCAGAAACGGCCAAGATACAAGCATCCGGATCCGGTGATGTGGAGCAAACGGCGACAGGTCTTGAAGCAATCTCGTCCTTGTGGTCAGCCCATATTTCAGAACTTTCCAAAATGACAGACATGATCATTCATGCTTCATCGATGCTTCATGTAAGTGTGCAGGAGCTTATGAGCAAGCTGCAACAAACAGACATACAGCCGACTAAACCGGAATCCGGTCTCAGTCGGGAGGAACGCATGGCGAGCTGGATCAGTCAGGCAGCATTATCTATTCAAACCGATTCAAGCTTGGCACAATATCAGACAAGCTCGTCCAATCGAGTTCAGGCGGATCTTTTGGCGGAGCAGTTGAAAGCCTCCGTTGAAACAGAACCTAGCTTAACGCAAATGGAGACTAAAGATCATATCGTTATGCAGCAAAAGAAATGGGAGACGATCTTTCAGATTTCCACGCACCGTGTGATGCAAAGTCTAAACGAAGATTTTGCTGCCTTCGGAAACGTTCTGGTCGGGATGCTGCGATTGATCGAAAATCAATCTGGTGGAGTAGTTGACCATATGGAGCTTCTCAACCGTATTATGGACGATGTGGGTGTTCAGGTGGACTGGGAGAAGGTAGGCCAGTTCATGGATCAAGCCGATCAGAAACGATATGGTCCGGTGCGACCCAATAGCCAGGATTCCGAAAACCTGGATACGGGTTCAATGAATCACATTCAGGGAGTTGAAATTCAGCGTGCAGGGGCGGTTCAGGAGATGAAGCAGCAGCAGCATCGTTTGCAGCATTTCCAACAGCAAAAAGCAGAACTGACAGACAAAACGTTGGGGAAACAAACGGATCTTACGAAGGCCAAGCAAACTCGAGACGCCAATAACGAAAAGCGTAATTTTGCACTGCAGCAGGGGGATGCTGTGGCAGCAGCCTTGTATGCCACAGAACAGCAAGAGGCAGAGAGAAAGGTCAGAACCTATGCCAGGGAGCTCTTTTTACTCCGAGAAGAGATGTACGCTTTGGATACTCAGATCGCCAAGACGAAGCGAAATCTCCAGTTTCTAAGTCGTGAAGTTGATGATACGGGAAAATCGATCATGCAGCTTGAACATCAATCCAGAAGATGGCTGATGGCGATGAATGACATGGACTTGGAGACCGTAGATCTCCGAAACAAGTTGTATTATCTGAACACGGAGCTTCAGTATGGAGCAACAGATATTCAACGTTATGAATCGGATGTGGAAAAGCTCCGCAGAGAGTCTGGCAAATTAAATGATGCTCTGACCAAGTTGAGAAGTGAAGTGAATGAGTTAAATGCTTCTTTTAAAAAGGGATTAACGGATGCGTCTGCGTACATAGCTAAACTTAAGGAACTGGAACAGGTTCAGCTTGGACTGATGATGAATGGCTCGGGAGGAGGGCTGGTCGTTGTACCCGGAACTGGCACTGGGGCTTCTCCGGCCAAAGAGGAGAAGAAAGAGTCAGAAAACAAAACCTTTGTAGCCCGTCATGAAGACCTGATCAAGGATGTCATGAAGGATGCCATTATGGATGGGGTAGATTACGGTGGGAAGAAGGATAACAAAGTTAAAAAGAGAGGCCTCGTCTCGCGGTTCAAGGATATGAAAGAAACGGGAAATCGCAAAGCCTTTTTTAACAACCATGCACCTATGCGGGATCCAAGTGGAAACATTTTAAAAGACAGAAACGGCAATGTGATTACAGAGCATGCCATTAATGCAGAACGTGCTGCCAGAGGTATCAAAGTCCCGGGGAAACTATCCAAACTCGTTAAATTTGGTTCCCGATTGGTAAGACCGTTGAAGGCAGTCCCTGCTCTAGGTGGCGCAATGCTTGCTATGGATGTCATCTCAGGTCTGGTGGACCCGCTAAGCAATATGGGGAAATCGGAAGCGGAGAAGCAAAATATTCGGGCTACAAATAAGGAAGAGTTAGCGAAAGATTTTAAAGACATGAAGGATTCCTCTTTTGTGGGGAAGGTATGGAAGGGTTTTAATCTGGGTATGGATGCCTTGGTATCCGGAACCATGAGTTCTATTTTTGGCAACAGTGCTACCAATAACAAGTTCGGAGATTATGCAGAGGGGTTTAAGGCGTTATGGACCGAAAAGGACGGGGCAGCAGTAGATAAGAAATTGGCGAAGGAATACAACTACGAGCAGGAGAAAAAGGAATCTCAGCTTCAGATGGATAAAGAGGCCGGAAAATCTCCAGCAAATGAGAATCAGCCACAGGTCCAGAATATCCAGCCACAGGTACAATACATACCGGCACCGATGCAGGATGTTCCCGCAGCTGGAGCAATAGGTGCTATTGCTAATGGAGCGGTGCCCCAACCCAAGGGCAATGGCATCGAAGAAATGATTGACAAAATTAATCGGCAGCTTAGCATTTCCGCAAGTAAAAATGAAACAAATTACCAGGTAACACGTTCCCGGTTGCTCATTAGTGGTGTCCGTGAAGACTCTGGTCAGATGCGTGCGCTAATGGAAAAATACTTGCAAGAAAACATCAAATTTTTTGATAAAGCCATTGCAAGCTTGCAGAAAACGTATGACAAGTTAGCCGAGGGTAAAGAAAAAGAAGATTTAGGCATGGAGATTAATGAGAAGAAACAACAAAAGGCACAATCCGAGCTGGAATTAAATAGTGTTAAAAATAGCAAAATCGACGAGTTAAAACGCAAGATGAGTGATCAACTGGAATTGACCCAGATGGATTATGACAAACGCATGTATGATCTATTAGCGGCTAATGGCGGCAAGGAAGATTCATCCGAAGTGATTGCCTTGAACAAGGCTCGGGCTAGAGATATGAATCTCAAGATGGATCTATACAAACAGCAATGGAACGAACTGCTGAAAAACGGGGGATTCAATGTCAACTCCGACGAATATATGACCATTCTCAAGGAGTTAAGCTCCATCGGAGTCGAACAGTCCAAAAATCTGGCTGAAATCAGTAAAAAAATGGACAAGCCTATCTCCACGTTTAATCTGCCTGCAGGACTTAAAGTGATGGACTACTTTGACTACATGACTGCCGGCAATACCCATAAAAGTGTAATGGTCGGGTCGGGAGACGTTACTGTTCACGTCAATATTGATAATATGACAGGCAGTACCAAAGATGTAGAGAAACTCACATCCGCGTTGGACAAAACATTGAGACAAAATAACCCAGGGATTTCCAATCGGATGGCAGGTAATGTCGGTGCAGGAATGGGAAGCATGTATGGTCCAAGATAACAAATTGAGATTAAAAAGGAGGGATTAAGTTATGCCACAACGGGACCCGTTCGGTCTGGTGAATGACCGATATAAAAGAGCTCTCTTTGTAGATACGGGCATGAAATTTGAGCCCGTGGCGGGGCGAATAATCGATCCATATTCGTCCCCTTCACCGAATCCACAAGTAAGAGAGATTAAAATGATTAATGCTCCCTCTCATTTCCATCAGATGGGTGTGTCCTCCTATAAAGCAATTATCAATGTACTGTTTAAAGATAAAAAGTCTTATCATGATTATGTGATGTACGTGGGCTGGACACATAAATTCTATGATGAAAAAGGAAATATCTATGTGGGTGTAGTCGAGTCCATTAAGGTTGATCCAATCTTCTATCATCAGGATACGATGGACAAAGACCAAAAGGGATATAAGGTCGAATTGACCATGACATTGATCAAAAAGGATGGGTATGATCGCAAAAGTACGGTGCAGTTTCAGGACTTGCAAACCACGGAAGGTAAAGATCATTGGGCTAGGGATTCCATTGAACGTCTGGGTGATCTGGGTTTGACCGTGGTCACACAACTAGATGGCACGCCCATTTTGTACTTTCGTCCGGAGGATTACATTACCAGGGCAGAATTTGTTACGTTTCTAATGCGCACCAAACGTCTGTTGGAGCGAACGATTCGAGAGTAGGGTGACCTACTCTTTTTTCTGTCTATTCTAAGTACAGGAGGTGTATGTCATGCGCAAATGGGTGGATGTTAATGAAGGTGACTGGTTCTATAACGACGTTATGGAAGCAACCAATATGGTGCTCGAAGACGGTGAAGTATTTGTGGCCGGGATCAATTATAACAAGTTTAAGGAGGGAAAACCATTTGTTTATGAGGAGATTAAGGCAACATCGGGACAAGCTTCGTTTAGTTTACCAGTCCTGATTGAGCCGACCGATGATAATCCGCTTTATGTTTTCATTGACGGTGTGCAGACGATCTACAAATCAGCAGAGAAGAACGACAAAAATGTAACGGATATTGAGCTATACACAGGTGTAAAAGCAGGGCAGGTTGTATCCTTTTGCAGCTACGGAGAACCACTGCTGGATGAAAAATGGAAAAGACCGCCCGTTTCCTGGACTGGCAGTCTGCCGAGAGCTATTTTGGGTGCTGCAACAACGTACTTCTATGATCCATTTAGCCGCAGTCATCAGGAGTATATGTATGCAGGCGGACAGCCGCTTCGCAGACTCAGTATTCCTTCTGAAATCTGGGCAGATAGCATGGGAGATGCAGCCGAAGTAACCAAAATAGCTACCAAGGCGATCGGGTATCGTACAGACGTATATTGTGTAAGCCCGGGAGGATCAGTGTTTCTGCCTTTTAATCTCAATGGCGTTACTTGCAAGTTTAATTATTGGACCAAAACGAGTGGCGGGGCTGTGAAGTTCAGGAGTGAGGAGATCAAAGCAAAATCAGATAATCCATCCTATAACAATTGCTTTTTCCCCAATGCGATCATTCAGCGTGGAGAAGCATTTCATCTGATCAACAAGTTGAGAAAAGTGTTTTATGCCCGATTCACAGATATGGAAGCACCTACAAAGGGCATTGATCAGAAAATTACAGCTTTTCAGGGCCAACGAGTCTTCAGGTTGAATGGGAACTACCCATATGGGGCGAAGAAGCTGAAAGTGACTGTGGAGTTGAAAAATAAAAAAGATACGATTCCAGGTTACACCGAGATCGATAATCATACGGTTGTCTTTAATGGCCCATTATCGGAAGGAGATGAGGTTCATTTCTTTTATGAGAAAGGTGTAAGTGAAAGATTTGCGGATGTCGGTAAGGAGTCTGCTATATATTATCAAAACAAGGGTGAACGTGTAGAGCAGACCAAGGATTCATTCTGGAAGGTGGCTGTTTCCGAGATGGAGGATGAGACATTTTCCAACAATGATCCCTTGATTATGGGCATTCCCGTGAAAAAAAAGTTAGATGGCGCGGCAGTTGTGACCGATATGGGGCGGCCTGTTAACGGGACAGATCCAGAAGAAATTTGGTTTTTGGGCAATTCAGCGATGACACGTGCCGAGGCAGCAGCTTTTCTGGACCGTTTCATGAAATGGACGATTGAACGATTCAAGTAGAGGAGGCGAGTGCATATGATTCCAATTTCAGATGAAGTTCTACGTGTGCTATCTGAGCGATTAAAGCTTGGTGAACACGCTCTTCCCAATATCCGGGTCGAAGTGGACAGGCTGGCTTTTATTCCGGGGCGAACCGAGGAGTTCAGACATATGGTTTCCGAGGCAGTACCGGTCATGAATACACAATCCGTATGGGTAGATGAAACGGCCAATGGTATATATGACGGTTCAACCAAAGCAAACGCGCAGGACATTTGTTTTCCGGTGAAGGGCAAAACGATAAACACGATTGTAATTTCTGATAAATTCGGTGCTCCCAGAGATAAAGGCCGGTCACACCGAGGGATTGATCTTGCGGATGATATTGGGACGCCGATCTTAGCTGCCTGGTCGGGAAAAGTGGTGCGTATCACGAGGAATAAGACAGAAGGTGCAGGAAATGCCGTGAATATAAGGCATGCTGGCGGCATAATCACTAAATATTTTCATCTCAAGGATATTCTTTGCTCTGTCGATGATGAAGTAGCACAAGGCGATGTTATTGGAACGCTGGGAAATACGGGCGGCGTGTACACAAACGGGCATAAAGTATCTGCTGCCGAGCGAGCAGCTGGCAAAGGGCGACATTTGCACTTTGAAATATGGGAGGGAGTTAATCCAACGACCAAAACCGGAGAAGGAGGGAAGGCGGTTAATCCCAAACTGTATCTGGACGGCAAGCGAAAGTTGCATGGCAATGCAGAGACCTCATTTCGTGACGTTAAACCAGTAGATGTTGGAGGTTATCCCGGTGAGATCAAGCTGAATGAGAAGTTTGACAAACGCAACTGGTACGAGAAAAGTGTATACAAGACTGGACTGAAATTTGGCGATTACGCCAAGATTGAATCCGGCTGGACTCTGGCTGATTCCGGTGGCAAGCTGCTGTATACTTTTGGCGGCGAAGCTGTGGTAGTAGAATTTGAGATCGATGTTACCAAGCTCAGCATGCCTACAATAGGGCTGCTTAGTATTGGATTAGGTACTAATTTTAGTGGTTCAGAAGGTGACTCTTTTACGGTCGTCATTGACGGAAAGACGTATGCGCACATAAACTCATTTTCCGCAGATTATGATCTGACAAAACTTACAGAATTAAAAAATATCGTGATTCCAGCCAAGTCCAAACGTATTCAGATTAAAGTCACCTACGGCGGGAAAGTCAATTCGACTGCTTCATCCGGTTCAGCAGGCAAAACAAACAATAAATTCAAGAAGCTTGCCATCGATTATATTCGCATCCAGGAACTGCTGCCAGCTCCTTTAAAAAATCAGAAGGCGGAGGAAGGGCTTGACCCTTCTGAGGGTTACTACCAGACGAACAGCTATGAGAGCTTTGTGATGAATAACCGGCAAGAAACGGATGTGATCCAGGTTGGATCTTTTGTTTATATGGATACTCAGGTGCTTCCTAATATTATTTCAGCAGAGATTGATGATGTTTTTGATGCTGAAGCCAGGGAAGCAAGGCTGACGATTTCTAATCCCAGAGGTTTCTTTTCCCCGGATTACAATCCAGCTTATTTTCCCGAACTGGAAGGAACACCTTCACCCTGGTCGTATTTTGCCAACGGTTTTCATGTAGGTGTCCTGAGTGAGAATACACCGATACGCATCTATATGGGATATGGTCAACATATGATGCGCGTTTTTACAGGATTAATTGATAAGGTAGATATTAATGGTGAGGATTCCACACTTGAGATTACGGCGAGGGATATGTACAAACGAGTTATTGAAAAAGTCATTTCAGAGAAGAAGGCTTATCCTGAAGTTGATGATATAGATAACGTTCCCGATCCGGTTCCGGCATCGGCTGTTCAGACGGACAGGACTTCAACCATCATTCAAGCCGCACAAGTACAAGCTGCAGCTTACGGTGTCCCGGATCACAAGTTCCTGCTGGCCATCTGCAGACACGAGACGGTCATGGGTACGCAGGGCAGAGGCAGAGAAGCCAGTGGCAGTTTCATTCTCGGATATGGCATCCCTGACAAGAAGTATAGTGGCATTCAGGAGCAGATGAAACGTGGTGCAGAACGCATGTCCAGAGCTCTGGCATCCAAGGGCAAAAAAGTAACCTCCAAGGCGGATGTCCTTTATTTCCACAGGGGTGGAGATATCGCGCCTATGGTTTGGAGTGAGGATGAGACGAACTGGGTGGATAAAGTGTGGATGTATTATCAGGAGATGCTGGCAGACCCGGGAAGCTGGACTGTCACAGCTCCTACTGCTGCAAGTACTGCGCCTGCAGCTTCCCAGCCTGTTGAATTCGAGAAGGTAGCCTGGGTGAAGTCAACGGTTGTGCTTGATCTCATCAAGCATGCAGGTCTGGTGGGCTGGAGAGCAACCAGTGAAGATCGTTCTTATCCCGATTACGTTATTGATGAGACGTACCTGATCGAGGTTAACCAGAAAACAGGCAGGGTTATTGTTCCTGTACCTGGTCAGGAAGGCGAATTTGAAGTGAAGGATGCAAGCACCATTCTGACTCCAAACGGGTGGTTAAATCCGTTCACTGAGGAATATGGGAGAACATTTGAACAATGGTCCACCAAAGTGACAGAAGCGGTCCAAGAAGTGATCTCGGAAATTCCTTATCGCAGTTACTGTGATCGTTATGGAACCTATCGCCTGGAACGGTTGAATTACGACAAACCTGTTGTTGCCGAATTTTCTGAATATGACAATCTGATTTCCATTACCAAATCAACCGATTGGTCCAGAGGGCGGAGTCACATTGTCGTTGTAGATGCAAATCAGGGACAGAGTAGCTTTGTTGACAAGGAGATTCTGCTGGAACTCAAAGGGGAAATTCGAACCATGGTGCTTAATGTGCCGTGGGCGAAAACGGTAGAAGCCAAAAGACAAGTGGCGGAGCGAGCTTTTTTTGATATGAAGCGCATGTGCCGTACATTGCAGGTATCCATACCTGCCAATCCGGCGCTTGATCTGCTGGATAATGTCATCGTGACAGATAAAACAACGACGACACGCTCCATCTATACGATTAAGAGCATCAAGACCACTTATACGGTGGATCGCGGCATGCTTCAAGTTATTGATTTGATGTGGGCTAGAAAGGGAGTGATGGTGTAATGGCGGGCATTGTCAACGAAAATATCGTATTTCCCGTGCTGGATTTGATTCACCGAGAGCTTCGAAAATTCAGCAGTACAAATTCATCTAGCGTTTCACCGCTGGAAGGCGAGCCTTCTGTAACCTTGTATCGAGAGCATATACAGGACCCGGACCGTGTGACTGGGGCAGATCTCATCTATGAATCTCAATGGAAGGTGTCCATCTGGCTCCAATTCGGGTCAGAAGATGAGGATGATTTTCCTTCGACGGTAGGCTATGACCATCCAGATTATGAATTTTACAGGTACTACCGATTGACCCAGGTTACGGCTCGCACGTTTGATGCGGAAGGGGAAGCCGTGTTTACCTATAGTATTGTTCTTATTTATGATGACGAAGGTCGCTTAACTGGTACAAATGTAAATCGTATATAACCTACAGGAGGTGGTTTCATGGCATTTAATGTTTCCTATATCGCGGGTGGCGTCATCGACAAAGTGCGCGAGCTGCCGTACCCACACTTCAGCAAAAAAACAATCCCGTTCATTCGGGGACAGATGTTGGATATTCCGGCGGCGAAGATCACCAAGTCGGATACGTTTACTTTGGCGTATGATACGGAGTTCCTTAGTATTGCGTTTGCAGCAAGTCAATACTGCGTGGGGGATTATTGGGAACTGACCATCGGAAAAGAGAGAATTTGCAATACGATTTATACGAAGGAACTTCCCGAATCGGTATCGATGGGGAACAGCTTCGGTATTGTTTACCCGATCCCGGCTGGAACCACAATCAAGTTCGACTTCGTAAGCGTAGTGCCTGAAGCCAAAACGGTCTGGTACAACATCAAATTTTTGAAATAAGGAGGGTGACGATGGCACTGCAAAAACCGCTAACGAATTTTGCCGCATATCTGGACGGAGAATCGGAAGCACAAAAACTGATTAATACTTTGGCGGATGAGATTGTGAATGCAGATATCCCCAGAGCTGAAGGCGGACTTGACGCCAATCGCTGGGAGAAGGTTTATGAGTCTGATGGAGCGAAATGGGTCACCTACAGTAAAAGTTATCACAAGGGTATTGTTGGTACGTATGCTCATTCGGATGGAAAGCAATACGAAGTTTATAAAATTCCGGATTGGACAGAGGCTAAAAGTCATACGGGGGATTCAGCCCTGGATGCAGACGGTTGTCTTTGGGAAGTAAGGTCGATTTACTACGATGAGAAAATTGAAGGTAAACCTAGTCCAAACTCGTCCAATGTTGGTGTAACTTATGGAAACTATAAGACAGGAAAAAAAATTCAGGTTGTTCAATTCAGCTATCAGGATAATCTTACGAAAGAAACAGTATATGTGGATGTTCCTGGCTGTCTAGTAACAGTAGTTCCAGATAGTTCGGTTTCTGAAGGGTATCGAGCGTATCTTGTACGCCAGGTTATTGGCAATCTGGATGGAACAACAAAACCTTCTACGGAATGGAATCAATTTGAGATCGTTACAGAGATGCCTACGGATTGGGCTTATGCAATCAAGCTTACTCCAAAGGGGAAGTACCAGTATAACTTAACCAGAAGAGTAGTATCACAATCTTCATCCCCTTACTGGGATTGGGCCAGTATTGTTGATAGTTATTACGAACCTGTTAAACAAACCTACAAATTTGATGAACTCTACTACACAGCTGATGTTCTGAATTATGTAACTGCCCAAACGGTTGTCAAAGCAACACCTACGGTTCCTTCGGGCATCCAGAGTCGTGATTATTATGTCATGCTTGAGCAGCCTGCTAATGATTGGAATTATATTAATGTTTACTATGGAGAAGGTTTTGAAGGCAAAAATGCGCAAGGCAGTGAAAGTAAAACGTATGACGGGATCTGTGATCCGGATAGCATTACATTGGGGAAATCACCAACTGTCATTGACCAGCTAAAAGCGCATTATATGTATCTGACCTGGAATGATCCCATGGCACTTAAACCGTTTGTCCCACCATCCACAAAGTGGAAACTGGATTATGACGAGAAAACAGAAATTGTTAGCCCGGCTGCACGTTTTTTCCATGGTCGTAATTCTACAACATCGTGGCTTCCTAACAAAAAAAGAAGACCGGATTATTTGGTATCGTATACTCTTTCGGTGAATAACGATCGCGTTGTCCTAGTGCTTGAAGGGGATCCTTCCCCTAATATTCATAGCTATTATCGAAGTTTTGGATACATAGGTAAAATTGTGCCATTTAATGAGTTTGATCATGGCGGGAACTTTGGCGTAACCGTAGGTATGGGTGACCTTCGCACAGATATGACCGGATATACCAAAAATGATATTCTTACGGATCTTAACCCGGACGTTTATGCTCAATATGGGGAGTATACCTCTAATGGCATGGATTCCATGTCTATGTTGAAAACAAGAAGCAACGTGTTGTTCCAGCGCTATTATCCGGCATTTATCTCTCATCTGCCGAATTATCCTTCTGTAGGAAAACTTCCTTCAGGTCTGTCCAAGTTAATTGTAGATTCGGCTGGCTTCCAAAAGTCACTGTGGACTGGAAAGTATCATGCAAGTCCAATCTATCTGGTTCATCAGGCAGAAGGTTATCGGGGGTATATGGACGGTGTCGTTGCGATCTATGACCATAATCTGGTGAATCGCGATGAATTGATTGTAGATACCGAGATTCAGAAGGACCCTTCCAAACCGTCGCTGGGAACATGGACAGAAGTGTACAAATTTTTCAGCATTAAAAGCCCGCTTAATCTGTTCAAGCATTCTCCTTCACCAGATGTCATCACCATTGCATTCTTAAAAGAGATAAAATAGGAGGAAATATACAAATGACAAATTTTAAATATGTAGAAACAATTACTACTTCTCAGGACTTGTTGACTAAATTGAAGGAAGAAGTTACTGGCTTTGAAAATTATCCTTACGAATCAACTGCAGGTGAAGCTCAAGAGCAAAATCAATGGAAAGTCTTCTACGAAGAGAAGGACAGTAACAATCGCATCCAGGAATTAATTTTGCGGGGCATTATGACGATTGGAACGCAGACAACCCCAATTACAAAACATTTTTATGTAAGCTTTATTAATCATGCGCTTGTACCACGTGAGGTTGCTCCCGTACCAGCTTACGAGGAACATAGTACATTAACTGTTCAGTTGCTTGAAGATTTGGAGGGCAGTGAACCAGCAACGCTACCTGTTACTACTCGTCCAACGTTCAAATTGACAGGTCACCCTGTACTGTACCAATGGGCGCTGGAAAATTATACGCCGACAGATCGAAATAAAGAAAAGCCCGTATATATGTATGTAAATGTAATGAACAACCGATTGGCAATGGTTCTTGTGGCCGACCCGGCTGTAAACTTCCTGGATTACAAAAAATCGTTCCTGTACGTCGGTGCCCTTAAACCGTTTAAATATAATCTGAATGATGTGGATGGAAATGTGATGCTGACTGCTGGTGCGGTTATTGATGAGCCTGATATCTCTAAGATTGCGTCGACAGGCACATATTATTACGGGCAATATACTTCTGCTGGTAACAACACACTTCAGATGTTAAAAACCAAGTCGGGCATTGAGTTTCAGCAGCATTATCCTTCTTTTATTACACAGGCTCCACCGAAAGGGAAAGCTTATCAAGATCCGGAATTAGGGGATACTGGTCTCGAATTGGAACCACAGGGCTTTCAGGCATCAAAATGGACTTCGAAATATCATTTGTCTCCAATTTATGTTGTTCATCCATATGAAGGGTATCGCGGTCAATTTGATAACTGCATTGCGGTTACCAAACATAATATCCTGCATCTCGATGAGTTGATTATTGATGTTGAAGGGAAAACCTGGAATCAAGAGGTATATCGTTATTTTGACACAGATACGGCTCAAAATTTTATGAATCTATCTGCTAACCAGCGTATGGGCGTGGCAATCCTGAAGGAAGTCCGCTATACCGCCTAAGTTAAACTGAATGTAAGCTGAGTCGTATAGATTCAGCAAGAGGGAACTTTCTGAGACTCCACTCAGGGGTTCCCTTTTTTATTGGAAGGAGGCCGTGACATGAGTCAAGTAGTCAACCAATTCAATTTTACTGTCATCGATTATACGACCACTCAGTTCGGTTACTTGTTCACTGTTGGGACTACAGGTAGCAGACCTCAGGATTATCGATTTATATATATGCCCTATAGCCGTTATCCGAGTGTGCTTATGCTAGATTTTTATATGGCTCGTTCTATCTCACACGGATATAATCAGCATTTGGTGGAGGCTGTCCGGAAAGATCTCGAAGGTGAAGAACGTTTTATCGTTTTGGGCGAATCACATTCTGATAAAGCAGAGATCGTGAACCATTCATTGGAGGGATCAAACTCGGCTATCAAGCAAGGTACCGTTATGGATTTTTCGTTGGATATGGAGCGTTCTGCTTTAATTAAAGCACTGGAGATGGATAATCCATCTCAAGGTGACCGGTTTAACGAACGGAAAGACTCCATTGTCCACGATGAGATGACGGAAGGCTGGCGAGTAGATAACGATAAAGAACTGAGAATTTTTAGGAAATTAGGACTGACTCGCAACTTTGTAAACAATCTGGATAAATTGGAGCCTAGTAAGATCAGCTTCAAAGTTAGTGAATTCGGCATGATTGCTGATTATGCGATTGGCGCAGAGCATGATATCCAATCTGAACTGATAATCGAGCAATGGATAGATGCTGTCCGGCAAGCTTATCCCGATATGGAAGTAACAGAGGTTTACCATACTGTAAACAAAATAATAGGACGCCAGACGGAGAATCCATATTTACTCGAGGCAATCCAAAATCAATTCAGAGACACAGAACTAGTGCAGAGTGTTCAGTCTCAGAAGATAAGTCAACAAGAGGTAAAGCTCATATATGAGAACTTACTAGGTTTCAGGGAGCAAGAAAAAGATACATACACGCATAGCAATATAATCAACGCTAAAAGGGTGAATTCAGACAAGGAAATCGTTATTCCACCTGATGTATCCATAGCAGTGAATCGTCGCTTTCAGGAAATTAAATATCTTCACATTGATTCGACGTTGCCCTCAGCACATCGAGAATATGAGGCAGCGCAGGTTGAACTCTTGCAAACGTTAGGCTCTAGCATACGGGAAAAAACATTTCATGCGACAACCAGTCCCCATGTTTCGCAAGCTATGAGAGAAATCAACGAGAATATATTTTTTTCACATCTGAATCAAGCTAAACGTTCTATTGAGCAGGGAGCAGTACTGCATGAGAATGTGCTAGCCAAATTAAAAGATCGTCAGTACCCGACGGTTCTTCATGCCGATTTTCGGGGGAAACGGGAAGTCATGACGAACACTTATTTAAGCCATAATTTAAGAAAAAGCAGCAGGGACTACGGGCGAAATGGTTCGGTCTTTTATGCCAGTGAAACGTCTTGGCACCAAGCTAACAGAATTACAGACAATCATCCCACATTAACGCAATCAGGAATTATTGATACCTCGAGAGAGATATCAGTAATAACGGAAGTGGAACGTCATTTTTTTGGATCTGTTCGCAGTCAAACAGCCGATATGGTCAATGTGAATGGTTTAACCACAGCTCAGCGAATTTTTATGGAGCAGCTGCACGTGAATGATGAACCACTGGAAGCTAAACGTATTTTTGTAGTTCACAGTTTAATTGATGATCAAGTGGAACAGGCCTACCGTGAGCATATAGAGTATGGATTTGTATTTAGAAACTTGCACGAAAGTAAACGTGTATATAAAAGGGAAGCAGATGTAAGAAGAGATGCTGAAATAGGAAACCGTTTGGTTTCGAAGGCTCTGGAGTTACTTCGCGATAGCGCTAAAGGCGAAAGAAAAAGTGAGTTTGACACTTATGTTAATGAAAAATTTTATATTGGACAGACAGGCGGCAGGGAGCTTTATCTTCCTGAATCCGAGGAAAAGGCAGAGCGAAAAAAATCATTTGAGAGTCAGTTGCTTGAAGTCACAGAAGCTGAACGTAAATCTTTGCAAGAACTGTGGCTGCCTGAGGCTGTGGCAGTTACGGGCAACAAAGAACAAACCAGACATACCTTGATCCAAATATTAAACAGTTATAATAAAAATAATCAACAAAAGAATATGTTTCTTACTGATCAACCGGTTAAATTTAGTCGAACTACTATGAAAATGAATAGGGAATCCGTCCTTCAATCCATACGTGGGCAGGCACGTACGGCAATAATTAGAGACGAGCTTCTCGATAAGTTCATTGGAGGAGGTTGGCTGGGGAATAAAACGTATCCGGGATATCTTGATGAAGAGCTCATTGTAGGAGAGATTATGAACAATACTCCAGCGGTATTGCTGGAAATGCTATTAGAGGCTGTTCATGATCCACATCATGCTCTGTATGTTAATGAGCAATACCTGGCAGATATTCAGCAGCGTATCGATGCGCTGATAGAGTGTGGCTTTCTAATTGCTAACAAAAGTGATCATCAGTCAGAACTACTTTCCTTTAATTTGGAGGGCATGAAAAATACGTATCAAAGCCATATAGATACTGTAACCTCTGAGGCATCCCAAAAAATGTCTGATTCGTCCCATGAGAGTAGTAGCGCCTATGCAGAAGTAGAGAAGTATCGAGCTACCAAGGAGACAGATCATTTCGAAGGAACTAAAGTAAAAGAAAATCTGGACGGTGAAATTACTGAGGTCACGTATGGAGCAGATTACAATACACGACCGATTACCATTGAGACAGATGATCCGCTTGGATATTTGATTCCGGGTGTGGGCCAGTTCCCGGATGACCCTGCGTATGAGACAGGTCATGTTCAGAGGAAAGGTTTACCTGAGCCTGAATTAATTGCGGGTCAGCGATTCGATCATAATGGAGAACGACTTAGTGAAGAAATCGCAGGGAATGTTCGAAGCCGTAATAGTGATCGTATGATTGAGTTGAACATGGGTAAAGTGGATCGTGATCGATCTGGGATTGTACTTGAAGCACACAATCCAGGTCGTTTGGAATTGCGACAGATGATGCTCCATGAAGATTCTCTAACAGGAGAATCCAACCTTTCTGAAGCATATTTGCAGAATACGGACTGGCTGGGTTCGAATCAGGACCGAGAAACTGTAATTTATCGGGAATACGCTACAGGTGCAGCAAACATTAGACAGTTGTACCTTAACGATGTCTATACAGCAGGTACACTTCAACATGAGCAAGGTATTATGATTTTAGAACAACCGTTAGGTACGGAGATATGGAGATCGTCAGTTCTCGATTATGATTACTCTATAGGTAACTCTATTTCAAGAGAAGGCATCTCTGATGTGGAATATTTCCTAAGTTTTAATGAATCAAAAGATGCCTTATTTGATATTACATTTGAAACGGGAGAACGACAAGTACTGCAATCTGATATGGGTATCTCGTTATTCGAAACAGTGAAGCATAGCGAGGTAGGTTTGTTACAAGATGAGTTTAGTGCTGGGGCATTATTTCTGCAACATGCAAATATGATGGAGATGTTAGTAGCGCTGCCAAGCTCATATGATGGGGAAATGAACAGTCAGTTCATCGCGAAGAACATGGAGTTATCGTCTGATCTGTCTGAAGAGCTTCTTTTCATAAAAGTAAGCAAAGAGGCTTGGATACACGAAATGGAGACGGAGGTTGTGAAGCTTCGCCTTGGTCAGATGCATGAAGAATACGGGTTAGCAGATCATGAAATTAGAGAAACTCATTTCGTTGAACCCATTGAAAATGCAATGAAAAATAACAAGGAAGTAGAGTTGGAAGAATCGTTACTTACAGGGTCTAAAGAAACAAGAACAGCATTCAATGAAGAGACGACAGAGAGTGATAAGGAGAAAACGGTTCAACTCGAGGAACAACTTCTTGCTGACAAACCTCAATACGGTAATCTTGATCTAATTCTGCCCCTCGGTGGAACTAACCTGAAATATGGTGACATTCCAGTTGAATCTATTGGTGGTACTGGACTTCATTACGGAGATATACCCATCGAACTTGTCGGTGGTACTAACCTGAAATACGGAAAAACGCAGGAAGTTTTATTTTCGGAAAAGCCCCAAGAGGGTAAAGTGGAAGAAATCTGGTTCGCTGACAAACCGCAATATGGTTATTGGGAAGAAAATCTTGCTGGCTTAAAAAATAATAAAGGTTCCGTTATAACTGAAATACTGGATCTGAGCAAAGAGCTCAAGTCGATGGATCTCATGGATAAACTTTACGCAAGTAAAAGTGTGAGAAGTGCTCATACCCACGAGATGACCAGCGGCTCTATGAAGCTCCTTGAAGGAGAAAGTATTAACATTATTTTAGATAGCTATAAGGAAAGTAAGGGCTCAAGAGTGAGTACGGATCTTGTTGGATTCCAGTACAAACAATTCGACGTGATACATATTGTGACTGGCGATAATGAGAAGCGTGAAGCTCATCTTGATCGCAACTTGGTTACGGGTTCAAGAATGAGTTATTATGCGGATAATCATCAACTGCACGAGGGAGTGGCTGCACCTAGAAAAGTGACCTTAGAACTGGAACAGATCATTGCAGGGAAAATGGATCGTTATGCATATTCACATAAGCTCTTCAACGGAGAGGGAGTAGAGCGCAGAAGTCAAGGATACGATGGATTATTTGCAATGAGAAGTGAAAGGTTATCCGACTCTTCTGATGAAGTAACAAGTTACGCCGATAATGCTCCATACCAAAGTTATATTGTTAAAGATGGAGAGACATTTGGCAGTAAATTGTCAGATTCGGGTAGACTTCATGAAATGACGAGTGAAGCGATAACCGAAGAACGCGTGTCTAGTATCGAACAAGAAACGCGTTTCGGTCTAGCTAATGCAAGACTATCCGAGATTGAAGAGCCAGAATCATTGGTGGCTTCATTCGAAGAACGGTGCGCCCAGATTATTACCGGTTTCATTTTTGCCGAGAGGCCAGAAAAAAGATCAGAATATCTGCAGGAGCTGTACGCATTTCTTCCGGAAAGAACAGCGCATCTCATGGAATATTATCATCTTGCAAAAACGGAGCCGAATGATAGCTTTAAGGTGACAGAACATTTATTTGCTCATCAGGAATCAGAGGATGCATATCTCCCTATAATGGATACGATGGCACAAGGACTCATGTTTGATTATTCGGATGATCTGCTTGAGCGAGGAATGAATCCTGAGGATTGGGAAGGGGGCATGGGTGTACCTGAAGAGTATGATCCACATGATCCCTTTAATGTATACTATCCATACTCCAGAGATATGGATGCCTTGGAACTATCTCAAACCGATGAGTGGAAATCATTTGGCAAAGGAATATGGGATCGAGATGAACTTCTCGGGAAATTTTACTCTAAGAATGAGACAGCGGAAATGAGTGGATGGTATCGCAACAATTTTCTGGCTGACACTTATAAATTCTCAGTCAATTTCAAAGTAGATTCCGATGCAGATGACAAGGGTGCTGGTATCTTATTCAAATATCTTGATGATCAGAACTACTGGATGTTTATGATACATGGAGGAGATCGCGAGAATAACTTGGATATGAGGTCGCCCATGCAATTATATCAAGTTGTTGCAGGGAATGTGCGGCCTGTAGGATCTCCGATGCAGCCCTTTAAATGGGAAAAAGGGAAGTGGTATATGTTATCGGTATCAGTAATGGAGAACCGGCTGCAAATTTATACGGATTCAAAATTACAATATGATTTAACGGGCACCGATTAACTCGGTGCTCCTTTTTTCGTATAGCGTAATTGGGAGGTGATTGGAGTGGGACATACATTTGGTTTGTTCTCCAAATCACAAAAAGGTGTACTATTTGCTAATATGCGAGCAAAGGTTGCGGATAAGAGTCCGGGTAATCCTAATCATCCTGCTCATCTGCCACAGAGTCCCAATGCACCCAGAAGTGAAACGGATCGATATGGAGAAGAAAATAATCCCATTTTAGGAGACCCAGGCTACGGCCAGATTGGGCGTTGGCAGACGGTTCAGCTGGATGCACTGGAGAACAGCATTGATCAGATGATTGAGCAGTATTTAAAGGATAAAACATGGTATGCAAGTGTACGATGTCGTGAGGCGTTATGGAATATGTATCGGCGAATCGAGTGGTGGGTAGAACAGCAGCATCCGCCCGATAAAACACAGTATCAGCGTGTGTTGCAGATGATTAAAGACTGTATTCACAAGATTTTGGAAAATGCCCAGAAGCCGGGTGGCAGCCATCATGGGGTTTCATTACCAGTCTGCCCTGCGCCGTATTATCATCATTTTAGCGGTAATTATTTCAATCATTTTGATGCCAAAGTGTACGAAATTCCTTTGTTCTCCATGAAAAAGGATGTTCCATTTTCAAATAAATTTCCGGATTTCTTCAGATATGTTTCATCGACCGAGGATCAGGAATGGGTCACTGTGCACTCTGTAGGCAAAAATGAACAGTCTGGATCAGAAATGATATTGAAGCTTAATCTGGGCCTGCTGCAGATTGGCAATTCATCGAAGATCACATTTAACTGGCGTGTAAAACGGTATGGTCAGATTCGGTTTAAATACATGGTCAGTGCTAAACGTGGTAATGGCATGTTGTTCTATATTAACGGCCAACAGGTAGGCGGCGAATGGAGCGAAAATACGAGCTGGCAGGAAGCAGCGTTCACATTACAGCCGGGGCAAATGTACAAATTCGACTGGTTAATTCGCAAAATGCGGCCTGAAGTGTGGCAGAACAATGGGATTTATATTAAGGATATTGAAGTGGTTGAAATTGTGGATACACGTAAGCCGCCTGCTCCTTTGGATCGTGATCTGGATGGCGAGCAGTGGGACAGTGATTGGGTTGTAAAATCATCACAAAGTATTGCACAAGCCCACTTTCAAGCTCAGTTCATTACAGATGAAGAGCGAAGTAAGACGATGAAAATGAATTTGGATAATGAATGTGATGCTACAGTTTCTTTTGCTTACTACATGGGAATAGACAAAGAATCTTATCCAATTAAAGATTATGATTTGTTCTTTGATGATATTTTTAAATCCAGAACTCAACATGGAGAAAGCAGTCATAATAGTCAGGCTCAGTCTGTTCACGGTGTAGAGTGGAATCTCAATGAGGAATATTCCGAAACAACTACCAATCAAGCCAAAATTGAATATGAAATTGTAGCGGGCCCTGATACCACTGTGGATCTAAAAGGAGTAGTTGAAGTTGTATGTCCATCGTACGAGATTGATCATTGGAAAGAATCTCTCCATGGCCGGGGCCTTGGGAATTATCAATGGCAGATGTCAGGCAGTCCATCATGGGTAAAATCAGGGAATGTATTAAGGCTGGATGAACCTCTAGAAGGGGATATGATTGCTCAAACTGAAGTGAACTTGCAAGATGAGGGTTGGTTTTTGTTTAGTTATTCTCATCAATTACGAGCTACGGAATCGTTCGAGGTGACTGTAAATGGCATGCTTGAATACTATTCAACGATGCATAGCCAGGGGGAGCAGATACGAATTCCTTTAGAGGAAGGTTTAAATATCATCCAATTTTATATTCGAGATTATTACACTGAACAGCCTTTTATTGATAATTTGGAAAAACTATTTACCTATGGAAACAATACAGGAAATACATATCGTTCCACAACAAGGTTAGGTTCGTACGTTGATGTGACACGCGGATGGGATGTAACAGATGCAGGTGCTAGAACTGAAAGAAATGGGGATACGATTCGATATAATGCAGAATTAAATCCCGGTGCTAAATTTAGCATTCAAGAACATATGCGTATCTACCCAGCGATGGATTCATCGTACAATCCGGTCACAGGAGTCACAAGAGATTTTAAGGTTTTTGAAGAATTGTTTAATGATGAAGGGCAATATCATGAATCATTAAGATTCTCTGGAAATTGGGTTTGGAAAAAAATTGTGAACGGTGATGGAGTCATGTGGGCACAGGGACATGATCAGGATTTTATATGTGATTTCGAAGCTCACTTGGTCAATTCGGGTTACATCTGTTGGCAATATGGAGGGCAATTTGATCCAGGGGAAAAACTTGAACTTCAAATCGATGGTATCTCGGTTTGGACTGGAAGCCAGTCAAATGACTTGGAAGGGACCAATTGTATGTATCCTCTCCCACCAGGTAACCATCAATTTCGCTGGAGATACCGGGATGGTAAAAAATATACGCCAGATAACGAAGAGGGTGGTTCTGGAAACGGTTCGGGAACTTCCAGTGGAACAGGTACGGGAAGTGATCAGCAAGGTGGGGCAACGACAGATCCATACAGAGTGAAGTGTTATACCTGGGGGTCAAAAACAGATAACATCCAATACGCACAAAAATTATATGGTGGACATTCGCCACGAGCTGCTAAGTTTGATGCAACCAATAAAGGTGATTTTATTTCTTCGGACGAAGTGGGTACTACAAAGCAAAGCTCGACAATTGTTCGTACATTTACAGCCCCTAAAATTGGAGATTTACATTATTCTGAGTTGTTGACAGTCTATCCAGTGACCAAAAAGAGGGTGCTTGTAAAGAGGACGCTAAATAATAAAAGTGCTCAATATATAGGCGCTGAGACTATTTCCAAATCAAATGGTACATTAGACTATTATTCTTTGGATGTTTCTGGAAACAACCCTCAAAGTCCTGAATATAGTTTGTTTGGCTCAGATACCAAAAAGATAATTTTTGATTTCTATTGTGTTGAATCATTCGATATTGATCTTAAATACTTATGTCATTTGACTGAAGGTACACTTGCTGGAAGATTTAGAATAGCATATCACCCTAAAAATAATACTGATAAAGCAGTAACATTTCTTGATCGGACCATAAATGTTGGAGACAACGAAGGGTATAACAGCAAGCAACTTGGTACAACACATTGGACTAAAGCAGAAAAGTATTCTAAAACAATAACAGTAGATAAACCAGGGCAATACACATTGATTATAGGTCTTACTGATACTATTAATGGATATGAACGGGGGAAAAAAAGTAATTACTATTATGCAGCCGTCAAAGGCCTTACGGTAAAGACGGATGATCCGGATGGTGTCAATCAAAATAAGCTTCTTAACCCAGTTTCTTCTGATCAAACGACTTATGTGAATGTGCAGTGGTATGATTTAACAGCAAACAGAAAGTTCGATCCCATACAAATAAAAGTTAAAAATGGTCAAAAAGTTAGCGAATATATTAGCAGTCCTTCTTCATTAATCCCGGAGCACAAATATAAAGTAGTGTACACACTCCATAAAGATAAAACCTCAACAAGCGCGACTGGTCTTGGTGCAGGTGGTTTTACATTGAGTGAGGGGAGTTTTTACGAGAGCTGGCCTAATTACTGTACTGATGCTAATGGAAACATGTTCCCGGAAGGCAATTCCCCTCACCCGGGGCCAGAGCCTTGGACGCCACCAGACACAACAGCACCAGATGGTGGAAGTCATGCTTGGCTCGACGTTATTCGATTATATAAGAATACAAACAGGGCATGTTCAGGAACGAAGATAGTTATTGATACCTATGAAGAAGGGCGATTGCTACACTCTCGAGATGTGACGAATCAAGAGGACCAGATGATTACAATCGAAGTGGAAAATACCTCAGATGAGAAGCGAAAGTATGAAGTTCAAGTTCGCTTTGTACAAGGATGCCCGGGAGATGGTGCCATGATCTGGGGAGGAAAACTACATATTGAGGACATCATCAAAATTGCACCTTCTTGGGCTGAAGTAACTCACTTTGAGGTCTGGAATAACAAACCGATCTGGATGGGGGGCTGCGATAATAGCAATATGCATGTGAAAATCATCCGAGAAGATGGAAAAGTGTTTTTAGATGAAAAGTATTATGGCCATGGTTTTCGTGGTTTTGAAATAAACGATCTATCACCCAAACCGTATAGTAAATATAAAGTAGAGATCACTACGGATCAGCAAGGAAAGATTAGCGAAGTGACTGGCAAGCCATATCTGACAACCTTCCGGCTGCAGGACTTCAAAGCGTATGAACGGTGGGTATGGGTTCCTGTGCCTTTTGATTGTCAGCTTGATTTCTTCATAGACAATACCTTAATCCAAACCTTCACCAAAGAGGGTGGTTACTATACATTTTCACATCCGGTACCCAAAGGAAAACATGAGTTCAAATGGGTGTTTACTTCCATGCAGGAAGCAGGGACGCGGAGTTACGAATATGCGAATCTGGACTGGATGGAGCTGACCAACTGGATATGTGATGACGTATACATTATTCCCTATTGTGAAGGTGGCGGTGGAGATCAGTGCGTAGAAGCGTTGATTAAGTGTTTACTCGAAGTGTGGAAATCAAGACCTAAAATGTGTGTAATCGGCAAGCGGATATGGCTGTTTACGTAATGAGAGGAGGATAAGCATGGGAGTCGCGAGACTAAAGGAATCTGGAAAAATATACGAAGATTCTTTTACAAGTCATAGTCTGGATGCGAACTGGGAAGTGTTACCTGGCGATGACAGTCGATACGAAACGGGGCAGGGTCATCTAACACTTAAACATGGTAGTGATCCGATATATATGTTTTACAAGCCATTGACTGTATTAAAACAATTTGTAATGGATGTCAAAAACAATTATAACCCCGAAACGGAAGGCTGCTACGGTGGTGTTGTTGTTTTCATCGATGAGCATAATTTCATGGAGATTGAAGAATTTTTGGATACATCTCTACCAACACCGCTCTTGAAGAGCTATCCCTGGATTCGCTTAATGCGAGAGTATAACTATTATTCTGCATACTGGTCAGATGATGGTCTAGTATGGCATATCATAGGTTCTGTCGAGCTAGCAGGTGCTCCCAAGATTGGTCTTTACTTAAAAGGTGAAGGTGACCATCCCATGATTGTGGAACAGGTTCGAATTAATAGAAGCACATCGGTGTATTTGGATAATTTGACCAGTGGTACCCAAGTGGAGTTACTTGATTCGAATGGTATTGTATTGGAAAGCAGAGTATGTCGATCCAGTGCGACGGAAGTACAGTTTAATATGGATACTTATCCTTATCCCTTTGATGGCAGTTTCAGAGTTAAACTCGTCGACGGAAATCAATATCTGGCACAGGGTTCCATGAAGCTTTACAAGGGTGATCTAATGTTATTTGAGGTTACACCAGACATGTATTATAAGGAAATTAACGCGGAAACGGGTGAAGAATTTGATGTGCTTCTGTATCCCAACACCGATCGTTTTCTTGGTTATTTAACAACAGGGGGTTCCAGAGTACAGGAAGTGCGGATGTATGCGAGAAACCCGATGGCCTCTGGAGAGTTTAGAGACGTAACGTTTAAGCTTACGAATGGGATGGACAAGGTACAGATTGCACCCGATGTCGATGGAATGCCTGGAGCATTCAGCTATTCTGTAACTGCGTTTAAGATTTTACCGGGAGAGTTATATTCGTTTTGGTTGCGGATGGAACGTGAAGAATCCCAGGACAGATATACTTCCCAGGTTAAATTTTCCCTTCAGATGTACTCAACATATGTTTAATTTTCATTATTGAATAACGTATAGATACAATAAGGCAAGAATGGAGGTGGTCAAATGTCAGTAAGGATTAACCAGTCTCGTACATCATCTGCGAAGAGCCATAAGGAGTTAGTGGATATTGGGATTCGAACTCATGATGAGATTGACTCTTATCTTGCAGAATTAGATAAAGCCAGAGGCTCAGCAGTAGATATTGGCGAGCGAATTAGTGTTATAGAAAAATCTGCGAATGAGAACCAGTTGATGATAACGAATCATGATCAGCGTTTGCATGATGTTGAAATCCAGGTTAAATCCCATGCTACAAGGCTGGAGGATGCTCAACAGGATGTTCTCATGGCAAGATCAGATATTAACATACTTGCCCAGTATCACAAGGATCAGGAGAAGAGATTAACTCTGGTTGAAACAGAGATAGATGAGGCCCGGGGAGTAGAGGCTTCTCTCCATGATCGTTTAGATACCTTGGAGAATTCAGTTGAATTATCTGGCAAGCAATCTATTCAGGATCTGAGTGTATCTCATCCGGTTTATCTTAGTAGCAGCAATAGTGTACAGGTAACCATTCATGCAGGGCGAGCCAGTATTAACAAAATTATTGTAGATCAGTTCTCGCAAACTTATATAATCTCCGATATTTCAGAGAACACAACGTATTATATTTTTTTGCATGAAAATGGAACATTCTCGCATAGCACAGATCAGAAGGAACCTCTGGATGCGATTATTATCGGCGGGCTTGATATTGGTCTTTCGCCTACAACCTCTCTTACTACTCTTGATTTCAGGTACTTTTTAACCAAAGGTTCGGTCGAGCAGGATATTTCTGAGCTTGGAGGGCGAGTGTCAGAACTTGAAACGACTGTTGCTGATCAGGTTTCCGATGTGGCTAAACATGAAACTGAAATTAACGAAATGAAACCAAAGCTGGAGAAGTTTTCGGAAGAGGTCAATCAATCACGCCAAGATAAAAACGGAGTCGTTTATGATGCTCTGAAGGATCGGCTGGATAACATGCAAAGTCGTCTTGAACTCGCTGAGAGTCGCGGAACGATAGAACATCAATCTGTTTTCCATTACACTTCTTCTCCTAACAGCAGGTTGTCGATGGTTAGAGATTTTCAGATTCCCCGATATGTGATCGGTGCGAATTCAACCGAAGTTTTTCTGGATGGTATCCGTATGGATGTGGGAGACGACTACATTGAGTACAGTGATACAGTGATTCGATTTACTTTCGATGTGCCTAAGGAAGCAAGGGTCACTGTCATTAGCAGAGGTTCTATTATTAATACGACATCGACAACAGACTACACTTATTATCCGGACGGAAAGGTACACCTGGAGCAGATTCATGGAGGGATCAATCGAAAAATTGAGCACTTTTATACTCCAGAGGGTCTCCTTGAAAAGCAAGAAATTACTGAAAGTAGCGGGCAGGTTAAAACGATTGAATATCAACGGGATGTTGCCGGAAAAGTACTTCGTGAAGTTAACAATGGTGCTGATTATTATGTACTTCAAGGAGGCGCAACGTTTGATGATACCGATCTGCGGCGAAGACTAACTTTTTTGGAAGGCACAGGGCTAGAGTTGGATGTTGTGTATCGTTATTTTCCGAATGGGGATGTCGAGTCGGAGGAAATATTCACTGCCGAAGAAACACCGCAGCTGTTGAAAAAAAACCTTTTTACTTATAATGCCGACGGCACAGTGAAAACTGAGACGGTGATCTATGACGGTCAGGGTGTCCAGAAAATTTTTGAGTATGACGGCAGCGGTAATATTAAACATGTAAAAATCAGAAAGGTTGTGATCTAATATGACGAGAACAGTGCAGGATGTAAAATTTGCACTTCATGCCATTATGGATAAGTTAGTGGGTAATCATGAAGAGCCATTTAGCACGGAAGAGATCGAGACTCTGATTTTTGCTTTTGAAAGCCATATTCTTTTTGATAGTGTTGCGCATAAGTTTTTGCCTTCATTAAAAGGATTACATGAGATTCAGGAAATCGCAGAGACTGATCAAGCAGTTGATACATTCTTAGGCAACGAGGAAAAAAAAGAGATAAATCATGAATTAGTTGAGAGAAGTGAGATGACCAAAGCTATTCTACTCTCGGCAATCAAGGAACATATTTTAAATGATATGAGAATGAGATTTGGTGCATAGGGGGACTGGGTATGGCTGAAAATATACTTTTGGGCGCTTTGCGTCGTTACGAGTTTTACTCCTATTGTTCGACGTTTATCAAGACATTCTATGATACAGTAACACAGGATTTGTATGGAGATATCCATTGGGAATGGACTTATAGTACAACTAATACATATGCTCAGCCCAAATCTTGGAATACTGGATTGAACAGCATAGCTAATCAAGGAACTATCACCGCGAAAAACTTAAGAGATTCTAATTTGTTTTTCACAATTTCTATGAATTCATCTAGTTATACTTATGCATCTGATAATAGTCGGGGAGCATATTCAAAAAATTATGTTTTAAGAACAGGGCTAAAAAATAATGGAGTAACAATAATACCTGATTTGTACAAGGAACTTGGTGCAATATCTGAAGTCCCATTTCACACTATGGACTATAATTCTGTTTATTCTGGAGACTATCAACGCGTACATACAGCAGTAAATGTCTATTGGAAATGGAATTTGTTTATCTCCGAGAATTATATCTTTATCTACGGTGAACCTCAGACCAACCTGAATGTGGCCTATCCCTTCCGAATGTATTTAGGAAAGATTAAGGCATTTGAAGAAGAAGATCCGTTGATTGCAGATGATAGTGTAGGGATTTTTTCACACTTTCCCCATGGCATGATTGACAATGATGATGAGTTAAAGTTCCGGACAGGACGAGGATACATGCGTTCGTCTCGAAATGGGACACCTAATGCGTTATATCATTTTGCCACAAGTTCGCAGGTTCCTTCACCAGGTGTGGGTGGCCGATTCTTTATCTCACCATTTTACGTATGGCATGAGACAGAGGGGGCAAGAGGGGAATTTCACGGTATACGAACTGCAGTTCTCCGTGATGCCAGCAAATATCCCGATGGGTCGATATTAGATCTGGGAGATGAAAGATATTATATTTTTCATGCATTGAATCAAGCACATCCTGCTGCTAATCAGCAATTCTATGCAACGAATGGTACGGCATACGCTGGCCAACCTTACTTCTTTGATTCTCCCCTTCTTCTCGGTGGTGGGCAAAGAGTGCTGCTATTCGAAATAGAGAAGGAGGTGTGATCGATGACGATGATCAGAAGATACGAGTTTACTTGCACCTTGAGCGTTTTTGCGACGACACTAGCCAGCACACTTAAAAATGCACTGGATCCGTATTGGGAAACTTTATATACAGCCGAAACGACTTATGCGAATTGGGGAAACGTTCTATTAACGAATACGAAAAGTTCGTATATGCGGTTTACGATGTGTGTAGTGGCTCACGCCAGAGGTGTGAATATTCGTTGGGGACTGAAAAATCAAGGGGGCAGTGTTGCTTTGCCTGATCTATTTATAAATCCTCCTGCGGATATCGATAAATTTTTATTGGAAACGCCCTTCATGTGCCACAATGGTCAGTACAACGTGAATTACAAGTGGTCCGTCATTACAAATGAGGATATGGTGTTCATTCATGGGGAGAGCTTGAATTATCCTGAAAGAGCGTATCCCGTTCGGATTTTCCTGGGCAAATGCGAAGCGATAGAAAAGGAGGATCCGGCTATTGCGAGTAAATTTTACGGTGTATTCCCACATATGCCTTTTGCCTATTCAGATAACAACGCTGCCGATCAATATGATACACCAAGAGGTGTAGTGATGGCCTCGCGGAATGGTACAGAATACACACTTTACAATTTTGGCACAGAATCTATTCCTTCTCCAGGTGTTGGTTCCAGGTATTATGTCACGCCGTTTATGGTCTATCATCCATTAGAGGGTGCAAGAGGAGAACTCAAAGGCATACGTTCTATTGTATTTAAAAACAGTGTGCAGCACCCGGACGGATCTATTCTCGATTTGGGACAAGACGGGAAATATTATGTATTCCATGTTATGGATCAGGACTACCCCAATGCAGATACCGGTCGATATTATTACAATACGAACCAGGTACCGGTCTATGGGAGACCTAAGTTTTTCCATGGCGCCAAGCTGCTTGGTGGAGGACAGAGAGCATTGCTTTTTCAAATATAGGAGGTGTTGAGACAAATGGCGAATTTTGCGGGCAAGGTAAAAATGAATGAGTTATTTGCAAATATTGTTCAAGGCTTTAAAACGATTACGGGCTCACCGTGGTCTGTTTACTATGAAAGGGCTAGTGCAATCATTTTGAAATCCGTTGGAACAAGCGGTTCAGATAAGTTATTCTTTAGACTTGAAGTTGGAAATACGAAAGAAACGACAGGTAATAAATTGTCTGTCAGCGTGTTAGAGGATGTTATGGCAGCAGATGGCAGTGTTCCAGCTGGGAAATCAGAGATTAAAAAGGATTTTCTATGTCATACCAGTGTCGTGGATACAAATCTCTTAATTGATTATCACGTCTCAGTGCAACCGAATCGTATCATTATCTATTTGCAGGGGGATGTGAACTCGGTTACTGGTATTTCTAATCTTGGATATTTTGGTATTCTGAATCGTTATGCAGCAGAAAGTGATTCCTCCAGTCTAGGGGTAGGGCTAAGTTATAACGGTGACAATGGCATACAGACGTTAAGAGATAAAGATAAACGAATGGTGAACAACATCTATGATGCATATTCTGTAATGCTGCCGGTCAACCCGGGTTGGGGTTCACTCTATCATATGGCTCCAGTGATTATGTGTAATGGTGTTGAAGGTCCTAGGGGCGAGCTTATTGATATTTTTACTGTTCCTTCAGCGGGAGTATCGCATGGGGATGAGATAAAGGTAGGGACTAAAACCTATAAAGTATATTCTCTGTCTATTGGTGGTCAAAGTTTCTTATCAGGTGCCACTGTTTCAGTTCTAATGGATTAGGCGGTGAATGGACATGAGTGTGCTTGAGGGGAAAATCGCAGGTCCTGCCGCAAGTGGTACTCTATTCACACTAAGTAAGTCAGAGGACTTGTACCAGAACGGTTACGATCTGGAATCTGCTCCATCGGCTTATGAGGGCAAAGAGATCATAACTTCTGTAGGCAATCTGTTCACCAAAGCTATATCCTCAGATAACTATCGGTGGGGCACATGGAGAGTGATGGACACACATGAGGACCCGTTAATTGGATACGTTTCTGATCAGTATGCACACGGCATGAGAACAGTGACGGGAAGCGCTATCGAGAATAACAAAATATTACTCGAAAGAATACCGACTAAATCGAGTGGTACAGGCGTAATTAGAAATGCGATAAAAGGTGTAAAAGTGAAGCAGAATGATCCAGGCATGGACTGGTGCATTAAAGTCAAAATACCTGTTAGGCAAGTGGCATTGCAGGGCAAAACATGGGGGGATTGGTCCTATGATGGTAGCGGGATCGGATCAATGAAGCATCTGCGTCCGCGCCGTTATCCGGATACACATATTCCTGTTAGGAGGGAAGGAACTTGAATCGAAGCTGGGAGCTAATGGAGGAGATGAGAAAAGTGCTGCTACCTGTATCATTTGTACAAAGAGTAGAGCAAGTTGATGGAGGAGCAGAGGCTTTTATCCATATCCCTATGGAACACCCGCGATTTATGATTAAAACGATCAGGGTCGTTCCAACCAGGGAAACGAATGTAGAAGTCCAGGTTTTGAACAGTGCTGGACCGAGCCCCGATGTCCTTTATTTTAACAATGCTCAATACTCTACGGGAAATTTCATAGAGGGTATCTATGACATGATTGATCTTCCATACGTAGATATAGACGAAACCTCAACACTTCACCTGTCGTTGAAAAATCTGGGAACAGATGTGTCGCATTTCGATATAGAGGTCACTGGTTTGACGACAAGGTAGAAAGGAGGAATCCCGTGGATATTGTTTCGTACAGCAAAGCAGCAAAAGTAGAGCGTGAAGTCAGAGAAGCCAGAGATTCTTATGTTACTTTGGATAGCAGAATGGATGCCCTTTCTATCGGTAATGTAGTTTCGGTCAGATTAAAGTCTGAGCTTCCAACCGAAGGTGATACTGGGCGAATATACATGGTACAACAAGACACCGTAAACCAAAATGAACCAACGATATACACATACAATGGGCTCACCTATGTCAAGATTGGTGGAGATCGATTATCCAGTCATAAAGATAATGGAGCCATTAATCTGAACGGAACCAAAACAGTAATTTATACTCATCCAGACTCGCATGATGCTGATATGTTGACCGATGGTAAGATTCATGTGGTTATGACCCGAGAAGAGCGTAATAAATTGTTAACTATAGAAGCTAACGCCAATCACTACATACATCCAGACACCCACAGTGCCGATATCATCGTTGATGGTGAGACACATGTGAGCATGACCAAGGCAGAGCGTAACAAACTTCGCTCGATAGACCCGTGGGAAATTTATAGCGATGCAATGAATTATACAGACGTTGTTACCTATTTTGCTTTTGATGAGCAGGGTAGAATTATTAGACAGGTGGTTACGGACAACTACACGGAGCAGTCAGTTCGGGAGCCGCTCTGGGCTTTGCCGCCATCCATAGATCATTATTCAGAGAACGATTCATTTATGGTTATCTCTGTGGGCGAGGTTTACCGATTCGATGGAAAGGCGTTTGTTCCGTTAGCCGGGCTGCTTGATGTTATCTATGAATATGATGCTGAGGGCAGAATGATTGCCAAGTCAATAACCTCTATGGGAGCTACGCCGATTCAGACGAATTATAGGTATGTGTACGACTCATTTGGCAATCGCATAGCTGTGAAAAAATATCAAGGATAGTCTAGGCTATCCTTTTTTCGTTAACCTTGTTCGCATCGTTTCGTATAGAGAGATTAGTGAAGAGGAGGAATTACAAAATGAATATTGAACTGACGGCACACTTCTATTTTAAAGGCAGTGGGAAAAAGAAAACGATTATGTGGATTGAGGATAATCCAAGATTGCAGCAGAAAGAAAAGGATTCGGATAAGGTCATTCGCGAAATTCCATTAACCGCAGACGAAGTAAAGCAGGAATATCGCCGACTGTTTACTAAACATAAAAATGAAGGAAAGTCGATTACGCTTGAAGATACCACAAAAATGGTACATGTCATTGATTTGACGGATATTCGGAATATTGAACTGACCTCCAGGGAGGTAGAAGCAGATGCTGTACAGACTGACCTTTGCACTGAATAAAGAGCAGATTGTGACCACCGAAATGATTTCGGATAAAGAGGATCTGGTGGGAGCAACGGAAGAAGCTTTCGAACAGATTGAACAGGAATATGGTCCTCAGGCTGCTCTCCATCTGGTAGCATTCAGTTTATTGAAACTGGAAGATTCAGGAGACGTATAACACAATAATCATATTTAGAAGGGATAGGACTCAGCCTGGATCTGGGGTCTATTCCTTTTTCATCTAAAGATGAGCGGTCTATGGCTCTATGATTCGCAGGAAACTTGTCTTGTATAACGACTTTTGATTAAATTAGGTTGAATTCATGTATTCGGGGCAGGACAAGGCCGGGAGTTGAGGCAAGGGGGGGATGGAAACATTGAGATAAAGGACTTGGAAAGAGAGCTCGCAAAAGTGGCATCAAGAGTTAGAAAAAACATTACAGAACGCGGGCCGGTAGACACCAGGGTTTCCATCATGAATCATTTTATCGTCTTAAAGTTTACAGCAAAATTCACCAAGCCTGAGGCCTTCATGCTGGAGCATATGCATTCACATGAAAGCCAAGTTTTTGCTGATTATAAATTGAAGCTTGCACTCATGATGAAGGAAAATTTCAATCCTGTCTTTTCCTATATTCATATGGGATTGAACATTGAGGATGTTGAAACGACCTTCTTTGGTCATGAGTTTACGGAGCAAGTGACGGTTTTCAAAATGAATAAGGATATTGAGGTTTTGCTGAAAAACGATGAGATAAACATGCCTTGAGAACTACAAGGTTGCTCAAATAACCACTGTCAGGTACTAGGGAACCATTTTTTTGTTGACATTATCCTACATATTTCCTTATACTACCCTTATGGCGATTGGATAGATTAATAATCTTGATGAAGCCTATATTCATTTTATGCTACGAAGACCATACTCTCGGTAATTGGAACGAAATATGAAGTCAGACCAAGACCGACACATTCCACCATTTTGGTATTTTCCAGTGGTGCGCTCTGTGTTGGTCTTTTTAGTTTTATTTTAAAGCTCTTTACCATACACGTCATATTTCGTATATAGAGTGTAAAAGAGACAGAGAGATGAACAAGTTAAAAATAGGTTGCGAACATTAGTTCGTATTTGATATCCTTAATGTAATCTAATGGAAGAGGGAGGCGGATCAAACAAAGGTGTATGCAAGTAGATATAGCCTGGCTTTAAGGAATCCAAATAACTACATATGTTTAGAAGAAGTAGAAATGATCTTTTTTAGGTTGCCAAAGGAAAATTTAAAAATGAGTTTATATCCTGATCATTATTTTGTTACTGGAGGAGAAAATATAATGTCAGCTACAACTGCTATGGGTTTTGATGCTTTATTTGAAATCGGAGATATTGATATGTTCCTGAACAAAGCACAGGAGAAATGTCGTCACAAGCTGCGAGGGAAAACGTTCGCTGGAATGGAGAAAGAAGATGTCACTCAAGAAATTTTGATCAAACTGGTGAATTCGTTAGAGAAGTATGATGCGGATAAAGCGAAAATGTCAACATTTGTAGATCATTTAATTGATAATAAAATCAAGGATATGTATCGTAAATGTACATCTGAGAAAAACCTCAGTGTTGTTAATGCAGCACAGATTATAACTACGGATCATGGCGGGGATGAAGGTGATGGGGGAGATATGTCCTTGGTGCTGGGGCATACCGGATTTGCTTATGAGAACTTTGAGTTTCTTACCGATATCATGGAAAATATGGGCATGAATGATCGGGAAAAAGAAATTTTCAAACTTCGAACGTCAGGCTATGAATTTGTAGAAATTGCAGCAATCATGGGGGTATCCAAGGCAAGAATATCACAAATATGGAAGGGCATCCGGGTCAAATACGAAGCACTTTAATTACATAGTGGCAATTTATAGCCTAGATATTATAGCGTTACGGAATGATAACCTTAGATTGAACACTTACATATATTTCAAATGAGCAAGCAGCACCCTTAACAGGGTGTTTTTTTATTCGTATAGAGGACTTATCATTGTGCAAAGATTGGAGTGATAGAGCATGCTTAGTGTTATTGTATTGGGTTTTCAGATGGAAGACGTTGTAAATATTCCCGATATTGCTTGGGCAATTCCTGATACTTCAGCTTCTTCAGGCTTGAGTGGCCGGGAGCATGCCTTAATTATCGATAAGATGGTCGATCAGGCGGATGTTATCCTGGTTAATCTTCAGCGGCCTGGATTCTCTTGTACTGATGTGGTTTTGATGCATCAAGCATTTAAACAACAAAAATTCATTCTGGGTGTGGGAATTCAAGCATGTGAACCATTAATGGAATCGTTTATTTCGCATCAAATACAAGAATTGAATATCGCCGTTGAGCATATGCAGACACATTATAAGCTGATCAGTCAGAGCTAGATTCAGATTCAGTCTCAGTCACTAGTTCCGCCCTTAACCTTGTTAGAAATACCACGTATAGAGCTTATAATCCACAGAACCGCCAATAAGATAAGAGAGGAATGTACTCATGACACAGATGATTAAAGCAAAATCAGAACCATTAACTGAAGATATTGTGGCAAGTATGATTGGCAAGTACGTTCATGCACCTACGAATATTCACGAGGTTCAAACACCTACTGGAGCAACGACCAAAGCTAATGTTTGGTTTGCAGGCATTGTAGCCGGCTATGAAAAAGCCGTCATTGGCTTCAACTATGAAGAAGGAGAGTTTAGTGAACAACCACAAACGTTCTATAATGTTCATTTAACCGATGGTATGGGTTATATTCTTACAACTGCATTTGAACTGGAAATACTTGAATTAAGCAAAGAAGAATTTAACAAGCTCATTGAAGAGAAGAAGGAAGAAGAGGCATTGGTTGCAGACAATAATGGAGAAGCAAGAGAATTACCTTTATCAGATGATGCAGACGCAGTCGGACTTACCAAACTGGATGACATGACATGCATGTAAACAACTATGCTTCAGATTTGGCTGTAAAGCTGTTTGAGTCCGCTACATCGACTGATCTGGAACAGTTAATGAATACATGGTTAAACACTTACCCGTTGATGTTTGTAGCCGGGGTTGAAATGAGCACTGGTATTCATCCAGGCACTAATGAGTTTCGATATACCGCCATCATTGTTTATCAACCAAGTGAACAAAATGCAGAGAGGTAATGCAACACATGCAATTAACACTATCCTGTAGTGTTCAGAAAGGAGGTGGACCTTCCTTTGCTTAGTTGGAACAGAGTTATTAGTGTATGGGGCTTATTAATATGTTATATGATATGGCAGGATCAGCCGCCGACCGAGGAAAACGTAAAAATGCTAAGCATGGTTGAACGATACCAGCAACCGATGCCAGACAAGTTAAACCAACAAATACAAGCAAAGCCACTGAATATGGTTAACGTCGCAGAGAATAAGAATACCAATCATTCTAATCGTTCTTCAGATATAGGAGCTGTAAAAGATACACAGTCAGATCTCCTTCAGATGATACAAGAATACATAAAAGCACATCATGAGAAAACGATCAGCGAAGCTGATTTGAAGCGTTATGTGAATTGGATAGATCAGTATACGAAAGATTCTAAAATAGAACCATTATGGATAATCGCTATGATGTGGCAAGAGAGTCGTATGATTGAAAACAGTGTATCTTCTGACGGGGCAATTGGTTTGCTCCAAATTATACCGAGTACAGCCAAATGGCTTGGAGTCAGCAAGAGCGCATTATATGAGCCGGAAACGAACATTAAAACCGGCTTGCGTTACATGCAATACCTGATGAATAAATACAACGGTAATCTTCGAAAGGCTACCATAGCTTACAATCAGGGTGAAGGTAATGTGGACCGGGGTAAAGCACGCAGTTGGTATTATAATCAGGTTAATAAGCACTATTCAAAAATGAAAAAGCTGCTTGAGGAGCCTAGATAGCTAATCCATATAAAAAGCTGAAAAGATAGTGAATTTTAAATTTATAGATTTGTAATAGGGAGATCCACATGGGGAAATATGCTGAACATATTCATAGTAATCTTGAAAGAAATAAGAAATATTACAGTATGGACGAAATACATAATATTGAACGCTGTCAAGCCGACGAACACTTTCTTGGAGATTGCGTCGTCGTTAATGAAAACTTAATCTGGCACTCCGTTCATAAATACATAGGCAAGCCCGAAATATTAACTAAAAATCATTGTGTCGAAAAGGATGACATTCTTCAGCTGGGTCGTTTGGGATTTTTGAAAGCTGTCAAAGCTTTTGATACCTCTCGTGGTGTAAAATTCAGTTCATTTGCAGTTACCGCTATCGTCAGAGAAATTCGTTGTTTTCTGAGGGATAGCGCCAATATCATTCGTCCGACACGCACAGCCACTGAATTAATTCATCGGATTAATCGTCTGGAGCATGATATGGGGTATCTTCCAGCAGCACATGAAATTGCTATTTTGCTCGATGAAGAAGAAGAAAAAGTGAACAAGGCGCTCCAGATAGGCAAGGGTGTCAAATATCTGGATGAACCTGTGGGAGCAGATGATCAGCATCCTCAATCCGTTACTTTGATGGATACGATCTATAGTGGAGAAAATATTGAAGAAGATATTTTGGATAAAATGTATGTTGATGCTGTGCTCGAATCAGTGAAACGTAAATTAAGTGAGCAAGAGGCAGCGGTATTGAAGCACCGTGTAGATGGATTTAACCAGACACAAACGGCTGATATGGAAGACATCAGTCAGATGAAAGTGTCCAGAATTATGAGAAAAGTAGCCAAAATGCTGAATCAGTCGGATAAAAAGCAGATTTAAAATACATTTGAATATAGATTTTGCATTGTAGATGCTGAAGTGCCTCTCCGTTCCCTCTCCCCCTTGGTGGAAGAGGGATTTTTGCTGATTTCATCTGTTCGGGACATACTCCAGGTTGTCCGAACATAGGATAGTACAAGATTCCAAGCGACCCGGAGGAATGTGGATGCGAAAATTAATGAAGGCTGTTGTCGGTATGCTAATGCCTGTGTTGCTGTTTTCAACGATAGGAGCATCGCCAGTACAGGCCATGGTTACTCCCCCCTCAACCCACGCGCAGAGTGCAGCGCTGATTGATGTCACCTCTGGACGGATTCTGTACAGCAAGGATGGGGACAAGGAACTTCGTATTGCCAGTTTGACCAAAATTATGACGGCCATCGTTGCGATTGAAGAAGGAAAGCTGGATGACAAGGTTAAGGTTTCGCCCTCCGCCTTTGCCAAGGAAGGCTCCTCGCTCTTCCTCAAGCTTGGCGAGGAGATGACACTCGAGAACATGTTATATGGTCTCATGCTTCGGTCTGGGAATGACGCGGCTTCTGCGATTGCAGAACATGTGGGTGGGTCGGAGGAAGGTTTTGTACTGCTGATGAACAAAAAGGCAGAGCAAATCGGACTAACCCATTCTCATTTTATGAATCCGCATGGACTTGATGCAGAGGGACACTATTCTACAGCGAATGATCTGGCCAGATTAACGGCTTATGCGCTACATAACCCGGTGTTCAAGCGCATCGTGGCAACAGAGAACAAATCCGCGCCAAATCCGAATGAAAGCTGGGAATATTCCTGGCATAACAAAAACAAAATGCTTCGTTTGTATGACGGTGCCGACGGGGTGAAAACAGGGTATACCAAAAAAGCATTCCGCTGTCTGGTCAGCTCGGCTACTCGGGATGGACAACAGCTTGCCGCAGTTACGCTGAACGATGGAGACGACTGGAATGACCATGCCAAGATGCTGGACTTTGGTTTCGAACATTTTCCGCTCGTTGAAATCGCAAAGCATGAGCAGCCGGTGCAAAATATGGAGCTTGTCACGGGACGCGGCTTTAAATATCCGCTGGCTGAAGGAGAACAGGAGGCATTAACCAAAAAGCTGGTTTTGCTTGATCAACGTTCACAGGCTGAGACAGCCGGGAGCAATTCAACAACCGGTCCTTCCTTTGGATTGGCGGGGCGGATCGACATGCAGCTGCATGGTGAAGTTATCGGCTCCATCCCGGTTTATCGCAAAGGCAGCTACATCCCGCCAGAGCCCAAAGTGGAAGATGCGGCACTCGGCAGTGCCATGGATGTCACAACATGGTTATCTGCATGGAAAGCCGTGCTGGGCAGGTTGTTATCGCCTTGATAAAAATAAAACCTAAAGGATAGCTTGCAGTTTGCTGTGAAGGGGAGGCATGATGCAGTGATTAATCTGATCTGGCTTATGATGATATTAATCGGTTTTGTTTTTGCAGCCGTAAACGGGAAGATCGAGGTTGTCACTCAGGCAGCATTCGATGGTGCGGCAACAGGAGTCACCGTATGTTTCGGCCTGATCAGTGTGCTCGTATTCTGGATGGGTATGATGAAAATGGCAGAGGATGCCGGTCTTCTTGATCGAATCGCGAAGCTGCTTGGACCTGCTGTTCGATTTCTGTTTCCTGATGTTCCGAAAGACCACCCGGCAATGGGTTACATCTTATCCAACATGAGCGCCAATCTGCTCGGACTTGGCAATGCAGCTACACCGATGGGCATCAAGGCCATGCAGCAGCTTCAGGAACTTAATCCAGACAAACAAACGGCTTCCCCGGCCATGTGTACACTTCTGGCTCTGAATACAGCGAGTATTACGATCATACCGACGACCTTGATTGCGATTCGGCTGAACTATCATTCAGCCAATGCAACAGAGATTGTAGGCACGACCTTGATGGCTACGATCATTGCCACGCTGGCTGCCATAATGGCTGACCGCTGGTATCGAAACAGGACGTTGCGCAGACCGCCGCGTGTAACTTCAAGCGGTAATCCCGGCATGAAAGGATGAGCAGCCTTGTTGACCTTCATTAACTGGATTTCCGTCTGGGCCATTCCGGTTATTATCGCGTTTGTTCCATTATATGCGTTTACCAAAAAGGTCCCGGTTTACGAATCCTTTGTTGATGGGGCCAAGGATGGCTTCTCGACGGCGATCAGCATCATTCCTCATCTGGTAGGCATGATGATAGCGATCAGTGTCTTCCGGGCCTCGGGGGCACTCGATTATGTCATTAGTCTGTTTACACCACTTGTGTCCTGGATGGGTGTGCCCGGCGAAGTGTTACCTCTCGGCATATTACGACCGCTAACCGGGACAGGCTCACTGGCTTTTACAACCGATCTGATCAAAACGTATGGACCTGACTCCATGATTGGCCGGATGGCATCCACCATTCAAGGCAGTACAGATACGACATTGTATGTATTGACGGTTTATTTCGGAGCGGTGGGCATACGGAACGGCCGTTACGCACTTAAAGTTGGATTGTTTTCGGACGTTGTTGGATTTATTGCAGCTCTTGTCATATGTTTAATCGTTTTTGGTTAATCTAGCGCTCCTTTCCTTCCGATATACTAGTTATGCTAGAATGATAACGGAGGAGAGTGAGACATGCAGAAGAGTTGGAAAAGAATGCTTCATATAGGGATGACCAGTATGCTCGCCATAGGTTTGTTTGCAGGTCCCGCAGGACTAGCGGCTGCCCAAGCCGAGCAAACGATACAATTTAACGGTTACTTCGACAAATCATTGCGAGCTAAAATGGCTATAACTGCCGATTCTTTTCCGGTGGTGAATGTTCGCTTGATTAAAGCAGATGAGCCCGACATGGTTTATTACGATGTAGGCACCTCAATTCTGATATCCAAAGACGTTGTGCTGACCAATTACCATGTTGTGCAGGACTATGCCGAGCTATCCGCTGGAGATGAGGGAACGCTGACTGTAGCGAGTCCGGGTGCGCTGAATCAGTCTGTTCATGCAAAAATTATAAAAACCGATCCCGTAACAGATATGGCTCTGCTCAAGCTGGATAAAGAAATTGATGCTGAACCCGTAACGTTTGCGAGTGCCAAAGACAATCAACTGGTGTATACCATCGGTTTCCCTAAAAATGCTGCTGGTGATCTAGTGCTCCTCGATGATGAGTTCCCTAAGACCTACAACACGATTGCCAAAAGTCGAGTGTTCAGCTCGCAGGCGACCGATGTGCCAGGAAAAGCAGGCATTGGCAGCATCGTTAAAGCGATGGCCCAAGGTAATTCCGGTGGGCCGGTGCTGAACCAGAATAATCAGGTTATTGGCATGATGGCATTTGTTTATGGCGGTCGGACATATTTTATCACCTCAAAGACACTACAGTCGTTTATTAAAGAAGCTGCGGCTCCGGCCAAAAATCCTGTAGTGGCTGCAGGTAAAGTTTCAGGTTCGTAAGGATTGAATATGAAGGAGGTTTACCTTTGCGTGATGCAGCGAAAGCGGTCGAGCGAAGGTAGGCTTTTTTTGTGTGCAAACGATAATCCTTGTGATTTCCCGGTTGGATGGGTATCATTAGTGTGAGGTGACATGACAAACATGGAAAGATTACAAAAAATTATTGCACAGGCAGGCATTGCATCCCGCCGCAAGAGTGAGGAACTGATCCTGTCCGGCAAAGTGGAAGTTAACGGGGAGGTCGTAACCGAGCTGGGTACGAAAGCGAACCCCGAAGAGGATATGATTACGGTTAATGGCAAGCCGATCCGCAGTGAGAACAAAGTATATTTGATGCTGAACAAACCGAAGGGTGTCATTACAAGTGCATCAGATCCGGAAGGACGTAAAATTGTATCTGACTATCTGAAAGGGGTTAAGGAGCGTGTCTATCCGGTAGGTCGTCTGGATTATGACACGGAAGGGCTGCTTATTCTTACGAATGATGGAGAATTTGCACATCTGCTGACCCACCCGAAACATCACGTGCCCAAAACTTATCTCGCAACGGTTAAAGGTGTACCGCATGGTTCTGCGCTGGACAAGCTCAAAAACGGAATTATGCTGGAGGATGGCATGACAGCGCCAGCGGAAGTAGAATACAAGGATGTAGATACGGCGGCGAATGAGGCTGTCATCTCCATTACGATCTATGAAGGACGAAATCGTCAGGTTAGACGCATGTTTGAGGCCATCAACCATCCGGTCATTCGTCTGAAACGGATTTCCTTTGGTGGTATTCTGCTGCAAAATCTGAAACGCGGGCTGACACGTAAGCTGACGAAAGAGGAAGTTAACAACTTGATTACGCTCGCCAAGTCCGAACCCGCCAAAAAAATGAAAAAAAGGTAATGTGAGGACACATAATTTTCATAAAACCGCCGCAGTTTTGTGACGAAATTCGCTATAATTGTTCATAGGATGTTCACAGTTGTCTGTGCGAAACAGACGAGCGAATGAAATCGTCATTAAAAAGGGGAGTCAGCACATGGGGAAATCAAGAAGAACGGTGCAAATCGTTATTTTGTGCTTGATCCTGGTGTTGGGCGGGTACGCGATTACGACATCGGTATCTGGCTCGAACGGCAAGCCAAAAGAAGGGGATCAAGCCCCTTCTTTTGAACTGCTGGGCCTGGATGGTCAAGTTCATACGTCTGATGAATATCAAGGGAAAGCGATGGTCATCAATTTCTGGGGCACATGGTGTGAGCCTTGTGTGAAGGAGATGCCTGCGCTGCAAGCTCAGGCCGACAAGTGGAAAGATAAAGGTGTGCAATTTGTCGGAATCAACGTTGGAGAAGATCAGATGACTGTAGAAAATTTTGTGCAGCAGGTGGGTGTGGATTTCCCGATTATGCTGGACCGGGACAAAAATTCAGTTCGGGATTTCGGAATTTCTCCCATGCCGACAACGTTTTTTGTATCTGAAACGGGCAAAATCTCCACTATTCACATCGGACAATTGGACCTGGGTACACTTGACGCTCAAATTTCACAACTGGCGAAGCAGCCCTGACAGGAGGTCTATTCGTGTTCCAAAATACGAAATGTGAGTGTGGACATCAGAATCCGGTAGGCACAGTACTATGTGAAGCCTGTGGCAAACCGCTGCTGGAGGCTGAAGCCCAAACCAATGAAGTGCTGGAGATGCGTTATGACGGGATGGCACGGCGTTCACAGCGCAGTAATCCCAATATTATCGATCGCATATGGAACTTTTTTTCATCCGTTAAAATTGCAGTGTATATGATCGTTCTCACACTGGTTGGCTCCATGCTGGGCACAATCTATCCGCAGGAGAGCACGTTTCTGAACATGGACCCTTCAGTTTATTACAAAGAGACCTATGGTCAGTTAGGTCATATTTATTATCTGCTGGGCTTGTCTCATACATATGAATCCTGGTGGTTTATTTTACTGCTGGTTATGATCGGAGCTTCGCTTGTCATCTGCAGCCTGGATCGTGTACTTCCACTATACAAAGCGCTGAACAAGCAGCGAATTCGCAAGCATCTGCAATTTCTGACAAGACAGCGACTGGTGTACCAAGGTTCTGTTGAAGAGGCCCCTGAAGAGTGGATTAAGAAAGCGGTTACTCCGCTGCGCAAGAAAGGATATCGTGTGCACACTCAGGGAGACGCATTGCTTGCGGAGAAGCAGCGTTTCAGTCGCTGGGGTCCATATGTTATCCATATCGGACTTATCATCTTCCTGCTAGCTGTACTCGCACGCGGGCTTCCTGGCCTGAATCTGGATGAGCATGTGGCTTTTCCGGAAGGGGAGATCAAAAAGATTCCAAATACTTCGATGTATCTGAAAAATGAGAAGTTTAATGTGGAATTTTATAGTGATGATGAGGTGCCGGAGCAGTTCAAAAATTTGAATAAAACGGTCCCCAAATTGTTTGAAACGAAGGTCGTTTTGTATGAATGTACAGCAGATTGCTCTGATCCGTCCAAAAAACCTCAGCTCGCTGAGGTTGCAAGGCACGATGTACGTGTCAATCATCCACTCAATTACCATGGCCTGAAGGCGTACCAGTTTGATTATGATCTGACGCCAACGATACGCTCGGTCACGCCCGATCTGGTTAATACCAAAACCGGTGAGGTATACGGCTCTTTAAAGGTTGATATGACGGATACACAGCGTAATTTCGAGGTCGGACCTTATACTTTGACGGTTAAAGAGAAATATATGGATTTTGCACTGGACGATAAAGGTGTGCCCAAATCCAAGTCTCCTTCTCCAAACGCACCTGCATTTCTTTTCCACATTGAAGGGCCGGATTTGCCAGAGAAGGGCATGCAATACTTGTATTTTGTCAAACAAATCGACAAGCAGCGCTTCCAGCAGGATGCAATCAATCGTCAGCTTGTAGGGGGCGAGCTTCCATTGGAGCTGGAGGTAGACAGCATGGATAAGGTGGATCTTATCCAATCGGTAAGTTACCTGAATATACGTGTAGATAAAGCGATGCCGTTTGTTTGGGTGGGCGCAGGTATAGTCATGCTGGGGCTTGTAATGGGCTTTTACTGGCATCATCGCCGGATATGGATTCGATTTGATGATGAGCGGATTACGCTTGGCGGACATACCAACAAGAACTGGTTTGGGTTCCGGCGGGAAGTTGCCGGGATTTTGAAACAAATGAAGCTGGAAGTGGATGAGAAGTCGTTGGATAACGGGGGGAACCAAGCATGAGTATACTGGATTTCAGCAGCGACGCATTTATCGTATCTTTTTTCCTATATTGTGCTGCATTTTTGTTGTATGCCGTTGCGGTCATGGGCAAGAAATGGAGTAATCGTGATCCGCTGGCTCATATGAATCGCTGGGGCAAACGTGCATTTATTGCATCGACGGTAGCGTTGACAGCACATCTTGTTTTCTTCGTAACCCGTTGGATTGGAGCAGGTCACATACCGGTAAGTAATATGTACGAATTTATGTCCTTTTTATCCATGATGATTATGGTTGCTTTTATCGTGGTCTACGCTATTTATCGCAAGTCTTTGCTGGGTTTGTTTGCACTTCCGCTGACGATTATTATAATGGCCTATGCCGCTGTATTTCCACAGGAAGTTCAGCCCTTGATCCCGGCATTACAGTCCATCTGGCTGAAAATACATGTTACGCTTGCAGCGCTTGGTGAGGCGTTTTTCGCAGTGGGTTTTGCCGCCGGCTTTATGTATCTGCTTCGTACGGTTGATTTTAGCGGGAAGGACAAGACCTCCCGCCGTCAACGCGGCTGGGTGGAGTTTACGCTGATTACAATTGTTGTTGTTATTGGATTTATCGGGACAGTGTTTGCCTTCCGCTCAGCTGGATATGAGGCTGTTTTTGTGCAAAAAACAGTCGGCATTGACACAGAGGTAGAGGGAAATAGTACAATAGAGAAAGTGATTTATCGCATGCCTCCTGTTTTTGCTCCATATAATAGCGAAGTGGAGAGCATGGAACCGTTTCTCGGGATGAAGAAGCCATTACTTGAAACGCCTTCCTGGATGAATGGAGTTAATGCAGGACGTAAGCTGAACACGGTGGTCTGGTCTATTGTTGTAGGTTTGATTCTATATGGTATTATTCGTTTAATTGTACGCAGACCACTTGGACAAGCGCTGCAACCCATGATGAATGGAATTGATGCTGATGACCTTGATGAGATCAGTTATCGTGCCATAGCCATCGGATTCCCGATTTTTACTCTGGGAGCTTTAATATTTGCCATGATCTGGGCACAGATTGCCTGGAGCCGCTTCTGGGGCTGGGACCCGAAAGAAGTGTGGGCATTAATTACGTGGCTGTATTATAGTGTGTATCTGCATTTGCGTTTATCCAAAGGATGGCAGGGGCAGAAGTCTGCTTGGCTTGCCGTGCTCGGTTTTCTGGTCGTGATGTTTACGCTGGTTGGCGTAAATCTGATTATCGCGGGATTGCATTCCTATGCTGGAGCAGACTAATAGAGTCTGTTACATGAGGGACATACCAACGGTAAATTTCATGATGTACCCTGTGGGTTAAACAGGGTGTTCAAATATTGTTCGCAGGATCGAACATAATAGAAGTGATTGAGGAGTTATTGCAAAGGGGCTGGAGTGGCATGTCGGAACATGAGAATCGTATACTGGTCGTGGATGATGAAGAAAGAATCCGCAGACTCTTAAAAATGTATCTTGAAAAAGAAGGCTATGAAATTGACGAAGCGGAGGATGGAGAAACAGCACTTCGCAAAGCAACCGCAGGTGATTACGGCCTTATTCTGCTGGATGTTATGCTTCCAGGCATGGATGGTGTTGAAGTGTGCACTCGGCTGCGTCAAGTCAAATCAACCCCTGTTTTGATGCTTACTGCAAAAGGGGAAGAGATTAACCGAGTACAAGGGTTTGAGGTCGGCGCGGATGACTACGTCGTGAAACCGTTTAGTCCGCGTGAGGTTATTTATCGTGTGAAAGCGATTCTGCGCCGCTCTTCGGCAACTGCATATTTGTCTAAAGAGAGCAATTCAAGCAACAATATTGTATTTCCCCATCTGGTCATTGAGCATGATGCACACCGGGTGACTGCGGGCGGCGAAGAGATCAGCTTAACTCCGAAAGAGTATGAATTGTTGCATTATTTGGCAACGTCACCGGACAAAGTTTTCTCCAGAGAAGAACTGCTTAAAGATGTATGGAATTACGAATTTTTCGGTGATCTTCGTACCGTGGATACCCATGTGAAGCGTCTTCGCGAGAAGCTGAACAAGGTATCTCCTGAATCGGCAGCGATGATTACAACCGTGTGGGGTGTCGGTTATAAACTGGAAGTACCGAAATAGTTTTGCTTTCTGGAGATCACTGGTTGGAAAGTTATGGATTACAATTATATGCCTTGTGGGTTGTGTACTTATAGCGCTGGGTTTATTTCTGTTGCCCTATATTGATACCAACTTTGCCGAGACGGAGTCCAGAGACATCAAGAGGCTGTTTACGTATATATGTATCGTCGGTTTTAGTTTAACGACCTTTTTTGCATTGTTTCTGTTCACCAAAATTACGCAGCCTATGCAGCAGTTGATTCAGGCTGCCAATGCGATCCGTAAAGGCAATTACGGTACCCGGCTTTCACTTCGAACCAATGACGAAATTGGTGAATTGGCGAACACGTTTAATCACATGGCTATACAACTGGAGGATACAATCCGGAATTTGAATCATGAGAAGGAGCATTTGGCAAGTGTGCTTCGGAGTATGACCGATGCCGTGATTACGTTTGATGGTGAAGGCAAGGTGATTCTGACGAATCCGCCTGGGGAGAAAATCATGCAGGCATGGTGTGCCCTTGACTGGGCTCAGGAGCATGAAGGTCTGGATGGTCATTCTGCTGTCAAGCCGTCGCGGGATGTACCGGAGCCGCTTGTTCCGTTATTCAGATTGGTGATGGAGCAGGGCGGGGATCAGAGTTCCAACGTGCATGTGCAGCAGGGGGTCTGGTCTGTTCAGATGGCTCCTCTGTATGCGGATAGTGTTGTCCGCGGAGCGGTTGCTGTCTTGCGGGATGTTACGGAAGAAGTGAAAATGGAAAAAATGCGCCGTGATTTCGTGGCCAACGTATCTCATGAGATTCGCACTCCCTTGTCTATGATGCAGGGATACAGCGAAGCGCTCCTGGACGGAATGGCAACATCGCCGGAAGAGAGTGAAGAACTGATTCAGGTCATTCATGATGAATCGCTGCGGATGGGCAGGCTGGTGAAAGATTTGTTAGATCTTGCACGTATGGATGCAGGACATACAGATATGAACATGAGGGAAGTTGAACTCGGGGAATTGCTCGAACGCATTTATCGAAAATTTATGGTACGCTCGAAGGAGCAGGGAATTCAGCTTCAGTATGAATGCAAGCAGGAGATTTCTCTTCAGCAGGCTGATGAGGATCGGCTTGAGCAGGTGTTTACGAATTTACTGGATAATGCGTTCAGGCACACGCCTGAGGGTAAAAGTGTAGTGATTTCTGCTGAACTGGTCACACATATGCGTGCTCCTTTCGTCAGAGTGTGTGTAAAGGATCAGGGTGTGGGTATTCCCTCATCAGACGTACCGTTTATATTTGAGCGTTTTTACAAGGCAGACAAAGCTCGCGTCCGGGGAGAAAGCGTAGGAACCGGTCTGGGCCTCGCTATCGTAAAAAATATTGTAGACGCTCATCAAGGTACGATTCAAGTCAATAGTGTACTTGGTGAAGGCACAGAGTTTATTTTACAATTTCCTCTGGATTCTTCGAAATAGCAAACAAAAAATGCCGAAACACCCTCTGATGGAGGGTGTTTTTTGTTGAAGTCTTCCGTTTAATCTTGTTCATCGTGGAACAAAGATAACATTATTTTTTTGCTGTGAAAAAAATGTCCAAGATAATTTTTGTACATCTCCTTCATAAGCTTGAAAAACAACATGCTAAAGGAGGATTGAATCAAACATGTCCGATGGACGAAAAAGAGTAAACATCAAAGCATTTTTGGAAGGCAGATCATTTCGAGCGGGATCACCGTTTATTCCAATAAATGCGAGTGAACTTGAGCAATATGAATCTATTCTTCGTTCTCTTGCCGTGACGATTCCAGCTACAGTTAGTCAGCCTACCGCGGCTAATATACTTGCATTACAGAATGGGCTCCGTCAATTACTTACATTTGTGAATCAATCTGAGTTCCGAGCGGGTGTGAAAGCGGAGCTTCAAGCTGTACTAGAGCTGACCATTGCCTCTTCTGAGGTTGTTCCTGTTGCTTTGATTAATCTGGCAGGTAACTTGCAAAATCTGCTGGATGACCTGCTGAGCGTCACCTTGCTGCTGGAGATTCCGCCGGCAGACAAAGATAGACTAGTCGGGTTAATCCGTTCCATATCCATCTCATTAAGCAGAGCAACAACGACTCTTGGCGGTGGCGTAACGGGGCCGCCAGGACCTCCGGGTGTACCAGGGGTTCCAGGGGTTCCAGGCGTTCCCGGAGCGAGAGGACCGGCAGGCCCAGCAGGTGCAGTGGGTCCAGTCGGACCTGTCGGTCCTGCTGGACCGCAAGGCATACAAGGCCCAGCAGGTGCTCCGGGCGTAGGTTTAAACAATATTACAACTTTTAACCCTTCCACCGGATCTACTTATGCACAAGGTCAGGTTGTCAGCTATAATGGCAGCTTGTATGTAGCTAATGTGAATGGACCAACAGGCGTACCGGGGAGCTCACCTGATTACACACTGTTACTTGGTGCAGACCCTCCGGGAACAACAGGAGCAACAGGTGCAACAGGAGTCGGCCTTTCTGGAGCTGTGGCATTTGACCCTGTGCTTGCATCAGGATATCCATTGGGGCAAGTCGTTACCTACAATGGCAGCACATATATTACCAGTGTAGCAGGTCCGACGGGTACACCAGGTACATCGTCAGACTACACATTAATTGCATCAGCAGGAGTAACGGGTGCCACCGGGGCCGGACTCGGCGGCTCGATGGCATTTGATCCTGCGCAAGCACCAACGTATTCAGCGGGTCAAGTGGTAACCTACAATGGAAGTACGTATATTACGAATGTGGCATCCCCAACAGGAACGCCTGGAAGCTCACCGGATTATACGTTAATTGCAGGAGCTGGACCAACAGGACCAACAGGACCAACAGGACCAACAGGTGCAACGGGAGTTGGTTTAACAGGTATAGTTACCTTTGATCCGGGGCAAGCACCAACGTATCCGGCAGGACAGATTGTGACATATAACGGAAGCACGTATATAACGAGTGTCACTTCACCAACAGGAACGCCAGGCACATCAGCAGACTATACGTTGCTTGCCGGCGCAGGTACTACGGGTGCAACGGGAGCCACTGGAGCTGGTCTTGACGGCTCAATACCATTTGATCCAGCAATAGCACCAACATATCCGGCAGGTCAGGTAGTAACGTACAACGGAAATACGTATATCACTAACGTAACATCACCAACAGGAACGCCAGGCACATCACCGGATTATACATTACTTGCTGCAGCGGGGGCGACAGGATCAACAGGTGCACCGGGGCCAACCGGGACGACGGGTGTCGGTTTAACGGGTATCGTTGCGTTTGATCCGGCAGTGGCCCCGACCTATCCAGCAGGTCAGGTCGTTACGTTTGACGGAAGCACGTATATTGCGAATGTGGCTTCCCCAACGGGAACACCGGGCACATCTGGGGATTACACGCTGTTGGCTGCCGCAGGAGCTACAGGTGTGACAGGAGCAGCAGGTACAACAGGGGAGACCGGGGGAACAGGTTCTACTGGAGTCACGGGAGCTACAGGTGCAACGGGAGTTGCAGGCTCGACCGGGGCAACAGGAGCAGATGGAGTTACGGGTGCGACCGGAGAAACAGGAGTCACCGGGGCAACAGGTCTGACTGGAGCGACCGGGGTTGGTTTAACAGGTGTCGTAGCGTTTGATCCGGCAGTGGCCCCGACCTATCCAGCAGGTCAGATTGTTACGTTTGACGGAAGCACGTATATCACGACTGTGGCATCCCCAACAGGAACGCCGGGCACATCAGCGGATTACACGCTGCTGGCAGCCGCAGGAGCGACGGGTGTGACGGGAGCAGCAGGTACAACTGGGGAGACAGGGGTCACAGGTTCTACTGGAGTCACAGGTTCTACTGGAGTCACGGGAACTACAGGTGCAACGGGAGTTGCAGGCTCGACCGGGGCAACAGGAGCAGATGGAGTTACGGGTGCGACCGGAGAAACAGGAGTCACCGGGGCAACAGGTCTGACTGGAGCGACCGGGGTTGGTTTAACAGGCATTGTTGCGTTTGACCCGGCAGTGGCCCCGACCTATCCAGCGGGTCAGATTGTTACGTTTGACGGAAGCACGTATATCACGACTGTGGCATCCCCAACAGGAACGCCGGGCACATCAGCGGATTACACGCTGTTGGCAGCCGCAGGAGCGACAGGTGTGACGGGAGCACCAGGCACAACTGGGGAGACAGGAGGAACAGGTGCTACTGGATTCACGGGAACTACAGGTGCAACGGGAGTTGCAGGCTCGACCGGGGCAACAGGAGCAGATGGAGTTACGGGTGCGACCGGAGAAACAGGAGTCACCGGGGCAACAGGTCTGACTGGAGCGACCGGGGTTGGTTTAACAGGTGTCGTAGCGTTTGATCCGGCAGTGGCCCCAACGTATCCGGCGGGTCAGATCGTTACGTTTGACGGAAGCACGTATATCGCGACTGTGGCATCCCCAACGGGAACGCCGGGCACATCAGCGGATTACACGCTGCTGGCAGCCGCAGGAGCGACAGGTGTGACGGGAGCAGTAGGTACAACAGGGGAGACCGGGGGAACAGGTGCTACTGGAGTCACGGGAGCTACAGGTGCAACGGGAGTTGCAGGCTCGACCGGGGCAACAGGAGCAGATGGAGTTACGGGTGCGACCGGAGAAACAGGAGTCACCGGGGCAACAGGTCTGACTGGAGCGACCGGGGTTGGTTTAACAGGCATCGTTGCGTTTGATCCGGCAGTGGCCCCGACATATCCAGCAGGTCAGATTGTTACGTTTGACGGAAGCACGTATATTGCGACTGTGGCATCCCCAACGGGAACGCCGGGCACATCGGCAGATTACACGCTGTTGGCAGCCGCGGGAGCAACAGGTACAACAGGGGAGACCGGAGGAACAGGTTCTACTGGAGTCACGGGAACTACAGGTGCAACGGGAGTTGCAGGCTCGACCGGGGCAACAGGTCTGACTGGAGCGACCGGGGTTGGTTTAACAGGCATCGTTGCGTTTGATCCGGCAGTGGCCCCGACATATCCAGCAGGTCAGATTGTTACGTTTGACGGAAGCACGTATATTGCGACTGTGGCATCCCCAACAGGAACGCCGGGCACATCGGCGGATTACACGCTGTTGGCAGCCGCAGGAGCGACAGGTGTGACGGGAGCTGCAGGTACAACTGGGGAGACCGGAGGAACAGGTTCTACTGGAGTCACTGGAGCAACAGGAGCAAGTATCACTGGGGCCACAGGCTCGACAGGAGATACAGGAGCTACGGGTGCAACAGGCGCAGATGGAGTTACAGGTGCGACCGGAGGAACAGGAGTCACCGGAGCGACAGGTGCAAGTATCACTGGGGCCACAGGCTCGACAGGAGTCACCGGAGCGACGGGTGCAAGTATCACTGGGGCCACAGGCTCGACAGGAGATACAGGAGCTACGGGTGCAACAGGCGCAGATGGAGTTACAGGTGCGACCGGAGGAACAGGAGTCACCGGAGCGACAGGTGCAAGTATCACTGGGGCCACAGGCTCGACAGGAGATACAGGAGCTACTGGAGCAACGGGAGTAGATGGGGTTACAGGTGCGACTGGAGCAACAGGCGTAGATGGGGTTACAGGTGCGACTGGAGCAACAGGCGTAGATGGAGTTACGGGTGCGACCGGAGGAACAGGAGTCACCGGAGCGACAGGTGCAAGTATTACCGGGTCAACAGGTTCAACCGGAGCCACGGGAGCAACGGGCGCAGATGGAGTTACGGGTGCGACCGGAGGAACAGGAGTCACTGGAGCGACAGGTGCAAGTATCACCGGGGCGACAGGTACGACCGGAGCTGCTGGAGCAACGGGAGTAGATGGGGTTACAGGTGCGACTGGAGGAACAGGAGTCACTGGAGCGACAGGTGCAAGTATCACCGGAGCCACGGGCTCGACAGGAGATACAGGTGCTACAGGGGCAACAGGAACGTCTGTCACAGCTACGTCGGCGTTTGCAGAAAATACGACCGGTACGATCGTTGTTATTTTGGGTGGTACTTTGATCCCGCTGCCTAACAATCAAAACATCGGCACGGGCATTACAGTTAATGGATCTAACGATACGTTCACCTTAGCCAACACTGGACGGTACTTTATATCTTATAGAATAAACTTAACAGCTGCTGCATTAATTCAATCCCGTGTGCTGCTCAATGGGGCATCGGTTCCCGCAAGTGTAGTTTCTCCTGCACTTTCCATAAGTCAGTTAACGACTGAATTTATTATCTCAGTTACCGCAGGCTCGACGATCCAGCTGCAGCTTTTCGGCCTTGTAGCTACAGCTGTTCTGGCACCACCGGGTGCAACATTAACCATTATTCAATTAAGTTAAAACACACAAGTTCATAGATAAAAAGCACATTTTCACGTACAGAAAGAGACGGGAACATCATCGTTCCCGTCTCTTTTGTATATTATAAGCCGCGATATTAGCCCAGTACAATCTCAACGGCTGTGTTCAATTCAGGCAAAGCTGTGAGCTGAACCAGCACATCTTTTGGTACTTCTTTATCCACGGTCAGAATCATGATCGCAGCACCGCCAATAATTTTACGGCCTACCTGCATGGAGGCGATGTTCACATCATTTTGACCAAGCAATGTACCTACACGTCCGATGATCCCCGGTTTATCGTTGTGAGAGATCAGAATCTGGTGGCTTTCCGGTGCGATATCAACCGGGAATTTGTCCAGACGCACAATCCGCTCACCATATCCCGCAAGAAGTGTACCTGCAACACGGCGTTCTTCTGCATCCTGATTGGTCACCAGAGTTACAGTAATCAGATTTGTGAACCCTTTTGTAGCCGAGGTTTGGCTGACCACAATATTCAAGTCACGAATTTTCGCAAGGTGCATGGAGTTGACGATGTTGGCTTCTCCGCCCAAATGTCTGGCAAGAACACCTTTCACAATATAACGTGTCAGTGGTGATGTATCTACCTCGGACAGCTCACCCGCATAATCAATGCGAATCTCTTGCACAGCGTTCTGTGTGATTTGAGCGGCAAAGCTGCCCAGTGTTTCACCCAGTTTGAAATAAGGCTGCAGCTTGTTCATAACCGCTGGTGCAACAGGCGGCATATTTACAGCATTTTTGAACGGTTCATTACGAAGAATGTGAAGCACCTGCTCTGATACGTCAATGGCTACATTTTCCTGAGCTTCTACCGTCGATGCGCCCAAGTGCGGTGTAACAATGATGCTTGGGTGATTCAGGAACGGATGATCTGCCGCAGGCGGCTCGCTTTCAAATACGTCAAATGCTGCACCAGCTACAATACCTTCATTAATAGCTTCCACAAGGGCCATCTCGTCAATAACACCGCCGCGGGCACAGTTGATAATTCTCATGCCTTTTTTCATTACTTCAAACTGTGGACGGGAAATCATATGGCGAGTTTCTGGAGTAAGTGGTGTGTGCACGGTCATGAAGTCTGCATTGCGGATAATATCATCCACACTTGCCAGCTTCACTTGCAATTTTTCTGCACGCTCTTCTGTAAGGAAAGGGTCGTATGCGAGAATATCCATTCCGAAAGCTTTAGCCCGTTTGGCAACTTCGCTTCCGATCCGTCCCATACCGAGTACACCCAGTGTTTTATTTCTCAATTCCACGCCGAGGAAAGTTTTCCGATCCCATGTACCTTGAATGGTTTTGGCGTAGGCTTGCGGAATGTGACGGGCCAGTGCCATCATCATTGCAAAAGTATGCTCACAAGTGGTAATAGTGTTTCCGTCAGGTGCATTAATAACGATAATTCCGCGTTGTGTAGCAGGTTCAAGCTCAATATTATCAACACCAACACCTGCACGTCCGATGACTTTAAGATTTGTACCAGCCGTCATAATACGTTCAGTAACACGTGTTTGGCTGCGAACGAGGAGTGCATCATAATCACCAATAATGGCAACAAGCTCATCTTCACTAAGTCCGGTTTTCTTCTCGACAACAACATCACTTGCATCCACCAGCTGCTGAATCCCCAGATCACTGATTGGGTCCGACACTAACACTTTGTACATGGTTTCTTCCTCCTTGGATTTGTATATCTATATTCGTCAAGGATTGATCTCCGACAGGAGAACGTCCTTAAAACCAAATGATCCTTCCCTCCAACAACGCGGTACTGTGGCAGAGGAGCAGGGTAAACAAACAGGGTGATTCCACAGGACTCTTTTTATCAAAAACAATCAAAAAAACTCTCAATCCACATACTGCTTGCGCAATAAGGGACGAGAGTTGTCGTGGTACCACCCTAATTCACTGCCGTTTCGCAACGACAGTCTTAGCGGTCTAATGAAAGACCGAAGAGGATAACGGGTCTAAACCGATTGCACCTACTCCAGTTTCAATGCAATAACTCAGGAGCGCTCAAGAACATTTGCCTGCCACCGATTTGCACCAACCATCGGCTCTCTGAAAGACACTGCAACGTCTTTTTTCCATCATCGTGTTTAACACTTTTTTTATCACCGTGTTTAACGTGACTAATTTTTTCATAATGTATCATGGCTGACATGAGCATGTCAATAGGCTTAAATGTTTTAATTACACGCGTCGTTTGTGGAGCTTGCCGCACAATTATAGAGCTGTCCCTCTCTGCAAAGGGGGGGTGAAATCCGAGTGAAAACAACTTAATCCTGCTGTTTCGCGAAACCAATTTATTGCGTTAATAAAACAAATTTCATCGCATTAATGAAGTAACGTTTCAGGGTAAATATCCGGGACTTGGGACAGGTCTTGAACCGGATTGGTTTTTTGGCTATCATTTAGTATACTATCGTATTTGCGAAAGAAAAAAATTGGGATGGGCGAATGAAAGTAATTTTGGATAGGTGAACGGACATAATTTTGGATTAGTCGATGAAATAATTTAGAATTAGTCAATGGAACAATTATTGATATCAAATAACTCAAGGGACAGACGCATGCAATGAAAAACAGGAAGTTTCCAAAATTCAAAATTCAGAAGGCCGAACCGCAGCAGTTAACTGAGCGCTTATTATTGATTAACCTTTATTTTACTCAGGGGTTGACTTTAATTATTGGTGTTGTATGGATTTTGCTGCAAAAGAGGAATGTATTAGAGGTTCTGGCCTTGCCTGAGCATCTTCAATTTTTATGGTGGGGTCTTGGTCTGGCTGGTATTATGCTTGTCATGGATTTGGTGCTGTCCTATGTGATACCGCAGGAAAGTATGGATGACGGCGGCATTAACGAGCTTCTGTTTCGCGGGCGTCCAATCTGGCATATTGTATGTATAGCGGCCATAGTGGCTGTGTGCGAGGAACTGCTGTTCCGGGGTGCGATACAACATGTCATAGGTCCATACTGGACAAGTATTTTATTTGCAGTTATTCACATTCGTTATCTTCGCCACTGGATTCCTACAGGCTGGGTGTTTCTCTCAAGTTACGGATTGGGCTGGATTTATTTGCAGTCCGGTACGTTGTGGGCACCTATTCTATGTCATTTTGTAATTGACTTGGTATCCGGTTTGGCGATACGTTTTCGGAGGGGATCATGAGTCAGCCACTAAGCAGAATGAAAACATATGGCAGTCAACGTCAGCGTCACTCGGATAAAAAAGAGAAAATCGAGCGCCGCACAGTTTCCCAGACCAGTCTGGTCGCTGAAACGGCGGCTGCTGCCGAAACAGGTGGTACTCCACCCATTACTTCAATCACTTTACCTCGGTCACAGCGTCAATCCTATGCATCTGCACTGGAAAGCCCTGTTTTACCGCAGCGAGCACCGAGTCGTTCCAAAAAAACGGCTAACCAGCAGGAGGACTCGGTTTCTGAGGCAAGATCCTTGCCCACTCGGACCGAATTGCATCCTTCAAGACGTTTGAGGTTAAGCAAAAGATTTGTTAACTCACTTATTTTTATTTTCATCATGTTAACTGTTGGATTGGTGTGGTGGGGCATCAAAGGAGCGCCTCCGTTAAACACCTTCCTGCCACTACCGTGGTAATGCTGTTCACCATTTTTATCGTTATTTCAGCAGCAGCATTGCTGCATATGTGGCTTCAAGCCAGAGCATACGATCTAATTCAGGATGACGTAGAGCTGATTAATCTTCCAGCAGCATTTGACGGTGCCACCATTTTGTATGTATCGGATACGCATAAACGCCTGCTGAGAACCACGGACTTCGAGAAGTGGAAGGGGAAGGCTGACTGGGTGCTGATTGGTGGGGATATCGCTGAGGAGGGAATTCCTTGGTCGATTGTAAGACACAATATGAGTCTGCTTTCGAGGATAGCACCGGCTTTTGCGGTGTATGGTAATCATGACAAAAAAGCGGGTACTGCTCACTTGAAACGGATTTTAGATGAATCCAACGTGCTGCTTCTACAGGATACGGCGGTTTATTTGCAAAAGGGATCGGATCAGCTAAGACTGATCGGGCTGGATTATCGTTCTAAACAGTCAGAGGAGCTGCTTCGAAATCAGGAACATGACGAATGCACAATTGTTTTGATTCACGATCCGCTGGAAGCCCTGAGACTGGAACTGCATGCTGATCTCGTATTAAGTGGTCATACCCATGGGGGACAACTGGTGTTGCCATGGTTCGGCCCCGTATTTCTGAACAGGGCTTACCGCAAGGTGTCATCCGGCTGGTTCTTCTTAAGGCGGCACAAACAAGATAGTCGGAATGGCAAAATGCTGGTGAGCAGGGGATTTGGCACAAATCATCTTCCCTTAAGACTAGGTTGTCCCGCTGAGGTACATCTCATCACATTGCGTTCACCTGCTGCAAAAAGCCCGGATCAATAGAAGCCGGGCTTTTTGTTTTCCTGTATTTATGCGGAATGAGATCGACCACTCCAGCAAACACTACTTGTGATTTAACACTTAAAGGAGGTTGGAGTAATGAAGGCGTCATCCTTTTTCTGGGGTATTGTCGTTGGCGTTGCAGCCAGTTCCTGGTTAGCTAAAGGCAGAATGCCCATGTTGTCTTCAGGTTCATCCCGAAACATGGTTGACCAGGCCAAACATAAAATGATGGAGATGACTTTCCCGGGTATGGATAGCTTCAGCAACAAGCCTGATCATCATGGTGAACCGCATAAGACAGCATCAAAAACCAGCAGAGTCATTTCACCAAAAGAAAAAGAAGAAAATATGAACATGCTTAAAGATTTTATTCGTACCAACCCGGATGTTAAACATGAGGTAGAGCAAATTTTAAGTCAAACAAATACAACAGTACCGGGTTTATAACCCACAGCATCCATTAAGAATCATCCACGTCTTGATTTGATGTGGATTGATTCTTTTTTTTGTTGATTTTACTGCGTGCATTTAGAGGTATAAAATGATAACATAACTACATAGATTTATTTTCAGCACATATTGTTTTGTGCTTCATAATCTGTTATAAGACTTGCTTATAAAGGGGAGATCCTGTATGAAAATAGAACGACTAAGTCACGATAAGATACGGATTTTCCTGACCTTTGACGATCTGAGCGAGCGCGGAATACAAAAAGAAGATATGTGGCAGGAGCTACCGAAGGTACATGAACTGTTCACTGAAATGATGGACCAGGCTTATTCTGAACTTGGCTTTGATGCTACAGGTCCGCTGGCTGTTGAAGTATTCGCACTTCCCGCTCAAGGGATGGTTGTCATCGTTACTCGTGGAAAATATGATCCGCAACAATATGGTTCAGGTCATGAAGACGATCTTCCTGAAGAAGTATATGAAATGGAAGTTACACTGGAGCAAAGTGATTCCATCGTATACGCATTTAAGGATTTCGAGGTATTGATCGAGGCTGCCCATATGTTACGTCAGCATGTTACGGATGCGGGAAAACTGTATTCTTATAAAAATAAATGGTTCTTGCATTTTGAACCGGATGACGTAGACACTTCCAAACATGCCGCATTGATTGCTTTGCTTGCAGAGTTTGGTGAAGGTTCCTCCGTTACCCCTGCAGTAATGGAAGAGTACGGGAAAGTGGTTATGTCTGAACAAGCAGTTGAGTTGATCTGCACACACTTCAAACGTCAGGATTAAACACCGGTTCTAATCGCGTTACAAGTCAGAGGAGGGAAGTTCGGTGCTTTTGTTTTCGGTCTTAGCTGCAGCAGTTGCTCCGGGTCTCGCCTTGTTAACATACTTCTATCTCAAAGACCGGTATGATTACGAGCCGCTTCACATGATTCTGAGGGTTTTCCTGATGGGTATACTGATTGTGTTGCCTGTGATGATTATTCAGCGGGGTATGATGTTGTGGCTTGGGGATAATCCCTATCTCGAATCTATTCTGATCTCGGGCGGGGTTGAGGAGTTTGTCAAATGGTTTGTGATCTATCACATTATTTACAATCACACCGAATTTGACGAGCCTTATGATGGAATACTGTATTCTGTTGCTGTATCACTGGGATTCGCCACGGTCGAAAATGTACTGTATGCAATTGCGGGCAATGCATCCGTATCGGCCATGTTTCTCAGGGCGCTTCTCCCGGTATCTGGGCATGCGATGTTTGCAGTGATTATGGGATACTACATGGGTAAGGCCAAATTTATTGATGATGAGAAGAAGAAACGATGGTATCTTATACTGTCGCTGGTTCTGCCGTTCTTCTGGCATGCCTTGTACGATGTCATTATGAACACGATGGTGAATCATTGGTTATGGTTTATCGCGCCTCTGATGGCCGGCCTCTGGTACGGTGCAGTAGGCAAGATTACACGGGCCAACAATCGTTCGCCGTTTCGTTTCGTGAAGCGCGAGGAAGAGGTTAAATTATAAAAATACGGACACACTGGTGGACATAAAGCGTGAAAACGCCTAGACCCCGGTGTGTTTTTTTGTATTCACCACTTGGGGAACGACGAAATGAAACGGGGATGTCAGATGAGCAGAATCAAAATCAAAATCAGATGCAAGCAATGTGGTGAGCGGTTTACGCTGAGAGGCAAGAAGGAACGAAATCGGATTGAAACAGGCTTCAAGCAGTGTCTTTGCGATAACAAGGACCAGTTTGAGATTGAAGAAGAAGGTATGATCACCGGGTTTCAACTGAACTAAACAGGGTTAGCGTCGAGTGGGCCTGAGCCATGCTATTACAAGTCAAAATTCGTTCTGACTGGAAATCGCATGCATAAGAGCTCTTTCTTCGATCCACAATAAAGGCAGTGGTTTAGAAGAAAGGAGAATCTACCGTGTACAAACGACTAAGTTCAGTAATGTTTCCGATATTTGCAGTTCTCCTGATCGGCGCACTTGTGTGGGGGTATCAGGAGAATCAGGAAAAAAATGCGATACTGATTAAAGCGGAGAACCAGTACCAGCGTGCGTTTCACGATCTCTCGTTTCATATGGACAAATTGCATTCGGAGATTGGCAATACACTTGCGGTGCATGCAACTTCACAAGGCATGCATCGTAAAGGGCTTATGAATGTCTGGAGGCTCACCAGTGAAGCACAAAATGAAATTAACCAGTTGCCGCTGACGATGCTGCCTTTTAACGAAACGGAAGAGTTTCTCTCTCGCATTTCGAAATTTGCGTATCATGCTTCCATGCGTGACTTAACGAAAGAACCTCTTAGTGAAAAGGAAGTAGGCAATCTGAAGACGCTGTATCAAAATTCTTCGGAAATTACGAAAAACCTGAAGCAAGTACAGCAAAAAGTGCTGTCAGACCGGCTGCGCTGGATGGATGCTGAAACGGCTATGGCCACGCAGGAGCAGACAAGCGATAATTCAATCGTGGATGGCTTCCGTACAATGAACAAAAAGGTGCAGGAATACCCTGAGCTTGATTGGGGTCCGTCGGTATCCAATGTTTTTGCCAAACGATCTGTGAAAAAGCTGAGCGGGCTTCCTGTATCTAAAGAACAAATTCAGGCGAAAGCAGCCAAATTTGCGGATATGGAAACCGGTAAAATTCAGATTCAAGAGAACGGGAAGGGAACCGACTGGGAATCGTATACAGCGACTGCTGTGCATGCGAGAAACGGAAAATTGATGATGGATTTCACCCGAAACGGTGGAATGCTTATCTCATACAGTGACACCCGGCCGGTAGGTGCTAAAAAGGTTTCCAGACAACAGGCAATGAAGCATGCAGATCAATTTCTGGTGAATAAAGGGTATAAAAATATGCAGGCTGTCAATTACGATGAATTTGGCAATCTCGGAAACCTTACGTATGTGCGAAAACAAGGGGATACACTCATTTATCCTGAGAAAATGTCCGTTCGTGTAGGTCTGGATACAGGTGAGGTAACGGGCTTCGAGGCAAGTGATTATGTGTATGAGCATAACGCTAAACGCCAGATTCCAAAAGCAAGTCTTACAGCTGAGCAAGCACGCCAAAAGCTGAATCCCGACTTCAAAGAAAATTATGCGCGTAAATCGTTAATTGAGAATGAATATGGCAAAGAAGTGTTATGTCATGAGTTTGGTGGACGAATTAACGGTTCGCGTTACCGGATCTACATTAATGCAAATACCGGAATGGAAGAAGCTGTGGAAGAGATTAAACCGGTAAACGCAACTTCCTAAAGCATCAGGTGAACGCAATTTACTAAAGCATCATAAGGGGTTTTGAAAACAGGTCAGTCAGCTGGCCTGTTTTTTTCTTGTTCCATGTAAGATCGGTCATGATATAATAATGCTTGCAATTAAGAAGATAAATACATAAGTGGCGGTGAACCGATTGTTTCCTAAAATAAACGAAGTGTTATACATTCAGATCGCATCGGCTGATGAAAAAGAAGAACATAAAGAATACAAGTCACGCATCGCGGACACGGATGACAACAGTTTTTTGATTGAAGTCCCGATGCAGCAGGGCAACAGCCGGTTGAAGAAACTTTTTTTCGGAGAAGAACTGTCCATATCTTACATAAATGAGAGCGGTGTCCGCCATTATTTCAATACGTATGTTACCGGGTTTGAGGAGGATGTCATTCGACTTGTTCGCATCAGGAAACCGCTGCTTGAAGAAATCTCAAAAATTCAGCGTCGCAGCTTTCTGCGAGTGCATGCCAGCCTTGAGCTGGCCGTTCAGAGCGAGGATCTTTCCCGTGCAGTAATGCTGACTGAAGATATCGGCGGTGGGGGCCTGTCCATTTACTGCGAGCCAGAATTCAAAATCAAGGAAGGGCAGAAGTTGAAATGCTGGCTGCTGGTGCCTTATCGTAATGGTGGAATTGACCATGTTCAGTTCGAGGCCGAGGTGGTTCGTATCAAAAAGCTGGAATCGGGCCGTGATCTGGCTATGCTGAAATTTTCGCAAATTATGGATTCCGAACGTCAGAAAGTGATTAAATTTTGTTTTGAACGGCAGTTGGACTATCGCATGAAATAAATAAAATAAAACCTGTCAGCAATTGCAAGCGAGCATAAAGCGAGTTTCTCCAGGGCAACGTAAGGCAAAAACGGAGATGACCTCCACCAAAAAAGGAGCTTGCTTCCAATGAACAAACGTTTTGCTTCCCGGAGATTTGAACGGCTCTACATTCTGTTCTCCAAACGAATGGAGCGAAGAGTGCTGCGTCTCGTTGCATTCCTTCTGCTCCTTGCCCTGCTGTGCCAGCTCCTGCTGCTCGTACCAGGTTTGAAGAAAATAATGACATCGATTGATCGCCTTGAAGGCACCCCGATTCATTTGCAAAGCACAAACGCAGATCGGGTTGGGTGATTTGTCTGTTTTTGCATCCATGTGTAGAGTGTGGTATAATTTTCACGATGACAGGCAATGCCTGTTTTTTTATTGAGGTTTATCGTTTGAGGAGGAATGCCCCGTTGACAAGCCAGAACACATCAGAAAACGGGAAAATGAACGTTGCAATTGACGGACCTGCTGGTGCCGGAAAAAGCACGGTAGCCCGATTGGTTGCAGAAGCACTCGGTTACATTTATGTCGATACAGGCGCAATGTACCGTGCAGTATCCTTGCATATGCTTCGGAAAGATATTTCTCCGGATGATATGACTCAGGTACTTCAGGAAGCTCAGGATTTGGTTATTGATTTACAGCCGGGTCGGGGTGGACAGAAAGTGTTCTGTAATGGGGAGGATGTAACCTCGGAAATCCGTTCCCGTGAAGTAACGGGAATCGTGTCTCGATATGCGCAAATCGAGGGGCTGCGTACGCAGTTAGTGGATATTCAGCGGCAAATGGCTTTGCGCAAGGGCGTCGTAATGGATGGACGCGATATCGGAACAACAGTACTGCCCGATGCGGAAGTGAAAATTTTCATGACAGCCAGTGTGGAGGAGCGTGCGCTTCGCCGCTTCAAAGAACTGGAGCCATCCGATGGTCTGACGTTGGAGCAGTTGGAACGAGACATTGCCACCCGTGACAAGCTGGATGAGAACAGGGAGGTTTCCCCGTTGCGTTGTGCAGAGGACGCTATCGTTCTGGATACAACGGAGATGAACATCCATGAAGTGGTTGACAAAATCGTATCTTATTGCACAATGGTCAGAGGAGAGGGCGGTCTATGATTTACACGTTTTGCAAAACAGTACTGCGGATCTTGTACACCATTCTTTTTCGCCTGGAGGCAGTTGGACGGGAGAACATTCCGAAAGACGGCGGCGTACTTCTATGCTCCAATCATATCAGTAACTTTGATCCGCCAACCGTTGGCATCAAGATTCGCCGTCAAGTGAGATTTATGGCTAAAAGCGAACTGTTTGATGTTCCGGTACTGGGGCCAATCATCAAGGCTGTAGGTGCTTTCCCCGTGAAACGAGGAGGCGTCAGCAAGGAATCCATCAAAACCTCACTCAACATTCTGCGAGGTGGTGAAGTGCTCGGTATTTTCCCTGCGGGAAGCCGTCACAATGATGGAGGAATTGGCAAAAAAGGAGCAGCGAGCTTTGCTCTCCGCAGCGGTGCTACGGTCATCCCTACTGCTATTATCGGTAACTACAAGTTATTTCGTAAGATGAAAGTAGTATATGGTGCACCGGTTAATCTGGACGAGTTCAAGGAAGATCCATCTGGAGATGCTCTGGAGCGAGCTACCGAGAAGATTATGTCCAAAATTAATGAAATGGTGAAAACAGGCGTGCCGAGCAAATAAGGCTGTCTGTAATGAATGCATGTTTCCATATTTTTGTGGGAAGCTATAACAAATGCATTCGCATGAAAGTGTTTTGAACTCTGCCAAGGCAGGTTTGAATATAATGGGGTTTTTGAATTGAGGAGGGTATTTGACATGTCGGAAGAAATGAAAAATCAAGAAGCAACCCAAGATGAGTTGGATCAATTCGTTTCCTTGAAAAAAGGAGATACTGTAAAAGGAACCATCGTCAAATTGGAAGATAACCAAGCTTATGTAAGCATTGGATATAAATATGACGGTGTTATTCCAATTCGCGAACTGTCTTCGCTTCACGTTGGCAGCGCGTCTGATGCAGTAGAAGTTGGACAAGAAGTTGAAGCTAAAGTTCTTAGCATCGACGACGAGAAAGAAAAACTCGTTCTGTCCAAACGTGCAATTGACAGTGAGAACGCTTGGGAGCAACTGCAAAAGCACTTTGAAGATCAAGATGTCTTCGAAGTTGTTGTAGGCGACGTTGTTAAAGGCGGTCTGGTTGCAGATGTTGGCGTTCGTGGATTTATTCCGGCTTCTATGGTTGAGCGTCATTTCGTTGAAGATTTCAGCGACTACAAAGGACGCACATTGCGTGTTAAAGTGAAAGAGATCGATCGTGAGAACAACAAAGTGATCCTTTCCCAAAAAGACGTTCTGGATCAAGAATTCGAAGCAAACAAAGCACAAGTTATGGCTGGTTTGCAAGAAGGCCAAGTGATCGAAGGTACTGTTCAACGTTTGACTCAATTTGGTGCATTCGTTGATGTAGGCGGAGTTGACGGTTTGGTTCACGTATCCGAGCTTGCTTGGACTCACGTTGACAAACCATCTGACGTATTGTCTGAAGGTGACAAAGTTAACGTTAAAGTGCTGAAAGTTGACCCTGAAAAAGGAAAAATCAGCCTGAGCATGAAAGCTGTACAACCAGGACCTTGGGAAACAGCTGGCGACAAATTCAACACAAGCGACATCGTAACAGGTGTTGTTAAACGTCTGGTTGACTTCGGAGCATTCGTTGAAATTGCTCCTGGTGTTGAGGGACTTGTGCACATCTCGCAAATCTCCCACAAACACATTGGCACTCCGCATGAAGTGCTGAAAGAAGGTCAAGAGGTTCAAGTTAAAATTCTGGACATGAACCCTGCTGAACAGCGTGTAAGCCTGAGCATCAAGGAAACAGAAGAAGCTCCTGCTCAACCGCAAAAAGCAGAAAGACCAGCAAGAAACAACGCGCCGCGTGAAGAAATCAACAACCCTAACGTGTCCTTGAACAATCAAGGTATGAGCACTACGCTCGGCGAACTGTTTGGCGACAAACTCAGCAAATTCAAATAAGTTATACATGCATGGTTCTTAGTTATATACTGCATATTTTGCTGACAATAAAAGCAAGATCGGCGAGCCCTAGCGGGTTCGCCGATTGTTGTTATTGCGAGATTTTTGCCACGAAACGTTAGCCAAGACATAGCTTTTTTGCTATGATGAGAAACGTAAGTATGGACAGGAGGAGTGGAATGTATGGCAAGACCAGTTGTGGCAATTGTCGGCCGACCGAACGTGGGTAAATCCACCATTTTCAATCGAATTATCGGCGACAGACTGGCCATTGTGGAAGACAAACCGGGCATTACCCGCGACCGGATCTACGGAATCGGTGAATGGAACGGTAAAGCATTCAGCATTATTGATACAGGCGGTATCGAAATTGACGGTGAAGACGTCATTATGAAATCCATCCGTATGCAAGCGGAACTAGCGATCGAAGAGGCGGATGTGATTGTATTTATGTGTGATGCCAAAGCAGGCATTACGCAGTCTGATGAGGAAGTTGCAGAGATGCTTTATCGCTCAGGCAAACCAATCGTTGTGGCCGTGAACAAAGTGGATAATATTGGACGCAGTGAGCTGATTTATGAGTTCTATGGCTTCGGTTTTGGCGATCCGATTGGGGTATCCGGTAGTCACGGTACAGGTATTGGTGATTTGCTTGATGCCATTGTGGAGAAATTACCTGAACTAGAGGAAGAGACATACGATGAGGATGTCATTCGTGTAGCTCTGATCGGACGACCTAATGTCGGTAAATCTTCACTGGTGAACGCGATTCTGGGAGAGGAACGTGTAATTGTCAGCGACGTAGCCGGAACAACCCGTGATGCGATTGACACTCCTTTTGAAAAAGACGGGCAGCGTTATGTGCTGATTGATACAGCTGGTATGCGTAAGCGCGGTAAAGTATATGAAACAACGGAGAAATACAGCGTGATGCGTGCAATGCGTGCCATTGAACGTGCTGATGTTGTGCTCATCGTCATTAATGGCGAAGAAGGCATCATTGAGCAGGACAAGCATATTGCAGGTTATGCGTTTGAAGCGGGCAAAGCGTCATTGTTCGTGGTGAACAAATGGGATATCGTAGATAAGACGGATAAAACGATGAAAGAATTTGAGACGAAAATTCGGGACCACTTCCTCTTTATGACGTACGCTCCGATTGTCTTTTTGTCCGCTCTCACAAAACAACGCTTACAAAAATTGCTGCCTGTGGTACAGCGTGTAGCAGAACAGCACTCGTTGCGCGTTCAGACTCACCTGCTGAACGATGTCGTGTCTGATGCGGTTGCCATTAATCCACCGCCAACGGATAAAGGGCGGAGAATGAGAATTAACTATGTGACTCAGGTTGCGGTTAAACCGCCGACTATGGTCATTTTTGTGAACGACCCTGAATTGATGCACTTCTCGTACGAGCGTTATCTGGAGAACAAAATCCGAGCAGCGTTTGATTTCGAAGGCACGCCAATTCGTATATTTACTCGGAGGAAGTCCGACGAAGGTTAGGGGAGAAGTTTGTGATTTTACCAATCGCTGCGATTGTGCTGAGCTATCTGCTCGGTTCAATCAGCTTTAGTGTTCTTCTTGCAAAAGCAATACGGGGGATTGATATACGTCAGCACGGGAGCGGCAATGCCGGAGCCACGAATACCTTGCGTATTCTGGGTAAAGGGCCTGCTATTGCGGTGCTGCTGCTGGATGTAATCAAAGGTATTGCTGCAGTATGGATTGGCTTATGGTTGAGCGCAGGCTCACCGTGGATTGCTGCATTCAGCGGTATTGCTGCGATTGCAGGTCACAACTGGCCGCTCTATTTTAACTTCCGTGGAGGAAAAGGCATTGCTACAGCAATCGGTGTGATGGTAAGCCTTGCCTTTTTGCCTGCGCTTTGCGCAGGAGTCATTGCGATTTTGTCGATTGTTCTGACACGTTACGTATCGCTTGGCTCCTTGATTTTCGTTGCATTAACTCCTGTTTTCATCTTGATTTTGCCCGGATATTCAATGAGTATTTTCTGGGGCAGTCTGATTATTTGTCTGTTTGCCTTCTGGAGACATCGCACGAACATTGTGAAGCTCGCCAAAGGACAGGAAAATAAATTGGGATCAAAGAACCCTGGAGGGGGAAAACGCGTTGTCTAAAAAAGTTGCTGTATTAGTTGCCGGCAGTTGGGGAACAGCCCTGGCCAGTGTACTGGCTGCAAATGAACTGGACGTGGTCATGTGGACACGCAGTGAAGAACAAGCCGCCGAGATCAATACACAGCATACCAATACACGTTACCTTCCTGGTGCGGAGCTGTCTCCCCGCATTCGGGCAACCAGTGATATGGAAGCAGCGGTTGCAGATGCAGCGGCGGTGTTAATTGTTGCGCCTTCATCTGCAATGCGTGCGGTCGTGCATCAGTTCAGACCTTTCTACAAACCGGAGATGCTCATTATTCATGCAACCAAAGGCTTTGAGACGGAGAGTCTGAAACGCATGTCTACCGTCATCTCGGAAGAACTGGAATGTGAAGAAGGTAAGGTCGTTGTATTGTCAGGTCCGAGTCACGCGGAGGAAGTGGTAAAGCGCTGTCCAACAACGGTTGTTGTGGCTGCCCTTGATAAGGAGTCTGCTGAGGCAGTTCAGGGATTGTTTATGAATGCCTATTTTCGTGTGTATACGAACCGTGATATGCTCGGCGTTGAACTGGCGGGAGCTTTCAAAAACATTATTGCGCTTGGGGCGGGCATGTCAGACGGACTTCAATTCGGAGATAATGCCAAGGCAGCTCTGTTAACCCGTGGCCTTGCCGAGATTACACGCATCGGTGTTGAGATGGGAGCGAATCCATTAACCTTCTCAGGACTTGCTGGCATCGGGGATCTGGTTGTTACCGCGACAAGTCAGCATAGTCGGAACTGGAGAGCGGGTTCCATGCTGGGACAGGGTCATAAGCTTGACGATGTATTGCAATCCATGGGCATGGTTGTCGAAGGGATTCGAACAACGCAGGCCGCCTATTTTATTGCTCAGAAATATGGGGTGCAGATGCCGATTGCGGATCAACTGTATCATGTATTATTCCAGAACAGACAGCCAAGGGATGCGGTTGAGGCCTTGATGGGCCGCGATCCGAAAACCGAGATGGAAGTGATGAAGCTGGAAACCTGGGAACAATGGCATTCCTGAGTTCATCAATTCAGCGTGTTGTCAGCCTAGTATGAAGTGATGAAGCTTATTCACCTTTTCCGCACCAGACTCATATGATACACATGAGTATTGCCGGAGGAGGGGAGACGAATGGGTAACAACATCTCGAAAGAAGCGCTGAAGGCCATTAACAAAAAAACAGGTAAAACCATCACGGAAGGTGCTGTCAAAAAGCTGGCGAGCACAGTGAAACCAACAACGATGCAGAACGAGGCTCAGCTGCGCCAATTGATCAAACAAGTATCCGCCATGGCGAAAATACCGGTATCTGAGGATACGGTTCAGGATATTGTGAGTGCAGTCAAGAAAAGCGGGCTGAATCCAAGCAATATGGAATCGTTGATGAAAATGATGATAAAAAAATAATAGATCATACCTGCTCCGAGTAGTGGGCAATGAGGTAACGAAAAGTGAGTCAGCGGCTGCTGACTTGCTTTTTGTCTTTTTATTGGAAAAAACCGCATGATTTCATGTTATAATAATTGCAATTGTCACATTGTCAGTGATGAATATCGGACTTGAAGGGGAGACTGTTGGTTTATGAGCGCTATGGACAAGATGTGGCTGTCATTGGTTGCCATCCTCATTATGGGGTTATCTGTATTTCTGATTACATTTGCTCGTGCCAAAACAAAAGGGCTCGTGCGAGGCATCCTTTCGATTATTGCATTTTTAATTATGCTCATCGGTTTTTTTGGTGGGATCGCTTCTCTGACTTGATTTCCCTTTCGGGAGAGAGAACATCCGCATAAGCGCATCTAATGAACGGACATAAGGATAAGACGGATGAGAGGAGTGTGTGCCTGTGGGGCAAAATGAGAAGCCGGGCTGGACGGAGCGTTACCCGGAATTACATTCGGCATTGCTGGAGATGGCCAAAGCCTGGCACGGTCAACCGCATACATGGCTGCTGGGAGGCAGCTGCAGCTTGCTTCTTCAAGGCGTGCAGCTGAGTCAAGCGCCAAGGGATATTGATGTATACGCAGATATTGCTGCGGCTAAAGCACTGCATCACCATGCTCCGGGGAGAAGACTGGACGAGCCTGTAGTGGACACAACAGGTCCGTATGCTTCATTGCTAAGTCACTATCAGGTGGGTGAATGCTCACTCGAACTGGTAGGCGGGTTTGAGATATGGGCCCGCCAAAGCTGGTATCGCACGCAAATCGAGCAGGTGCTTGCTCCTCATGCAGCTGAAGCTAAAGTTCATGATTACCGGCTGGGACTTATGCCGCTGGCACATGAACTGTTATTTAATCTGCTTCGTGGACGTGAAGATCGGTATGTACCGATCTCTTTAGTAATGCGTCGAGAGCCAGAGATTCATCAGCCTGTAATGATTGAACTAAGTCGTCATAACGTATGGACACCTCGCTTCAGATCGGAAGTGGAGGAACTGGTAGGCTTTGCTTGGTCGGAAGAAGCCGGGGAGGATCAATAATGCAAGAGGTTGTTACATTTTTACCCATGAACAAATCGATCAAGGTCCAGCCAGGAACGACCCTGTTGCATGCGGCACGACGCGCAGGTGTGCGGATTACGACCCGATGCGATGGTAAAGCAGCATGCTTGATGTGTAAGGTAGGGGTGGAGCAGGACGAGCTGAAGGCTTTACTGTCTCCCACGGACGCTGAGAAACGCAAGCTGGGACGGCTGCTTGAGTCTGGAACAAGACTTTCATGTCAGGCTAAAGTGCGTGGTTCGTTGTCTGTGCATGTTCCTGAAGACCCGCTCAAAGCCGCGATACGCAAGCAGCTTGAACGGCAGCAGCAAGAGCAGGATGACGACTGGTTTGTATGATGGCAGGGGGCAGAAATGGCTCATATTAATGTGTTATATGTTTTGAGGGGGATACAGATGATGACTAATGGAAGTAAGTCAGGCCGAATAACAAAAAGCAGAAGCCTGGTGCAGCGGTTGTTAGGTATGCTCCTGCTGATGCTGCTTGTCATGACAACGAGTGGCTGCTTGTATCAGGCTCAGCACAACACAGATCCCAAAACAGCGTATCGCGAAAGCGTGAACCGCATTCAGAGCGCAATAGATGCGTTTCAGAAGGATCAGAGCGTACTGCCCATTCTTAATGCAGATGCCGATACGCCGAAATATGAAAAGTTCAGAATCGATCTGCCCAAACTGAAACAGCTTGGCTATCTTGACGACATACCAGGGACTGCTTTTGAGAATGGCGGTAGCGCTTACTTTTTGGTGCAGAACGAAGAGGTTGAACCGACGGTAAAGGTGATGGATTTACAGACGGTACAGAAGGTAAATGATGTACAGCGCATGGTGAAGCAGTATCAATCCGTACATAATCAGAAGCTGCCTGCAGGTGAAGAGCTGTATCCTGGATTGGTTGCGGTGGATATGAAAATGGCCGCGCAGGCAGGGGCTCCAGCAGTTACATTGAATAGTGTGTATTCAGGTCAGGAGCTGCCTTTTATAATGGACGCCGAAGGTACGGTCTACGTAGATTATGCTTTTGATATTATGCAGGCCTTGGAAAAGGCAGACGGTGCATCCAAGGACAAGTTTGCTTCAGATTTACGTGAGCATCTCTTGGCCCATTCGTTTTTTGTGCCTGTCAAATCACTTCCTTATACGCTGCAGAACAATACCCCTGTCCCACAGGCAGATTAAAACCACGATAGAACGAACCGTAAAGAGGGGCATTCCGTAAACGACGGGATGTCTTTTTTTTTCGTTCCAAAACAGCGGCACTGGAGAGAGGTGTCATAAACGAAAGGCCTTTCTCATAAAGTAGATTGAAATAAAGACGCGCAGTCCGGGATCGGGGGATGTTCTGAATGTCATCATCATGAGATAAAAAAACAAAAAAACACGTCATATTGCCGCATACGGATACATAAGATGATACTAGTCCAATTGCATGTACGAGTTAACGCCGCTCTCGCCGGTTTCATCAGAATGCAACGTTCGGCGGCGGACGACTTCCGGGCACTCACAAAGGCGGCTCTACCGTTGCAGGGATTTCAGTCTTCTGATTGAAAAAACGAAGCGGATGCTCTTTAGCATTTTTCCTTCGGAGTAATTTAAGGAGGGGATTTCATTGGAGAAAGTGGACATTTTTAAGGACATAGCTGAGCGGACCGGAGGGGATATCTATCTCGGGGTTGTCGGCGCAGTCCGGACGGGGAAATCAACATTTATTAAACGATTCATGGAAACGATCGTACTGCCAAACATCACAAGCGAGGCTGATCGTGCCCGTGCAGTGGATGAACTTCCACAGAGTGCAGCAGGCAAAACGATTATGACCACCGAGCCGAAATTCGTGCCGAATAACGCAGTCCAGATCAAAGTGGCTGAAGGGCTCGATGTTAATGTACGTTTGGTGGATTGTGTAGGATACGCTGTGGAGGGTGCGAAGGGCTACGAGGATGAAAATGGTCCACGCATGATCTCTACGCCATGGTTCGAAGAGCCGATTCCGTTTCAGGAGGCGGCCGAGATTGGTACACGGAAAGTGATACAAGAGCACTCGACACTGGGGGTTGTGGTTACAACAGACGGCACAATTGCCGAAATTGCCCGCAGTTCCTATGTGGAGTCTGAAGAGCGAGTCATCGCCGAGCTGAAGGAAGTGGGCAAACCGTTTGTACTGGTAATCAACTCTACACGTCCTCGCAGTGAAGAAGCTTTGCAGCTCCGGAGCGAGCTGGCAGCGAAATATGACATTCCGGTAATGACGCTAAGCGCTGCCACCATGACAGAAGATGATGTTACAGGTGTGCTTCGTGAGGTGCTGTATGAGTTCCCTGTACATGAAGTGAATGTCAACCTGCCGAGCTGGGTCATGGTGCTGAATGATACACACTGGCTTCGCAGCAACTATGAAAATTCGGTACGGGATACGGTAAAAGATATTCGCAGACTGCGTGACGTAGATCGGGTCGTGTCACAGTTCATGGAATACGAGTTCATTGACCGTGCGGGTCTCAGCGGCATGAATATGGGGCAGGGTGTAGCAGAGATTGATCTCTATGCGCCGGATGAACTGTATGATCAGATTCTCGTAGAGGTCGTTGGGATCGAAATCCGGGGCAAAGACCATCTGCTGCAGCTGATGCAGGAATTCTCTCATGCGAAGAGAGAATATGACCGCTTTGCGGAGGCGCTTGAGATGGTCAAAACGACGGGTTATGGCATAGCAGCTCCATCCCTGGCCGAGATGGCACTGGATGAACCTGAACTGATCCGTCAGGGAACCAAATTTGGTGTTCGTCTGAAAGCAACGGCGCCATCCATTCATATGATTCGTGTGGATGTGGAGTCAGAATTTGCACCGATTATCGGAACAGAGAAGCAGAGCGAGGAACTGGTCAGATATCTCATGCAGGACTTCGAGAACGATCCGATCAAGGTATGGGATTCAGATATGTTTGGCCGTTCACTGCACTCCATTGTGCGTGAAGGCATTCAGGGCAAAATTGCCATGATGCCGGACAATGCCAGATATAAATTGCAGGAGACGCTGGGACGAATTATTAACGAAGGTTCAGGCGGTTTGATCGCCATCATCCTTTAATTTTCCAAAAGACCATGAGGCATAACCTCATGGTCTTTTTCTGTCTCTTTTTTCTTAATACTGGATGAAATGGGTAGAAAGAAGCATGTTTTTAAAAAAACTTAGCAAGTTTCAGCTTTAAATCATTAAAACATATTTACATACTGGGGATTAGTCGTTATATTAATATTCAACAATTGTGATTGAAGTCACAGAGAGCGAAACAGGGGGAAACCGACATGAGAAAAACAAGTTCAAAATGGTTATGGCTGAGCGTATTACTGGTATTTACATTGGCATTATCCGCATGCGGAATCAAAAAGGAACCCGCAACATCTTCGGCAACGGGCGATGCAGGGGAAACGCCTAAAACGGAAGCTGTAACAGGACCTTTAAGCGGTAAACGGGTGGCGCTGATTATGGAGTTCAATACAGGAACCTTTTCACAGCAGTACGTGCAAGGAGTGAAAGAGGAAATTGCCAAATTCGGTGGTGAACTTACCACTTTTGTCGCAGACAACGATAAAGCCAAAATGGTGTCTTTGCTTGACAGTGCCATTAACCAGAAATTCGATGTGATTTTGACGGATCACGGTGATTCGCTTCTGGAACCGGGTGTGCAAAAAGCGGTAGAGCAAAAGATCCCGGTTGTTGTATTCGATGCAGACATCAGTGTGCCGGGAGCTACAGTGTTGTCTCAGGACGACCAGAAAATGGCCGAGCTGACGCTGGAGCAGATGAAAAAAGATATTAACGGCAAAGGCAACATCGTTAAAGTGTGGGTAGCCGGTTTTGCGCCAATGGAACGTCGTCAGCTTGCTTACGGTGCTTTCCTGAAAGCCAATCCGGAAATTAAGGAAATTGCAGCATTTGGTTCTGCTCAGAACCCAGCTCTGGATACTCAAGCGAAAATGGAAGCGATTCTGAAGCAATATCCAAAGGGTGAAATTACAGCTGTATGGGCAGCATGGGATGAATTCGCCAAAGGTGCAGCACGCGCCATTCAACAAGCGGGCCGTGATGAAATCAAGGTATACGGTATTGATATGAGTGACGAGGATTTGCAAATGATTCAGGACCCGAAAAATCCTTGGGTTGCTTCCGCCGCTGTAGATCCGACTGATATTGGACGTGTTCAGGTACGGTATGCATACCAGAAGCTGAATGGAGACCAGACTGAAGATTCCGTAGTGCTTAACCCGGTGTATGTGCAGCGTGAGGCTTTGCCTGACAAACAAATCTCGACGTCAGAGCTGTCCGAATATGTCAAAGGCTGGGGCGGCAGTACACAGGGGATCAAGGACTGGATGAGCGAATACGGCATTACTGCGAAGTAAATTGCGTTATGGGCGCGCCGGAAGGTGCGCTTTTTCAATACACAGGCATTACAGCAGATGGGAGGCAACATCATGACAAAGGACCCGATATCGCTGGACATGGAGCATATTTCTAAACAGTTTTCAGGCGTACCTGCATTGAAGGACGTACATTTCTCTGTCAGGGGTGGAGAGATTCATGCGCTGTTAGGAGCTAACGGAGCTGGCAAAAGCACATTGATGAAAATATTGTCGGGAGCGTATCAACTGGATGAGGGGGCAATTCGTCTGAATGGCTATAAGCTCCAGCTTGGCTCACCGCGAGAGGCAAAGGCCAGCGGCATTCACTGCGTGTATCAGGAGGTGGATGCTGCGCTTGTGCCGCAACTGACTGCTGCCGAGAATATTATGCTGGATCAGCTCGCTTCCGCTGACGGTGGCTGGTGGAAGAGTCCGAGAGCGCTGCAGCAGCGTGCCAAGGAAGCATTACAGCAGCTGGGTGCTGACAGCATAAACATTCATCGCAAGGTCGCGGATCTTACGCTGGCCGAAAAGCAGATGATTCTGCTTGCCCGCATCCTGATTCAGGACGCCAAGGTCATTATTTTTGATGAGCCCACAGCACCCTTGAGTCAGGAAGAGACCGATGCTTTTTTTCGCATCGTACATCTTTTGACGGATCGAGGGGTAGCCTGTATTTTCATTACACATCGCCTTACGGAAGTGATGAGTCATTGTGACCGGGTTACAGTCATGAGGGATGGTAGTCATGTATTTACAGGAAAGACGAGCGAACTGACGATCAATGATCTGGTAACACAGATGCTGGGCAAGCCGTTTGAAGAGGAGTTTCCGAAGACGGAAGCTCCGGTGGGTGAATTACTGCTGGAAGCGCGCGGACTGCGCCGGGGTGTCAAGGTCAAGGGGGTTAATCTTCAGGTACATCGGGGTGAAGTGCTTGCGGTCGTAGGACTTGTAGGTGCGGGGAAGACGGAATGCTCCCGCCTGTTGATAGGGGCAGACCCGCTGGAAGCAGGAGAGATTCGGCTGAAGAACCGTTCTGTGCGCTTGTCCCAGCCTGCGGATGCTGCTGCTTTGGGCATCGTTTCTGTGCCGGAGGAACGCCGCAAGCAGGGCATATTGATTCACGAAAATGTAGAACGGAATTTGAGTTTGCCTTTGCTTTCCCGCCTCAGCACATTTGGATTCGTCAATCGCAAGCGTGAACGCCAGCATGCGGATTCACTCGTAAGTCAGCTGGGCATTAAAGCCTCTTCTGTGAAACAGGAAGTGAAGTACTTGAGCGGTGGCAATCAGCAGAAGGTTGCGATCGGCAAATGGCTGGAAACCGGAGCGGATGTTTTTATTTTCGACGAACCTACAAAAGGTGTAGATATCGGGGCGAAAAGCGACATTTTCCGCATTATCAATGAATTGGCTCTCGCAGGTAAGGCCGTCATCTATTTCACCTGTGAACTGGATGAAGGTTTGGGAATCGGGGACCGTATTGCGGTGATGTGTGAAGGCGTTGTTGTAAAGGAGTTCAAACGTGGCGAGACAAGCCAAGAACAGCTGCTATATTATGCAAGCGGTGGACATGAGGTGGAAGCATGAAGGATAAATCAATGGATTTTGCGTTTCGATATGGCGCGATTGTTGTCATTATAGGGGTTATCGCATTTTTTGGGATCAAGCTACCATATTTTTTTACCTACAGTAACCTGACAGACATTTTGGGTTCGATCTCGATCGTTACGTTCGTGGCGATTGGTGTGACGTTGTCTCTTATCGTGGATGGTTTCGATCTCTCCGTTGGAGCGACCGTGTCTCTGACAACGGTAGTTACAGCATCGCTAATGATCTGGTACCAGCAGCCGCTGGCTGTTGTAATTATTGTGCCATTGGTTATTGGGGCTGTTATTGGTCTGCTGAATGCGCTGCTTATTGTTAAACTGCGTATTCCCGACCTGCTGGCAACGCTGGCAACGATGTACATCATCGGGGGGATTCACAAAACCTATGCTCAAGGGTATACCATCTACAACCATATGCAGTTCCCGGATGGTAGCAAGGCTGCCGGCGAGATGGACCCGACGTTTCTGCTGATTGGACAAGGGAAATGGCTAGGTATGCCGATCTCGGTTATTTTGCTGCTGATTACGGTAGCGGCGGTTCATATCTTTTTGACGTATACCAAATATGGTCGGCAGATGTATATCACAGGCGGTAACGAGGAGGCGGCAAGACTCTCTGGAATCAAGGTGAAAAAGGTGCGTACCCTTGCCTATGTAGCAGCAGGTATCTTTGCGGCAATCGGGGGTATTATCTACGCGTCCAAGGTTGGATCTGGCCAAATTGATGCGGGTTCCCCGTTGTTAATGGAATCCGTGGCAGCCGTGTTTGTAGGCTTCTCCGTTTTTGGTGCAGGCAAACCCAATGTCATTGGTACGTTTATTGGTTCGGTTCTGATTGGCGTGCTGGTCAACGGTTTGACGATGATGAATGTGCAGTATTTTACACATGATATCGTCAAAGGCGGAGTGCTGGTACTGGCTCTGGCGGTTACATTTTATGTTTTAAACCGCAGTCGCACTTGAAATTGTGTGCTGTCTGTATTAGTATAAAATTTGTTCGACCCCAGAAACACCCGTTGTTTCTGGCGGTATTTGCCGGAAATGACTGTCTACCGCAGAAGGAGATTCATGTTCATCGCTCAGGATGTCCTTACGTTTTTTGCGTATGAACGTATATTTTCCTATAAAACGGAAACACAGTATAACATTCAGGACATTGATTCAGGAGGTGAAAAACAAATGAACAAATCAGACTTGATTACACACGTATCCGAAGCAACTGAATTGTCCAAAAAGGATGTAACGAAAGCGGTTGATGCCGTATTCGAAGCGATCTCTGAGGCACTTCAAAACGGAGACAAAGTACAATTGGTTGGTTTTGGGAACTTCGAAGTTCGCGAGCGCTCCGCACGTAAAGGACGCAACCCGCAAACAGGTGAAGAAATCGAAATTCCTGCGAGCAAAATTCCTGCGTTCAAACCAGGTAAAGCGCTCAAAGACGGAATTAAATAAGATTTCTACATATTCCATATGTCAACAAAAAGACCGTGACTTGTTCACGGCCTTTTCTTTTGTCTATAGAGTCATACAGCTATAAACGGGGGATGTTTTCATGCTTCTGCTCACCGTCTACGATTTCGTTCGAACGCTCCGGCTGACTACTGTAGGCGATTAATACCAGTTCCTTGCCGCTAACAATGGACAGATGCTGTTCCATCTCCTGAATCTGTTGTACGTGCTCGTCCGTAAGCAGAGCTGGGGTGTATTTCATGTTGATTCTCCTTTCCTGGCTGTTTTGTTTTAGTATGGCCGGGAAATGACCGTTTCTTGCGCTCCATTTCCTCTGGCGGGCTGGTTGACAAATGGAATGATCTTGATCATCATTAACGCTAAGGATACTAGAAAAGGAGACGTGCGCGATGGATCAATCTACGGGCAATGACTATATCGTAATCAAAGCTGAAGAAAATGGTGTTCAAGTGATTGGGCTAACTCGCGGACAGGATACACGTTTTCATCATACCGAGAAGCTGGACAAGGGCGAAGTGATGATTGCGCAGTTCACAACACACACCTCTGCTATTAAAATTCGTGGTAAAGCGACGTTAATTACAAAGCACGGGGAGATCGAATCGGAATAATAAAAAGATTATGGACCCCATAAAATTGCAGGCATAGCCTGCTTTTTTTCATTGTACAATGAGGTATGAGCCTTTATCGGACAGACTACACTAACAGATAAAGGCGAGGAGGCGCGTATGAAACCGGGAATGATTGTGACTGCATCGATGCTGACAACGATTGCGGCGGTCATTTTGCTCGTGGCCCTTCAGAGCTTGCATACACGTACATGGGGCGGGGAAAAGGCAGAGCCTGTTACAGCTACTCACCAGCCGGTCCAGCTGACCAATGACAATCTCGTGGATGTGCTTCGTTCTCTACATATGTCAACGCCGATTGCCAGAGTAGAGTGGAAACAGTCCATATTAACGATTGATCTCAAAGTAAAGGGCACGGATACAACGTATACCGAAATCTATGAAAGTATGGCTGCTGTAGTTGATCTGAGCTTCCGGGGTCTGGAAAACGTGGAACAGGTGCTGCTTCGTGTCATGGCCGAGGATGAATGGATGCATAAGCGCCATCTTCTGCTTGCTGCAGATATTCGGCGGGGGGAGTGGCCGATGTATGCTATCGACATGCTTCGCACCTGGAAAAGCGCAGTGTTCTCGGAGGAATTAAAAGACTGGTTTCATCTGATGCAGACCGAACTGTGGAGGAAACAGTTTGAAATGACAAGTCAGGGGTAATCAAATAGCATGTTTCAGTGCGTGTCCGAAAAACATATGCTATAATATATAAGATTGTAGTGCATAAATGGTTTGACAAAGCATAGCCTCGGAGGATGAAAATGAATTCATATCGCGTACCCCAACTAGCAAAGAAATATACGGATTACGACATGATTCGACAACATACGGAAATCCCGTCATTTCCGGATAGCCGGGCGCGTCTGTTACAGGTATTTGTGGGCCGTACAGACGAGAAGGTGCATCATGAGTTATATTCGCTTGCAACATCGCTCGTTCAGTTGGCTATGGATACGCATGATCGAATCGATACGATATCCGGCGATCGGAGAGAACAGGAGATGCGTTCACGTCAGTTGAATGTGCTCGCTGGAGATTATCTGAGCAGCCGTTTCTATCAATTGTTAGCTCATGCCGGCAAAATTGAGATGATCGGTAAGTTAAGCGGTGCTGTTGCTGAAGTGAACGCACGCAAGATGACGCTGTATGAACGGATGAAAAAACTGCTCGTTTCGGCTGATGAATATTTGCGTGAAACGGTACAGCTGAGAATGCAGCTGTTTCTTTCATTTTCAGACATGATCCGTGAAGAAGAAAAGTCTTTATGGAGCAGCCTGTTAACTGAATTTAGTATCTGTGAAACGATTGCGGATGAGTTGAACCGGATGCGTGATGAGCAGCAGCATACGGACAGTTATGCATTCTGGCATGTGTATGAGAACGGTAACGATTCAGAACGTGACGAGTTACGCCAGACACCAATTAACGCACGTGCATGGGATGTTATGGTGCTGAAATACAGTGTCAGTGAGGTATTGCTGGACAAGCTTCGCGAGTCTGTACAACGCATTCAGCTTTTGCTTCAGGATGAGCAGGGGTTGCGCCAAGGTTTACGTGAGTTCGATGCAATTCTTGATCCTTACCTGTCCTATGTAAAGACTTCACATGTGGCAGTTAGGGAAGATTGAGGGGGAGACAGACGAATGGGGAGCGGAGAGACGAAACCGAAAGAAGAATTTGTCCATTCGGTTTTTCAGAGTATCGCCGGCAAGTATGATGTTATGAATGATATCCTGAGTTTCCGCAGGCATAAAGCCTGGCGTAAATTCACGATGAAAAAGATGAATATGTCTAAAGGGGATACCGGGCTCGACTTGTGTTGCGGCACATGTGACTGGACCCTTGCGATGGCAGAAGCAAGTGAAACAGGGCACATGCACGGGCTGGATTTCAGCAGTAACATGCTCGAAGTAGGCCAGAAGAAAATTGATGCTGTCAAACGATCAAAGCAAATTACGCTGGTTCAGGGCAATGCAATGGCACTGCCGTTTGAAGATAATACGTTTGATTATGTAACGATTGGTTTCGGCTTGCGTAACGTGCCTGACCTAAGACAAGTTTTATCTGAAATGAAGCGTGTTGTAAAACCTGGCGGTATGGTCGTTTGTCTGGAGTTATCCAAACCGACCTGGCAGCCGTTCAAAGGCATTTATTATTTTTATTTCGAACATGTGCTGCCTAACATGGCCAAATTATTTGCCAAGCGTTATGAGCAGTATAAATGGCTGCCGGACTCTCTGGCACTTTTCCCGGGAAGAAAGGAACTGGCAGACATCTTTGTTGAAACCGGATTGCAGCAGGTGCAGGCCTATCCTCTGACCGGAGGCATCGCGGCACTGCATATTGGAACCAAGGAGAATCAGAATGTTTAGGAAAATTCGCATTTTTTTAGAAATGATCAAGATTGAACATACGCTTTTTGCTTTACCTTTTGCATTTATGGGCGCCATTCTGGGGTCGATGGTTGTAAACAATACGTTCCCGAGCTGGATGCAGATTATGTGGGTGCTGCTCGCCATGGTGGGTGCACGGAGTGCAGCATTCGGGTTAAACCGGATTATTGACCAGGCGATCGATGCCAAAAATCCGCGCACGGCAATGAGAGCTATTCCGGCAGGTTTGCTGAAGAACGGTGAAGTGATTGTTTTCATCATCATTTCGTTTATATTGCTGTTCTGGGCATCTTCCAATCTTAACGTATTATCTATGCAGCTGCTGCCCATCGCAGTATTTATGCTGGTGCTCTATTCATACACCAAACGTTTTACCTGGCTTTGTCATGTGGTGTTAGGCATGACGATAGGTCTGGCTCCACTTGGCGGCTGGGTTGCGGTTACCGGAACGATGGATTGGACAGCGATTGTGCTGTACGTTACGATTGTATTCTGGACCGCAGGATTTGATATCATCTATGCATGTCAGGATCTGGAGTTTGACCAAGGCGAAGGGCTGCATTCGATTCCGTCCCGCTTTGGACTGGTTCAATCGCTGCAGATTGCCAAGTTCTTTCATGTCATCACGGCCATCGGTTTCCTCGCGCTGCTGTTAATGACTGATCTGAGCTGGTGGTATGGCGCAGGTATGTTGATTACGTACGGAATATTGTTATATGAGCACTATATTGTATCTCCTAACGATATGAGCCGTGTACAAACGGCGTTCTTTACGATGAACAGTGTGCTTAGTCTGGTCGTATTTACATTTACACTCATCGATTTGGCGGTGAAGTAAAGATGCAGCAGCCGGAGAATAAACGACTTGTTGTCGGAATTACCGGGGCAAGCGGCAGTATATATGGTATTCGATTGATTGAAACGCTGCTTGATTTGGAGTATACCGTTCATTTGGTCATCTCGAATGCAGGCTGGCGTGTGTTAAAAGAAGAAATGGATTGGGACGTAACGAATCGGGAGAGTGTGCTACAGGAGCAATTCGGTCATCGTGCCGGAGCCCTTGTCTATCATCCCGTGAGTGACATCGGTGCTTCCATTGCAAGCGGCTCGTATCTGGCTGAAGGCATGATTATCATGCCTTGCTCCATGGGTACTCTTTCATCGATCGCGAACGGGACTTCGGATAATCTGATGTCGCGTGCTGCTGACGTTATGATGAAAGAGGGCAGAACGTTAATTCTTGTACCGCGTGAGACGCCTTTACATGCCATTCATCTGGAAAATATGCTGAAGCTCTCACGCCTTGGTGTTCGAATGATACCGGCTATGCCAGCGTTTTATTATAAACCTCAGACCATGGATGATCTGATCATGTTTCTGGTGGGGAAAGTGCTGGACAGCTTGTGTATTCCGCATCAATTGTTTGCAAGGTGGGGAGAACCGGACGAACGGGGATGATACGCGAAGCAGCAGGTCTGTTTAGCTTAGCAGATTTGTTTCTTGGCAGTAGAATCCCCCGTCTCCCGGGGTATTGGTGAGTGCTGATGACCGTATGTAGCAACCACAGCCTTGACCCATGCTCCGGCAACTTCTGTACTTACATGATTCAGAACTAGTCGTGGTGTTTAAGAAGACAAGCAGGAACGGCAAGCCTTGGTTAACGATTAACCTGCAAGGCCCGGTTTGCTGGAGGGGAAGGTAAGCATGGAATTTTGGAATGACAATACGCGGATACGGGTGAACGAATGAAACTATTGGACATTTTCGGATTGTTAAAAAAGGACATGGATTATATTGAAAAAGAATTGTACCGCAGCGTTCAAGGTGAACAAAAGCTGTTAAGTGAAACTTCACTTCATCTGCTCAAGGCAGGCGGGAAACGGCTGCGGCCTGTTTTTGTGCTGTTAGGCGGCAAGTTTGGTACATATGATATTGAGCGCTTGAAGCTCATCGCCGTTCCGCTGGAACTGATACATTCGGCATCCCTCGTTCATGATGATGTCATTGATAACGCAGAGACACGCCGTGGCAAACCTACAGTCAAGTCAAAATGGGATAATCGCATTGCGATGTACACTGGGGATTACATCTATGGCAAAGCCCTGGAGATGACAGCGGGGCTGTCTGATCCAGCCATTCACCGCATTCTTGCCAAAGCGATGGTACAGATGTCGATTGGTGAGATGGAGCAGATTCGCGACTTCTTCAACACAGGACAGAGTGTGCGTAACTACCTGCTGCGAATTCGTCGTAAAACCGCACTGCTCATTGCGGTTAGCTGCCAGCTCGGTGCTCTTGCTACACGTGCGCCTGCACACATTTCTTCCTTGCTGTACACGTACGGATATAATGTCGGTATGGCTTTTCAGATTCAAGATGATGTACTCGATCTGGTCGGCACGGAGAAGCAGCTTGGCAAGCCTCCAGGCAGTGATATGAAACAAGGCAACATTACACTCCCCGTATTGTATGCACTGGAGGAAGAGCATCTGCGTGAGCCGCTGCTCAATGAAATCTCCCGTGTGCATCATGAGGACGGAAGGGCCAGTGCATCGGATGCAATTGGAATGATTCGCCAAAGTCAAGGAATTGCTAAAGCGGAAGCCCTAGCTGACCGATATATGAAGAAAGCGCTCGATGCTCTCGATCAGCTGCCTAACATCAAGACCACCAAAAACCTGCGTGATATTGCTCATTTTGTCGTTAAGCGTACACATTAATTATGCAGCGTTTATCGTTTGAAGTTTGCAACTGGCGGTCACCGTTATGTGCCATGTTGCTCTTTAATCATTTCTCACATGTAACATAGGTCTGTGAAATTCCTCATTGGGAGGAAATGGAGTTGTATGTTACAATCAAAGGGATTGCGTTTACATAGTGATTAACTTTGAACCGTGAGTGAGGAGTGAACTGGCAATGGATCGTACATTTTTGATGGTGAAGCCGGATGGTGTGCAGCGTGGTTTGATCGGCCGTATTATCAGCCGTCTGGAAGACAAAGGATTTAAGCTGGTGGCAGGGAAACTGGTACAGATGACACAAGAACAGGCCAAGCGCCATTATGCCGAGCATGAGGGCAAGCCTTTCTTTGATGATTTGGTTCGGTTTATTACGTCTGGTCCCGTATTTGCCATGGTATGGGAAGGTGACGATATTGTCGCGCTTGCACGTATTGTCATTGGAAAGACGAATGTAAAGGAAGCGGCTCCAGGGACAATTCGTGGAGATTTCGCCAGCCATACACCGCATAATCTCATTCACGGGGCAGACTCGCCGGAAAGTGCAACTCGTGAAGCAGCCAACTTTTTCAGTCCTGACGAGCTGGTAAGTTATGAGAAGAGCATCGCAGCCTGGTTGTAATTATTAGCCAAAGGGTGATATACGATGCTGGAGCAAGAACAACTAGACCCGGATTATGCCGGATTCATTCGTAAAGTGAAAGAGAGCACAGGCATTGATCTTGCTCAATACAAGGAAGGCCAGATGAAAAGACGGCTGACCACACTTCGCAACAAAAACGGATTTAATACGTTTGCCGTCTTTTTCGATGCGATGCAGAAGGACAAGGCGTTATTTTATGAGTTTCTTGATCGCATGACCATTAACGTATCCGAGTTCTGGCGAAACCCGAACCGCTGGGAAGTGCTGCGTGATGAGATTTTACCAGAACTGGTCGGTTCCAAACGCAAGGTCAAGGTATGGAGTGCTGCTTGCTCTACAGGTGAAGAGCCCTACACCATTGCGATGATTCTGGATACGATGGGTATTCTGAGAGAAAGCTCCATTACGGCAAGTGACCTGGATGAAGGAGCGCTTGCGAAGGCCAAGGAAGGGCGTTATATGGAGCGTTCGCTCAAAGATGTACCTCCTGAAACGGCAAGCCGTTATTTTAAACAGGATGGCATGATGTATCGAATTGATGAAAAACTGAAAAGTTCAATCAACTTTAAGAAACAGAATTTGCTGGTGGACCGCTTTGATGATGGCTATGATCTGATTGTCTGCCGGAATGTCATGATTTATTTTACCGAGGAAGCCAAAAATCTGTTGTATCACAAATTCGCAGCCAGCTTGCGCCCGGGTGGTATGCTGTTCGTAGGCAGTACAGAGCAGATTTTCTCCCCAGGTCAATATGGACTGGAGACGGCAGAGACGTTTTTCTATCGGAAAAAGTAAAGCATCATAAAGACCAACCGCCTGAGGTACATGCAGATGTACTCAGGCGGTTGTTTGCATAAGAAAAGTCGGCTTTCTTGTCAAAGTGGGTCAGCTATACTATAATAAGCAAAGAAATTATGGGATTTTAGCAATGTGAAGTTTAACAGTTTAAAGGGGGAACGTATTATGAGTTTACGTTATTTAACCGCAGGGGAAACGCACGGACCCCAATTGACCGCAATTATTGAGGGGTTGCCAAGTAACCTGAATATTGATTTTGAAGAATTGAACTTCCAGCTTCACCGCCGCCAAAAGGGATATGGTCGTGGACGCCGGATGCAGATTGAGAAGGACCAGGCCAATTTTGTTGGCGGAATTCGTCACGGATATACGACAGGTGCGCCCGTAGCGCTCGTTGTTCAAAATAATGACTGGAAGCATTGGCAGAATATTATGAACATTGAGCCGATTGAAGGCAGCGATGAGGAAAAGCGCCGCATGCACCGTCCGCGCCCTGGACATGCCGATTTGAACGGCGGCTTGAAGTACAATCTCAAAGATCTGCGTAACGTTCTGGAACGCTCCAGTGCACGCGAGACAACAGTACGTGTGGCATGCGGTGCGATTGCACGACAGTTTCTGGCTGAGTTTGGCATTAAAGTGGCCGGACGTGTTATTCGCATCGGGGAGATTGAAGCACCATATCAAGACCTTCCAATTGACGAACTGATCGCCGTGACAGAGGCTTCGTCGGTCCGTGTGACAGATGCCGAGACTGAGAAAAAAATGGAAGCTTACATTGATCAGATCAAGCAGGAGGGTGACTCCATCGGCGGGATCGTCGAATGTATCGTTGAAGGTGTGCCTATCGGTTTGGGAAGTCACGTACAATATGATCGCAAGCTGGATGCGCGCATCGCTCAGGGTGTAATGTCGATCAACGCATTTAAAGGTGTGGAAATCGGGATTGGCTTTGAAGCGGGAACGATTCGCGGTTCACAGGTGCACGATGAGATTTTGTATTCCGAAGAACGCGGCTACCACCGGGCAACGAACCGTCTGGGCGGATTCGAAGGCGGTATGACCAATGGTATGCCGGTTGTGGTGCGCGGCGTAATGAAGCCAATTCCAACCTTGTACAAACCGCTGCAAAGCGTGGACATTGATACAAAAGAAGCTTTTTCAGCCCAGGTTGAACGTTCCGATGCTTGTGCGGTGCCGGCAGCCAGCGTGGTAATGGAGCATGTTGTTGCATGGGAAATCGCCAAGGCATTCCTTGAGAAATTCGGCGGGGATTCCATGGAGGAGATCCGGGCGAACGTTGCTAGCTACCAGGCACAATTGGAGAGCTATTAATATGCGACAGTTGACAGTGCAGCTCGGGGAACGCTCGTATCCGATCCTGATTGGCAGCGGTCTGCTGGCTCAAGCTCCCCAATTTTTCGAACAATATGGCTTGACCAAAAAAAGTCCGCTGATGATCATCACCGATGAAAATGTGGCTCCGAAATACTTGGCAGCATTGGAGCAGACACTGCGTAGTGCCGGATACGCCGTCGTTTCTGCGGTCGTTCCTGCTGGAGAAACTTCCAAATCACTTGCTGTATATCAGGACATGATGACAGCGGCAATTGAAGGCAAACTCGACCGCAGCTCGTCGATCCTCGCTCTCGGGGGCGGGGTTGTCGGTGACCTGGCTGGTTTTGTGGCTGCTACATATATGCGTGGCGTCAAGTTTGTTCAGATTCCAACAACGATTCTTGCTCATGACAGCAGTGTTGGAGGTAAAGTGGCGGTGAATCATCCGCTTGCCAAAAATATGATCGGTGCTTTTCATCAGCCGGAGCTTGTGCTCTATGATGTAGATACCTTGCAATCCTTGCCGCCAAGAGATGTTTCAGCAGGTTTATCTGAAATGCTCAAACATGGGCTTATTCGTGACGAAGCATTTGCTCATTGGTGTGAAGAGCATGCTGAGGGGCTGCTTGCGCTTGATCCGGACACACTCGGCTACGGTCTCGAACGCGGATGCAGCATCAAAGCAGAGATTGTTTCTAATGATGAACGTGAAAACGGTGAACGTGCACTCTTGAACCTGGGGCATACGATCGGACATGCGATCGAAGCGATTGCCGGATACGGTGAATTTTTGCACGGAGAAGCGATTTCGATCGGCATGGCTGGTTCAGCTCTGTTAGGAGAGAAGCTTGGAGCGCCGGCAGGCCTGTATGATGATACGGTGCGCATGCTGCGTGCACTCCGCCTTCCGGTAACGCTGCCTGCACATCTGGGTACGGATGCTTTGATGGAAGCGATGATGCATGACAAGAAATTCCGTGAAGGTCATATGGTCTTTATTGTTCCTGATCGGATTGGAGCAGCCCGAATCGTGAAGGATGTGCCGGTGACGGCAGTGCGTGAAGTTATCGAGCTTCTCAGGAAGGGAGAATAAAGCAATGGTTACACGGGGAATCCGCGGGGCGACGACAGTCACGCAAAATAATGAAGAAGAGATTTTGAAAGAAACAGCCGTGCTGCTGCAGGAAATTGTGGACCGGAACAAGATTGTGCCGGAAGACATCTGCAGTGTATGGATTACGATGACCGGAGATCTGGATGCGGCTTTTCCCGCAAAGGTGATCCGTCAACTGGATGGCTGGGAGCTTGTACCTCTGATGTGTGCACTGGAGGTGCCTGTAGAAGGGGCCTTGGCGAAGTGTATCCGTTTCATGGTGCATGTGAATACAACCAAAGCGCAGAACGAGATCCATCACGTATACCTGAACGGTGCGCAGGCACTGCGCCCTGATCTGGCTGCACGATAAGTTTTTTGAACGGCAATGGTTGTCAAAGTGACAAATATCATGTATAGTGAGAAACAGTTGAGTAGAGCTTGAGATTGAGCTGAGAGCAGCTGAGTATAGTTGAGTATATAGCAGAGTCCAGTGTTTGGTAGCCGATGCATCTGAAATCGGTCAACGCATTCACGGTACGTCGTGCTAAGGGCAAGTACAGGAAGAGAGAGTAGATATGTTCAAGAGGACATTGTTTATTCACATATCATGAAGTAACATTTCACATGATTTCTACATCATCATTGCAGCTTGTTGTTTCGCATTCGTCAAGATGATGGTGAAGGAGATGTTATCAGGATGATGTTCTCTCTATAAAAATATCTGAAACCATGTGATAACATGGATCAGTAGCCTGACATTTATCCTTAAGCGGAAGTATAGGGACTTGTTATTTATGAAGCAGCATGCCTGAATACAGCTTATTAAATCAAACCTCTACCTGATGGTAGAGGTTTTTTGTCGTATAACAGTCTTCTACCTTTGAAATCAATCAAAAAGTTACAATATAAAGCTATAAAAAATTACAATAGTCTGAAGGGACGTGATCTGATGATAACGCCAAACGTTGATCAGGTACTGAAAATGGCAAGTGAGTATAATCTGATTCCGGTTGTCAAACGAATTTTGGCTGATATGGAGACGCCAATTCGTATATTCCGTCGTTATGCGGATAATGACCGTGCATTCCTGCTCGAAAGTGTAGAGGGAGGCATTCAGTGGGCCAGATACTCCTTCATCGGTACAGATCCGTTCCTGATGATTTCAGGCAAAAAAGGCCGCATCGTGGTGGAGGAAGCAGGAAAAACTCGCGAATTGCCTGGCAAGCCGATCGAAGAGCTCAAAGCACTGCTTCGCAAATATCGGAGTCCGAAGCAGGATGACCTTCCCCCTTTTACCGGCGGTGCAATTGGATTTTTTGGATATGATCTGCTGCAATATTATGAGAAGCTCCCCGCTCACGCGCTGGATGATCTCAATATGGATGACATTCGTTTTATGTTCTGCGACCAGATCGTTGTGTTTGACCATGTGAAGCAGCATATGCTGCTTGTGGGCAATGTTCACGTTAAGGACGGGGCAACGGATGAAGAGATTCGTCAGGCATACGCAGCAACTTCCGAGAAGCTTGAACTGGCGGCAGAGCGGCTGCAGCAGCAAGGACCGGGTGAAAATCTGAATCCGCGTTCGATTCCCGGCGATGTTGAGCTTGGAGACATTCGTTCCAATCTGACCAAAGAACAATTTATAGACAATGTGGAGCAGGCTAAAGAGTATATCCGCGCAGGCGATATTTTTCAGGTGGTGCTGTCCCAGCGCTTCCATATTGATACGGAAATTTCGCCTTTACATGTGTATCGTGTACTGCGGACGCTGAATCCGTCGCCTTATATGTATTATTTGAAAATGGATGATGAGATTATCGTTGGAACGTCGCCAGAGGCGCTCGTCAAGGTGGATGGCAACCGCGTAGAGACACGTCCAATCGCAGGTACACGGCCTAGGGGAGCAACAGAGGCAGAGGATCGCGCACTTGCGGCAGACTTGCTACAGGATGAGAAGGAACGTGCGGAACATCTCATGCTGGTTGATCTGGGAAGAAATGATCTGGGTCGGGTGTCTACTTTTGGCAGTGTGAAATGTGACATGTTTATGGAGATCGAGCGTTATTCTCACGTCATGCATATGGTATCGAACGTTACAGGTGAGCTCAGAGAAGACAAGGACTTCTTCGATGCCTTCCTCTCCTGCTTGCCAGCTGGAACGGTATCTGGAGCGCCGAAGCTGCGTGCGATGGAGATTATTGCGGAACTGGAAAAAGAGGCGCGTGGAGCCTACGCCGGAGCGATCGGTTATCTTGGTTTCTCGGGAAACATGGATGCGTGTATTACGATTCGCACGATTATTTTCAAAAAAGGAAAAGCGTATGTGCAGGCCGGTGCAGGAATCGTATGGGATTCTGTGCCTGAGAAGGAATATGAAGAGACCGTGAACAAAGCCAAAGCTTTGTTAAAGGCAATTCGCACAGCGGAAGCGATGTTTCCGGTAAAAGCTGCTGATCGCAAGTTAAGTCTGGCTAATGCTGATTATTTTGTCACACCAACATCTGCAACGAACTAAGAGAGGAGAGACTGGACATGAACGTTAACCCGATTTTGAAAGACCAAAGGGTGGTGCAGGAAGCATCCATATCCCATGAAGAAGGAATGAAGCAGGGCCTCGCCAAAATTCTGGAAGGACGTCATCTCGAGCAGGACGAGGCGCGTGAGCTGATGTATTCGATCATGAAAGGTGAAGCGACTCCGGCTCAAATCGGGGGTTTGCTGATGGCGCTGCGCATGAAGGGGGAAACGGTGGAAGAGATCACCGGTTTTGCCCAGGCGATGCGTGGACAGGGCGGACGAATTTTGACGGATGGCAGAGGGCTGCTGGATACGTGCGGTACAGGTGGATCAGGCATTCACAAATTCAATATCTCCACAGCATCGGCTATTATCGCTTCAGCGGTGTCAGTTCGGGTAGCCAAACATGGCAATCGTTCTGCCTCCGGCAAAGCCGGCAGTGCGGACGTATTGGAGGCGCTCGGTGTTAATATTCATCTGAATGGGGAGCAGGCCAGACAATGTCTGGATGAAATCGGAATCTGTTTCTGTTTTGCCCAGGTGTATCATCCGTCCATGCGGCATGCAGCAGCGCCGAGAAAAGAGCTGGGCGTGCGGACTATTTTTAACATGCTTGGCCCGTTAACGAACCCGGCGGGTGCAGATCGCCAATTGCTCGGGCTCTACGACCGATCCCGTACTCCAATGATTGCGGAAGTGCTGAACCGCCTCGGACTAAAACGGGCGTTGGTCGTAGCGAGTCATGACGGGCTGGACGAGATCAGTATCTCTGCACCCACTCAGGTTTCCGAGCTGCGGAACGGGGAAGTGCGCACGTATGACATTGATCCGCGCGATATGGGGCTTTCTTTGCATCCGCTGGATGCAGTGCTTGGAGGAGATGCGGCACAGAACGCCGAAATTATACATCGGATCTTCCAGGGTGAACGCAGTGCTTACCGGGATGTTGTGCTGCTGAATGCAGGGGCTTGTATTTACGTATCCGGCCTTGCGGACAGCATCGCAGACGGCGTTAAAATCGCTGCGGAGGCAGTGGATTCCGGTAAAGCTGCCAGTAAGCTGGCACAGTTAATTCATACAACGGAGGCGTACAATCATGTATCTTGATCGCATTGTAGCAACAAAACATAAAGAAGTTGAGGTGCTTGCACAGACTTTTCATATGGATGAAGCGCTTCAGAAGATTGAGCAATTACCCGCAACACGCGGTTTTGAACAGGCGCTGTCCAGCAGACGGAATCGGAAGCTGGGGCTGATCGCTGAAGTGAAGAAAGCCTCACCTTCCAAAGGATTAATCCGTCCGGATTTTCATCCGGTGGAAATTGCTTCTGCGTATGAACGGGCAGGGGCGGATTGTATATCCGTGCTGACAGACGTTTCTTATTTTCAAGGCAGCAACGAATATTTACAGGCCATTCATCAGGCGGTGAACATTCCGCTCCTGCGCAAAGACTTTATAATTGACGAGAAGCAGATTGCTGAAGCCAGATTGCTCGGAGCAGACGCTATTCTGTTGATTGCGAGCATTCTTACACCGCAGCAGATTCGACAATATTTGACGTTTGCCAAAAGCATTGGACTGGACGCTTTGATTGAAGTACATGACCGGGCCGAGCTGGAAACGGTACTGGAGATCCCAGATGCAACGCTTGTAGGCATCAATAACCGGAATCTGAAAACGTTCGAGACCAGTCTGAATACAACGCTGGATCTGATGGAGCTGATTCCATCCCATGTAACGCTGATCAGCGAAAGCGGAATTGATGGAGCTGCATCTACAAAACCGCTGATTGAAGCAGGAGTTCACGGTATTCTCGTTGGAGAGCATCTTATGCGCAAAGCGGATGTGGAAGCCGCCGTATACGACTTGATGGGGCCAAAATGATGAATAATTCACTATCTGAACAAGCAGGCCGCCGTACAGGGGAGCAGGAACCCTTGCTTCCAGCGGCCGTAAAAATATGTGGACTTCAGGACGTTGAAGTGCTAAAATCAATGATAAACTTGCCTGTGGACTTCATTGGGGTTGTGTTTGCCAATTCCAGACGTCAAATTACGCCTGAGCAGGCCGCAGAGCTGAGAACGGTTTTGTTTGAGTGGTCGACTGAAGAGAGGCCAAAACTTGCGGGTGTGTTTGTGAATCCGACACTTCAAGAACTGGAGTATGTGATGCAAACCGCTCCCCTGGATGTAATCCAGCTGCACGGACAGGAAAGTGCTGCATTTTGTAAACAAGTGAAAGAGCGCTGGGATGCGCACGTATTCAAGGCAGTTTCTTTTCCTAAAGATGAATCAGGGCAAGAAGCGGACCATACAGCACTGCATAGTCTGAATGCTTACGCAGGCTGTATAGATGCAATATTGCTTGACACCTTTGATCCGCTGTATGGCGGCGGCTCTGGAAAAACATTTGCCTGGGAGCGCATACCTGCGTATGCGAACTGGGCTGATCAGCATGGCATTGCGTTGTTGGTGGCCGGAGGACTTCAGGCAGAAAATGTACAGCAATTAATACGAACGTACAGACCTTACGGCGTAGATGTCTCAAGCGGCGTGGAGACGGAAGGTCTTAAAGATATAACCAAAATTAAAGCATTTGTTGAAAGGGTGAAGCAGGCATGACACATCAATTGCCGGATCAGCATGGGCGTTTCGGTCCGTTCGGAGGCCGTTTTGTACCCGAGACACTAATGAACGCTCTGATCGAACTGGAGGAAGCGTACAGCCGTTTTTCTGAAGATGAGGAGTTTAACAAGGAACTGAACTATTTACTGAGTGAATACTCCGGACGGGAGACCCCGCTTTATTATGCAGAGCAGCTGTCCCGCCATCTGGGCGGACCCAAAATTTATTTGAAGCGGGAAGACTTGAATCATACCGGCGCACATAAAATCAACAATGCGATTGGACAAGGGCTGCTTGCCAAACGTATGGGCAAAAAGAAAGTTATAGCCGAGACTGGTGCAGGACAACATGGCGTTGCAACAGCAACTGTAGCCGCACTGCTGGGTCTGGAGTGCAAAGTGTTTATGGGCGAAGAAGATACAGAGCGGCAGCAGCTCAACGTATTCCGAATGAAATTGCTGGGGGCAGAAGTCATTCCGGTGACCTCTGGCACACGTACACTGAAAGATGCAGGTAACGAGGCATTGCGCTACTGGGTTAGTCATGTGGAGGATACTTTCTATGTACTCGGCTCTGTTGTTGGTCCACATCCATACCCGATGATGGTGCGTAATTTCCAACGTGTTATCGGTGATGAGACACGCCGTCAGATTCAGGAGATCGAAGGGCGACTGCCTGATGTCATCGTTGCAGCTGTTGGTGGCGGCAGTAACGCCATCGGTATGTTCTATCCTTTTATCGGGGATGAGGCTGTGAAGCTGGTTGGTGTTGAGGCAGCGGGGAAAGGGGTAGATACCGAGTACCATGCGGCAACGATGAGTAAAGGTACACACGGTGTATTCCAGGGCTCCATGAGTTATCTGCTGCAGGATGAGTATGGTCAGGTACAGCCTGCACACTCGATCTCCGCAGGGCTGGATTATCCGGGGGTTGGACCGGAGCACTCGTATCTCAAGGACATCAAGCGTGCACAATATGTCCCGATTACGGATCAGGAGGCTTTGGATGCATTGCAGCTGTTAAGCCGTACGGAGGGCATTATTCCTGCACTGGAGTCGGCTCACGCGGTGGCTCAGGTTGTGAAGCTTGCACCCGAAATGTCAACAGAGGATGTTATCGTGATCTGTCTGTCCGGACGCGGAGATAAAGATGTAGAATCCATTATGAAATATACGGGAGGTAACTTGTAATGAATCTGATGGATCAGACCTTCCAGCAATTAAAAGAACAAAATCGTACAGCACTTATCCCGTTTCTGACCGTTGGCGATCCCGATGTGGACACAACGATTGATATCATTAAGCAGTTGGAGCAGGCTGGAGCAGATATTCTGGAACTCGGTGTTCCATATTCCGATCCGTTAGCTGATGGCCCTGTTATTCAGCGTGCTTCTGAACGTGCATTGAAAAGTCAGATTACGATTCGCACCGTGATGGAGACTGCGGCCAAAGCTCGCGCGGCAGGTGTGAAATTGCCTTTTGTTCTGTTTACGTATTATAACCCTGTGCTGCAAACCGGGCTGGATGTATTTTTTGACGAGTTGGTCAAACATGACATCAGCGGTATGATTATTCCCGATCTGCCGATTGAAGAGGCAGAGGACATGCGCCGCCGTGCCGATCAGGCCGGGGTGCATCTGGTTCCGCTCGTGGCGCCTACATCCAATGCACGGATTGAACGAATTGTTACCGGCGCGCGCGGATTCATCTATTGTGTCTCTTCCCTGGGTGTAACGGGAGAACGCGCTTCCTTTTTTGATGGTGTAGAAAGTTTTATTGAAACGGTAAAAGGGTTAACTGATCTTCCGGTTGCCGTTGGATTCGGCATCTCAAGTCATGAACAGGTGGCACATTTCTCCCGCATTTGTGATGGTGTTGTAGTGGGCAGTGCCATTGTGCGCCAGGTGGAGGAAGCGATACCGCTGCTTGAGAATCCGGATACACGCGAGGCGGGACTGTTGCAAATTCGCAACTTTGTGGCACAATTGAAAGGATAAAGGCGTTCTGTTAGAACGCTAAATTCGAACAGCAGGAGGCGGTCAAGTTGAAACCGAAATCCCAGATTGTCAATCTGCCTGTGTACAAGCCAGGCAAACCGATTGAAGAAGTGAAACGTGAGCTGGGGCTGGAGCAAGTCATCAAGCTGGCCTCCAATGAGAATCCTTTTGGCAGCTCCCCGGCTGTGCTGGAGGCTATTACGAAGGAAATGGCGAGTGTGAGTATATATCCGGATGGCAGCGCGGCTAACCTGACAGAGGTGCTGGCAAAGCATCTGGGGGTGGAGCGTAGCAACCTTATTTTTGGCTGTGGATCGGATGAGATCATTGCACTGATCACACGTGCGTTTTTCTTGCCTGGGGATGAGACCATTTTGGCAGATCAGACCTTCTCCGTATATAAAAGCAATGCGGACATCGAAGGTGCTGTAACGATTGAGGTGCCTTTGAAAAATGGAACGCATGATCTGCCAGCAATGCTCGCTCAAATCACTGACAAAACCAAAGCCATCTGGGTATGCAATCCGAATAATCCTACCGGAACTATCGTTTCCGAACAGGAGCTTGTTACGTTTTTGGATCAAGTGCCATCCAATGTGATGGTTGTGCTGGACGAGGCTTATTATGAATTTGTTACTGATGAAGCCTATCCGCAGAGCATTGCGCTGATTGATCGTTATCCTAATCTGGTTGTATTGCGCACCTTCTCCAAAATCTATGGCTTGGCATCGCTGCGTATTGGGTATGGCATTGCACGTCCTGAGGTTATTAACCTTATCAATCGTGTGCGTGAACCGTTCAACACCTCTCGCTTCGGGCAGGTTGCGGCAATCGCTGCACTTCAGGATCAGGCATTTGTACAAGAGTGTGCCAAGCATAATGCAACCGATCGGGAGTGGCTGCAAAATGAATTTGCACGGCTTGGTCTGCCGTATTTCCCGGCACATGGCAACTTCATTCTCGTAGACCTGAACATGCCATCTGACACAGCGTTCCAGTCCTTGCTGAAGCAGGGTATTATCGTCCGCGCTGGCTTCCATGTCTACCCAACGTACATTCGTGTGTCTGTAGGAACAGCGGAGCAGAATCGTATGTTTATAGCAGCGCTGGAGAATACACTGGCGGAGAATGCAGTAGCACGCCCTTAATACTGGCGATGAAATGAGTGAGGAACCATGACATTAAAAATTGCAATGATTGGTGTAGGGCTCATCGGCGGTTCACTTGCGCTTTGCTTTAAAGGCAAGCCGGGTTTAACCGTGATGGGCTACGCACATCTGGAAGAATTAAAAGAAAAGTACATAGCGAGCGGAGTCGTTGACGATGCGACGCTTTCTCTGGAAGAAGCCGTGCAGGATGCCGACTTCATTTTTTTGTGTGTGCCTGTGGGGCTGCTGGAATTCTATTTTGAAAAATTGTCCAGATTGCCGCTCAAAAAAGGCTGTATTATTACAGATGTTGGCAGCACCAAAGCTTCCATTGCTGCTTGTGCGGAGCATGTTCGTTTAACGGATGCCTATTTCATCGGCGGACATCCGATGGCTGGTTCCGAACGTGCAGGCGTAGACGCGGCCTCGGCTGTTTTATTTGAGAATGCTTACTATGTACTGACACCGTCTGCACATGTGCCTGAGGAGGCGTACAGCCGGTTGTCCGAGCTGTTAGCTTATACACGTGCGCAGATTGTCCGGGTGGAGCCGCTGCTGCATGATGATATTGTGGGTGCCATCAGTCATCTGCCTCATGTCATCGCGGTTGCTTTGGTAAATCAGGTGCGTGAATATAATGAATCCAACCCACTGTATAAAATGCTGGCAGCGGGTGGTTTCCGCGACATTACACGGATTGCCTCCAGTGATGCGATTGTATGGCGGGATATTTTACTTAGCAACCGTGAGGTGCTGCTGGGACTGCTGAAGGACTGGAACAGTCAGATGTTGTCGTTTACCGATATGCTTGAACAAAAAAACGGCGAAGGCATTGAAGAGGCATTCCGCCAGGCACGTGAGTTCCGCAGTGTGTTGCCTGAGCGTCGCAAGGGCATGATCTCCCCGCTGTTTGATCTGTATACAGATGTACAGGACGCGCCGGGTATGATTGGTAAAATTGCAACTGAGCTCGGGGCAAATGACATCAACCTGAGCAACCTTGAAATTATTGAGAATCGGGTGGATGTGCCGGGAATCATGCGTTTGTCTTTCCGTCAGGAAGAGGACATGGAGCGGGCGAAAACGCTGCTGGACTCTTTGGGATATCAGGTGTGGGTGTAAGAAGGGGAGAGGGCGAGAGCCCTCTTTTTTGTGAAAATTTGTAATGCTAAGAGAGTGTAATGCTGAGATAAGAATTTTTTAAAATAAGACTAAGCTGTTCTGTTCTTCCTCTTAATCTAAGTTTATACAAATAAATTTGTCCAAAGTGTTGACAAAATGAAAACGGATACATATAATAAAAGTACAGTATGGTTTCTCTCCACTCCTATCCAATAACTGTATTGCTCCACGTGAGCAATGGCCGCTTATGTAAGCGGTCTTTTTTTTGTCTAAAAAAACAGAAAATTTAACGAATGTTGAGTTTTCGAGCCACTCGAACAAAAATAAATAAAAAAAAATATCACATTTTTGTAACCTTTTCAAAGGTTGCGACGTCTATATTTTGCGAGGCTCTCCAGAGGGAGATAAAAGGAAGCATGACAATGAATTTAACGGCATATGTATGTTAAGTCGGGCTTTGGTGGATAGCAATGGATTTGCCAGGATGATGCAGACCGTTGTACAATGTTACTGTTATGTAGAAACGTTGGGGAAATTGCCATTACATAGGGGAATTTGGCGGAAGGGCCTGAAATGGCGCTGGACGCTTTTTTTATGCGGTGAAAACCGCAACTTTTTTACGCCTGTTCGGTAATACATGGATAGAGTCGAACGGGGAGAAGCACATGGATGGGCGAGGAGGGGTCGCACTCAAATGACGGATTCCCAGTTGATTCGAGAGATCAAGGAAGGTAACGTGGAGTTATATTCCGAGCTGATGAGTCGTTATCAGCGTAAAATACTGGCTTTCGTATATCATATGTTGAAAAGTTCCAATATGGAGTTGCTTGCAGAAGATCTCTGTTCTGAGACATTCTATAAGGCGTTCCGCAGTTTACACTCGTTCCGTGAGGTGGATGCTTCGTTCTCCACCTGGTTATATACCATTGCCAGAAATACGGTACTGAGTGAGCTTCGCAAACAGCGCAGTGGCAATGTTCCGCTTGAAGAGAGCGGTGTCGTGCCTGTGGCTCCTCAGGAGAATGCTCCGGAGCATGCTGTACTACGCAGCGAGCGGGTGATGCTGGTTCGAGACGCGATTAACAATCTTCCGGAAAAGCAGCGATCTGCAATCATTCTTCGTGAGTATGATCAGCTTGATTACCAGGAGATTGCAGGAATTCTGGGACAGAGCGTAAGTTCTGTGAAATCGCTCCTATTCAGAGCAAGATCAAGTGTCAAAACGCAGTTGGAACCTTATTTCTTCGAACCGATGTACGAGCCATATGAAGGGATGAAGAACCGATGAATTGCAATGAAGCCCAGGAATTGTTTGCACTGGTCTGGGATTTGCCGGAATCTCATCCACAGCGAATTGCATTTCATGCACATCTCGCTGGTTGTGAAGAGTGTTCGGCGCAGTTTGAAGTCTGGGAGGAAGCCCAGATGCTGCTGCACAGCATCCCTGTTCCAGTGACCGAACAACAGGCAGAGAGAGTCAACCGTAATGTTATGGACCGGATATACGCGGAGTCTCCATGGCTATTGCCGGAAGAGGCAAAGGTTAATCGTTTCTCTGCAGCGATCCGTAAACATATGTCGCTTTGGATCGCGGCGTTCCTGGCTATTTTTCTATGCAGTTTTCTGTACATGGCTATGTTCAAGCCAGACGTGTCAGAGGCTGAGAAATCAAATGTTGTAACAACGGGCATACTTGAGACAGCAGTTGCTGGAAGTACTTCTTCTTCTTCAGGAATGTACCAGTACAACATTCCACAAGCAGATAAGGGCAGCATTATCGAGCCCTTTGTCGTAAGTATGGCTCCTACTTATCCAGAGTATTGGATGGGACTGTCATTGCTTGCTATCGGCATGGCTTTGTTTTCACTTGGCCGCATGCATCGATCAACGAATAAACGTAAACAGGGTGTGCGTGCATAGGTATTTCAGCCTAACGTTTGCCGTGTGAAGAAATGAGGGATATACGTGCGGATCGGACTTGTTCGTCATGGTCTCACAGATTGGAATGCTGCCGGGCGGATACAAGGTCAGACGGATATTCCTTTAAATGAGGAAGGCCGCAAGCAGGCTGAGCGTCTGGGGAGACGTCTGCAGTCCGAAGACTACCACTGGGATTATATTGTTACAAGTGGTTTATCACGGGCTCAGGAGACAGGTGAGATCCTGTCGAGGCTGCTTCAGGTACCAATGCTTGAACCGGATGCACGCTTGAAGGAAAGAGGCTTCGGTCAGATCGAAGGGCTTACATCTGAGGAAAGAGTTGCACGCTTCGGGGAGTCCTGGGACGCGATCGATTTGGGGCAGGAGCATATCGCAGATATTCAGGCACGTGCGATGGCTTTTTTGCAGGATTTGTGGTCTTCACATGGGCAAGAAAATGTACTTATTGTTACCCATGGCGCACTTCTTGCCAATCTGTTAACTGCGTTATTCCAAGATAAGTACACGGAACGAATCGGTAATCTGTCGTTGACCATTCTGGAGCAGCAGGCTGATGAATGGATTCCAATCTTATATAATTGCACAAAACATTTGTCTATGGACACTGCCGAACAATCTGAGTGATAAAACTCAGGTTGTTTTTTTTATCTTATGTTTCCAAGAGCAAGAGCTATAAACGATGCAATAACTCTTCTTTTCTTCTGATCGACTAGGTTCAGGCATAGAATAAGATAAATCAAAAAAAATCGCAAGAAGAGGTTTAGATTGTGGAGAATCCGTCAACGATGTTTACAAAACCACACTGTTACAGGCTTTAATCAGCAGCCGTAAGCAGTGAAGGGGCGAGGCGATGGACCCATGAATCTAGCAGATATGCTGACTTTTGCTGATATTGGCCAGTTAAATCGAATAGCAGATTACTATCAATGTGAATGTAAGCCCAATTCCAAACATGAACTCATCCAGAGCATTCTCACTACATTGGGCAGCAAACCTTTCTTTGAGAACCAGGTACGGCAGCTTACCCAGGCAGACCAACGGTTTTTGAATAACCTGTTATTTGATCCCCGCCAGTATTATGGCATGGAAGAGCTCATCGCCATAGCCCGTCAATCTATGGACAAAAAGGAGAGTGAAGCTGGTGCGAGTCCGCGTGATCTGATCATTCGTTTTACCAAAAGCGGTTGGTTGTTCAGTGGCACAACGCAGCAGACAAGATACCTCTATCAAGTGCCTCAAGATTTGAAGTTAAGGTTCAGAGATGTGTTATCAGCACATTTACGAGCAGGCATCACCAAAACGTCCGAGCCAGCCATGTATCGTGAAGAATATCATCTGATGGCCGAGGACCTGAAGCTCTTTCTGAGATTTGTGCAGCAGCATGAGATCGCAGTCAATGCAGAAGGCATGATGTACCGCCGTTCGCAGCAGCAAGTGATGGAGCATTTGCATATCCCCGAAGAACTGGTTGGCAAAGGCGGCTGGCGATTCGGATATGGCCGCTCGTTCAAGGACTATCCTGACCGCTTTGCACTGGTGTATGATTACGCATTTCATCACCGACTTATTCGGGAAGATCAGGGGGTTCTAAGAATGACAGCAGCGGGAGAAGAAAAGCTGAATGCGGATAAAGCGACCGAAATGATACAGCTTTTTCGGTTTTGGTTAAGACTTTATAAAGGCGCTGTTCCAAACTTGTCGTCAATTGTGTATTGGACGGGGGAGTGTGCCGCTGATTGGTCTACAACCGAATCTCTCTTTCAGCAAATTGGACCGTTCATTCAGCCCTTCTACTACGATACAGCAGAAGATATCTATGACAAGCGAGTCATCAAAATGATGTTACATCTCGGTTTGGTTCGTGCGGGTGAGCATGAGCAAGGAAGAACGGTGCAGATGACAGCCTGGGGTTCGAAACTTGCGGCTTCCTGCCGCTCCATCTCGGGAGATGTCAAGCCGATTCTGTTTGACAAGTGAGGGACAAGTTGTTAAAATCACTCCCAAATTAAGGAGTGATACGAATGATAATTTCTTATCAAGGTAAAAAACCACAGCTACATCCTACAATATACATGGCTGAAGGCTCGAAACTGATTGGTGATGTCACTATGGGAGAAGATTCTTCTGTATGGTTCAATGCAGTCCTGCGGGCTGATTTGGCACCCATCATGATTGGAAAGCGCTGTAATATCCAAGATAACACTGTTGGACATGTTAATACCAATCAGCCCTTAGTGCTCGGAGACGATGTTTCCGTAGGACATTCTGCAATCATTCATGGCTGCAGCATTGGCACAGGATCATTGATCGGCATGGGAGCCATTCTGCTGAATGGGGCTGAAATCGGTGAATTTTCACTAATCGGCGCCGGCTCTGTGGTTACTGAAAATAGTAAAATTCCGCCCTATACTCTCGCTTTGGGCACACCCGCCAAAGTAATTCGAGAATTGACTGAAGCTGATCTGCAGCGAATGTCGAAAACTACACTTGGTTATGTGATCAAAGGAAGAGAATATAGGAGCTCTTAAATCCGTTTTGGAGGTGCATCCTATTGGATAAAATGAAAGTTACGTATGAAGTCATGTTGGGGCTGGCGGCTGAGATGGTCTGGGACGAGGCGCTTCGCAAACAGCGCAGCGAGAAGCTTTATTTGGAAATCGACAAAGCGTTGGCTACCGGAGACGAAGTAGCTTTCCGGAGTCTGACGGATGAACTGAGGACGATCAATTAAGAGATCAGCGAATGGTACACATAGAGTGAATGCTGAACTTAAAGGAATGCGCAGCCGTGCATTCCTTTTTTTAATGTGCATGCTGAAAAAAAATGAATATCTGGCTTTATAACATATGCTCATATATAATATGGGAATAAAATGGATAGGAAGGGGATATAGGGAATTGAAATTCAGTGAGATGAATCAGGATAGCTGGGCCGAACTGCAGCTCTACCTGGATACATGCCTTGTTCCGTTCACGGCTATGAGCGGTCAACAATCCCCAGTCGAAGCGACTGAAGCATTGGAGAGGCTGAGAGATTTTTTAGACACCGTAGAAATTCCGTTCAAAGGCAGAATTATGACATATCCGGCCTACCACTACATAAGTGCAGAAATGTCAATGACATTAAATACCTTGTCGTCTGAACTGAAAGCTTCGGGTTTCAAATATGTGGTTATGATGTCAGCAGATGGATCTTTTGCGGACATGCATATTCCGAATGCTGATTTGTTATTGAGTCAACGTGATCTTCTTCAACAAATGGAAAACGAGTCCATCGCTCGATATGTAGGGGAATGTATTCGCGAACTATGGAAAAAGTGACGTCTTGATGACAAATGTGACAAATTTTCAACAGTTTTTTAACAACGCTTACAATTCAACCTTAAAAATGTGTGACAAATTCTTGACGGTGTTCTAGGGCTACTATATGATTATGTATGTTCTAGTAAGTCGTGGAATTTATGATAATGAAAACGATTGAGAGAGTTGGCTTAAAAGGGGGTTGGAGACAGTATGAGCAGTGAGCATGACCAGCACGAAGCCTCGATGAAACCGCCAAGCAGATTGGAAATGTCACGCAGGCAGTTTTTGACTTACACGCTTGGTGGAGCTACAGCCTACATGGCCGCCGGTGCAATTCTTCCTATGGTCCGTTTTGCGGTGGACCCGATTTTGCAGCACAAGGGAGAAGGAACCTCTGTCAAAGTGGCTGAAATCAGCAAAATTACGAATGAACCTCAAGAATTTACGTTTGAACTGAAGCAGCAGGATGGATGGTATTTGAGCAATGCCTCGCTGGTGGCCTGGATTCGTAAGGACGAACAAGGGAAAATTTATGCGCTTTCCCCGATCTGCAAACATCTGGGATGTACAGTAGGTTGGAATAGCGACAAAAATTATCCAAACGAGTACCATTGTCCATGTCACGGCGCGCACTATGACAAGGAAGGGAAGAATCTTGCCGTAGCCCCGAAACCGCTGGATGAATATGTGGTCAAGGAGGAACAAGGCTGGGTTTATCTGGGCGAGATTGTTCCGAACACCCGAGTGAAATAGGAGGCGTGAACGCAGATGTTTAAAAATGTCTATGACTGGATTGATGAGCGTCTTGACATCACGCCGATCTGGCGGGACGTTGCGGATCATGAAGTGCCAGAGCACGTTAACCCGGCTCATCACTTTTCCGCATTCGTTTATTGTTTTGGCGGATTGACGTTCTTTATTACAGTTATTCAGATCCTGTCGGGGATGTTCCTGACGATGTATTATGTTCCAGATATTATTAACGCTTATGCAAGTGTAGAGTATTTGCAAACGAAAGTAGCTTTTGGTCAGATTGTACGCGGTATGCACCATTGGGGAGCCAGTCTGGTTATCGTCATGATGTTCCTACATACGATGCGTGTTTTCTTTACAGGCTCTTACAAGGCTCCGCGTGAAATGAACTGGGTCGTTGGCATGCTGATTTTCTTCGTCATGCTGGGTCTGGGTCTGACAGGATACTTGCTGCCTTGGGATAACAAAGCTTATTTTGCAACAAAAGTAACATTGGAAATTGCCAACACAGTGCCTTGGCTCGGGCCAATTATCAAGGAGTTCCTGCAAGGGGGAACAATCGTTGGTGCACAGACACTGACAAGGTTCTTCGCATTGCACGTCTTCTTCCTCCCTGCGGTGCTTCTGGTGCTTCTGGTCGGACACTTTATTATGATCCGCAGACAGGGCATTTCGGGACCACTATAAACGAAAGAAGGGAGGAAACGTAATGGCTCACGGGCACAAGAACAATGATGAGGAAAAGGTTATCTTTGTCGGTGATTCACGCGTCCGCAAGGGGTCGGGGTTTATCACTCCACCTGACTACACGGCATATCCCGGCAAGTCGGAAGCATTTATTCCGAACTTCTTGTTGAAGGAATGGATGGTAGGTGTCGTTGTTCTGGTCGGCATCCTGGTGCTGACCATATCGGAACCTGCACCTCTCGGCTATCCGGCGAATCCAAGTGCATCGGTTATTCCGATGCCAGACTGGTACTTTTTGTTCCTGTATCAGTATTTGAAATATCCTTACGCATCTGGAGATTACGTCCTGCTGGGCGTGCTGGGTGTCAGTGGTGTTGCTTTTGGGGCATTGCTGCTGGCTCCCTTCCTGGACACAGGGAAAGAGCGTCGCTTCTACAAACGGCCGATTGCATCTGCTCTAATGTTTCTGTCTGTCATTTCGGTGTTCTATCTCACGAACGTAGCCTGGACTCACTACAAGCATGAGCTTGAAGCGTCAGGTCAGAAGCCGGAGCATATTCAGCGGGAGGAAGAAGCTCTTGAGAAACATGAGCAAGGGTTGCCTACCTCCAATGCACCTGGACAGCAGCAGGAGGTCGCGATCGTTGACAAAGATGATCCGGCGATGGAAACGTATAAAAAAGCCGGATGTATCAGTTGCCACGCAGCTGACCTGAAAGGCGCAGGAGGTCCCTCTCTTCGCGGAGTAGGGGACAAACACAGCCAGGAAGAAATTTTGACCATCATTAAAGAAGGTTACAACAGAATGCAGCCTCAGTACGAAAATGCTATTGCACAGGGTGTTACGGATGAGGAAATTACCCACCTAACGGAATGGCTTGCGAAACAGAAGGCAGAACAGTAAAATCAAATTAATGAAAAAACCTGATCGTTCATCGATCAGGTTTTTTTGAAGTCTTTTTTTGTTGAAGAACAGCATGGGGTTATTTTGAAGAAGAAAGAAGGAGCGGTGCGCGTGGCTTTATCGTTTTTTTGGAGCAGGGAGTTTCTGACCAATCGCTATTTCCTGTGGCTTTTGTTCTGGTGTAATGCACTCGGCACAGTGTACGGCTATATCTGGTACGGAGAACAGATGAAGTGGACACTTGCCCATCAGCCGGCGTGGCAGATCGTATTTGTGCCAGATAGCCCAACAGCAAGCTTGTTTTTCACATTAGCGCTGTTATGGGTACTTTATCCGGTCAAGTCGGTAGTCCTTCAGCGGATCGGACATGTCATTCAGGCTCTTGCGGTTGTAACCTCTGTAAAATACGGAGTATGGGCCGTGGCTGTTATTTTTGCAGGCTGGTCTCAAGGAGGGGCGCAGCACTGGCAGGACTGGATGCTAATTGCCTCCCACAGTGCGATGGCTATCGAAGCCCTGATTTATGTGCGTTTCTTTGGCTTCCGCTGGGTGGCATTGATTGTGGCTGGTCTCTGGACACTGCTCAACGATACAATGGATTATACATATGACATCTATCCCTGGTTGCCCGCAACGCTATACAACCATGTACAGGCTGTTCGCAATTTTACGTTTACGTTGACCATCGCCAGTATTCTCGCTGCATGGCTGGCACTGAAGCAGGCTAAAAGAGCCTGAAGACACATGCACAGCCTGTTCTAATCATGCCTCCCATGCCATACATTGATGGTGGGAGGGATGTCCATGAAGAGAAGATGCATCAGTAAAGCGGGATTGCTGGCCGTAACGCTCATGGCTCTGCTGCTTTGGACGAATGTAACTAATCAAGTATCTGCGCAAAGCGATGAATCCAGTCCGAACAGGAATCAGGAAGTGTCCTCCAAGTATACGATTGCACAACTGAACGAAGAGGCCGCTGTATTGTATCGCCGAGCGCTGGAAAATAATATCGAGGAAGTGCGCGCAAGCATTTTGCGCATCAGCAGCAGCTTGCAGCATATCTCGTTTGAAGGTCAAACCTCGGTTGAGGGCATTCATGCTTTATCTGAAACAATAGTTGAAGTCAAAGAGGCTGCGGTCAAACTGCAGGCGGATAAACAACTGCTTCTGGAGTCATCGGCCAAGCTCAGGCTTGCCGCGGACAGTTTAGCTCACCCGGTGAAGCCGCTTTGGCTGCAGTATTATAAAATCATGAAGGATGATCTGGACGCGTTGTCACTCGCAGCTAATCAAAACCAGAGCCCGACCAAGCTCGCGAATCAATATCTGGTACTTGAGCAGCATTATGAAACGATCCGGCCGGCAGCGATGATTCGTCTCGAGCCGTACCAGATTGCACAGGTAGATGCATGGCTCTCCCATATCAAAGGGCTGACACAGGCAAAGCAGCCTGATGCTGCGCAGCTGAGAAGCATGACTGCTCACGGAGAAGAATTGGTGAACCAGCTGTTTGGACGTGAGAAGGATGAGAGTGCATTTGTTCCTTTTGTACAGGGGCCTGACCGCAGGGTCGCGGGACTGGTGATCAGTTCGGTCATTGTCGCTGCGCTCAGTTATGCGGGATACCGCAAATACCGTGCACAGCAGCAGGATATTTTTACATATCGACGTTAATAAAAAAACCTCTCAACGCAAGCGGCCAGATTCATGGCCATTCATGCGGGAAGAGGTTTTTCTTATATGTTTTACATTCCGAAAACGGGTGTCAGCTTTCCTTGAAACCTTCGCCATGTACATCATGTACATCGCTGATAATGACAAAGGCTCTTGGGTCGATCGAGCGCACAATGGTCTGAAGTCTGCGGAACTCCTGTCTGGAAATAACACAGTATGCCATATGTTTGGCTTGTTTGGAATAAGCTCCGATAGCGGGAATCAGTGTAACACCACGGTCCATATCTTTGGTGATCTGCTCTGCAATCTGCGGGGCATGGTCGCTGATGATCATAAATGCGCGGGCAGAATAAGCGCCTTCCTGAATGAAGTCGATGACTTTGGACGCAATAAACACGGCTACCAGTGTATAGAGAATTTTTTCCTTGGGAATGTAGATGAGTGAAAGCCCGATAATGACAAAGTCGATGCCTAACAGCACACGTCCCATACTCCAGCCATATTTGCGGTTCAGAATACGTGCAATAATATCAGAGCCGCCTGTAGTGCCTCCCCAGCGAAAAACGATGCCAAGGCCGGCTCCAAGGGTTACTCCTGCATACAAAGCGGCCAAGAGAAGGTCGTTTTCTGTATGTAACGGTTCAATCCAGCCTTGATGGATCAGCTTCTCAAAAAGCCATAGAAAGGCCGTCAGCGCGCCGACCCCGATGCCAGTGTAAATCATCTGTCTGCCGCCCAGTACTTTAAGGCCAATGAGAAACAGCGGCACGTTCAGAATCAATGTTGTCAGTGAAGGAGAAACCCCGAAGGCATAGTTGATTAATACGGTTACCCCAGTAAGTCCGCCCTCCATCAGCTGATTAGGGATAATAAAATAGAGAAGCCCGAAAGCATACAAGGCTGTACCCAGCAGAATGGGCAGTACGAGCTTTAGTTGAACCCACGTTTTGGCAGTGCTCATAAGATCCCTCTCTGTACATGAATTAGAATGTGCAAGCAATCATTCCCATATTAGTATACCTGTTTCTTCAATCTTTAAAAATGGTTTGTTCAAGACCTTGAAAATGGAATTATGCAGGACCTTAAAAATGAATTTGTGCCGGATGATGGTGGAAGTGAGCTTCAATAACTGATATTATTAGGAACAAACACGACATCAGAATAGAAGGAGAACCTGCTCTCATGGAGAAAAGTCTGGCGGAAATGCAGCGTGAGGTAGACCTCTATATTTCCCAGTTTAAAGAGGGATATTTCAGTCCTCTGGCCATGCTGGCCCGGATGTCTGAAGAGGTTGGAGAGCTTGCCCGTGAAGTGAATCACGAGTTCGGAGAGAAACCGAAGAAGGCTTCCGAAGCTGCCAATTCGATTGAACTTGAGCTCGGAGATATTTTGTTTATCACGATATGTTTTGCAAACTCGCTCGGTATTGATTTGGCTGAAGCGCATGATAAAGTCATGCATAAATTTAATACCCGCGACGCAAATCGGTGGACTCCAAAAAACACCGATTAGGCGTAAATTACATATGCTGTACCATCACCCGCACGGGGAGGGTCAGCTTGATGATGAAACCGGAAGATTATATGCAGCAGGCTTACCGCTGTATATTGCAAAATGATTTTGAGCAGGCCATTCGCTGGTTTGAGACGGCCATTCATGCTCACCCGGAACATGCCGAGTTATATTATCGCTGTTCCATTACACATGCTCGCAGCAATCATCTGCTGCCTGCACTTGAATACGCCCGCAAGGCAGTGGAGTTATCCGAAGGCGTAGAAGAATATGTGCTTCATCTGCAGACACTTGAGGCGAAACAGCTGACAATGACGGCCAAAATGCTGCTGGAGCAGGCAGGTGAAGAAACAACCACGCCTTATGTCGAAGCAGCTACGCTTCTCAAAGAAGCGGTCAGATTAGACCCGCTGTCGGTGGAAGCTCATGTTATGCTGGCGCTGGCTTGCAGTGATCTGAATGAGTACGAGAGTGCCCTGCAGGCCCTGCAGGATGCCATCCTGCTTGATCCGCAGAATGGGCAGCTGCATCAAATGTTACAGGATACGAAGCAGCGTATGAAATCCATGCAGTAAGAGATCATCACAGTCCGAAATGAAATGGCTGGGATGACAGCTGGGTTGAGACGAATACATGAACGAACATAGTGAAGGAGATGCAGCCAAGATGAGTGAAGTGATTAGAGTTGCCGTGATCGGAGCGGCTGGCCGAATGGGCCGTGAAGTGGTGAAGCTGGTACTACAGGACCCGGATCTGGAGCTTGCAGCCGCTGTCAACCGCTCCGGAGCAGGCACGGACGCCGGGGCACTTGTAGGATTGCCGGATTGCGGTGTACTGGTAACGGATGATATCGAAATGGCTTTTGCCGAAACCAAGCCGCAGGTCATGGTTGATTTTACAGTGCCTCAATTTGCCTTTGCTCATACAGAGATTGCCATTCGTCATGGCGTAAGACCTGTCATGGGTGTTACCGGCTTCACGCCGGAGCAGATCGAACAACTGGACAAGCAGTGCCAGGAGAAAGGCATTGGCGGACTGATTGCGCCTAACTTCTCGATTGGAGCGATCCTGATGATGCGTTTTGCCGCACAGGCGGCCAAGCATATGCCTAACGTGGAGATCATTGAGTATCACGGAGATCAGAAGCTGGATGCACCTTCAGGAACAGCAATCAAAACAGCAGAGCTGATTGCGGCCAATCGTGAAGAGATCCGTCAAGGCAATCCGAACGAGGAAGAAACGATTGAAGGAGCACGTGGTGGATATTACAACGGGTTCCGCATCCATAGTGTGCGTCTGCCGGGTGTGTTCGCTCAGCAGGAAGTGGTATTCGGTGATTACGGACAGTCGCTGAAAATACGACATGATTCATATGAACGTGCAGGTTATATGCCGGGAGTCAAGATCGGTGTACAAAAGGTCATGGAATATACGGGTCTCGTATACGGCTTTGACAACTTTATCGATTAGAACGTAATTTAAAGATAGTCATGTAAAGGAGATCAAGATTGTCATGTTGAAAATCGCATTTATCGCCCATGATCGCAAAAAAGAAGAAATGGTAAACTTCGTCACCGCCTATGAGCCTGTGTTTACGGATCATCAATTATACTCCACGGGCACAACTGGTCTTCGTATTATGGAGGGCACATCCCTGCAGATTCATCGTTTTGAATCAGGGCCGCTGGGAGGCGACCAGCAGATCGGTGCTTTGGTAGCGCAAAACGAGATGGACCTGATCATCTTCCTGCGTGACCCGCTGATGGCTCAGCCGCACGAGCCGGACATCAATGCACTGCTACGCCTGTGTGATGTACAGGGGATACCGCTGGCAACGAATATAGCAACCGCCGAGATTCTTGTTAAAGCACTGGATCGCGGTGATTTTGCTTGGAGAGAGCTGGTACATAAGTACAAGCCTGAGGCTGGAATCCAAACAGGTGATGCTGAATGAGCCTGGATATTCTCATCTTCGGAGCACATGCAGATGATGCCGAGATTGGAATGGCCGGAACGATTGCGAAACATACAGCTGCCGGTTTAAAGGTAGGCGTATGTGATCTGACGCGTTCGGAGATGTCCTCCAATGGCACAGTCGAGCGCAGAACCGAGGAAGCGGAGCAAGCCTCCCGCGTCCTCGGTCTTTCGTGTCGGACCAATCTCGGCTTGCCAGACCGCGGACTTTATATTACACCTGAACAGGTACAAGCGGTTACTGCGGAGATACGCAAACATGCACCGCGCATCGTTTTTGCTCCTTATTGGGAGGATCGGCATCCCGATCATATCATGTGCAGTAAACTTGTTCAGGAAGCGGTATTTAACGCAAAGCTGCGAAATTACTTGCCGGATATGCCTGCTGTGCAGGTAAAGGCAACATATTTTTATTTTATTAACGATATCGGTCCTACGGATTTGATTGTGGATATTACGGAACACTATGAACAGAAGGAAACATCGCTTCGCTGTTATCGCTCCCAGTTTGAGCAGGGTGAAGGCATCGTATCTACGCCGCTGAATCAAGGTTATATCGAACGGGTGAGAGCTCGTGATTCCTTGCTTGGACAGCGCAGCATGATTTCATTTGCGGAAGGTTTTGCCACGAAAACACCTTATGTTGTGACACAGTTTGGGGTTTGAAGCCAGAGGTAATTTGTATATAAAGATATAAGTCCATTTATTCACACAATATAATTAACAATTAACGGATTAGGATATCTAATTTTTCCGTTGTTTGATATCAACCTGCACGAAGCGGGAGATCAAAGGAGCGTCCAACCGGATGGATCAAAAGCTAAAAATCGGAATTACCTGTTATCCGTCTCTCGGAGGTTCTGGGGTTGTCGCAACGGAACTCGGCAAGTTATTGGCTGAGCAGGGACATCAGGTTCATTTTATTGCAAATAGTATTCCTTTCAGACTAGGAAAATTCCAGAAGAACATTTACTATCATGAAGTTGAAGTAAATGATTATTATGTGTTTCGTTATCCGCCGTATGACCTTTCTTTGGCGACCAAGATGGCACAGGTGGCGAAGGCGCAGCAGCTTGATCTGCTGCATGTCCATTATGCGGTGCCGCATGCGGTATGTGCTTTTCTCGCGAAACAGATGGTCGGGGACAACCTGAAAGTTGTGACTACACTTCATGGTACGGATATTACTGTGCTCGCTCAGGATGAATCTCTGAAAGACCTGATTCGTCTGGCGATCAATGAGAGTGACGCGGTAACCGCCGTATCCCAGGATTTGATTCGTGAAACGGTCGAGCTGCTGGACATCGAGCGGCCGATTGACCTGACTTATAATTTTATTGACAAGCGTGTGTATTATCCGAGAGATGCGGCGAGTCTGCGTCGTGATTTTGCTACACCAGATGAAAAAATATTGATGCACATCTCCAACTTCCGTCCAGTCAAACGAACGCAGGATGTGGTCGAGGTCTTTCGTCAAGTACAGGAGCAGGTTCCTGCCAAGCTGCTGTTTGTAGGTGAGGGGCCGGATTTGCCTAAAATTCAATGCAAGATTAAAGAGCTCGGCTTGAGTGACAAGGTTCACTTCCTCGGCAGACAGGATGATATCGCTCAGGTGATATCCATGGCTGACATTTTGATGCTTCCATCTGAAAAGGAGAGCTTTGGCCTTGTGGCACTCGAAGCTATGGCATGTGGTGTACCCACGATTGGTTCACAGGCTGGTGGTATTCCAGAGCTTGTGCTGCATGGCAAAACAGGATTTCTCTCACCAATCGGAGATACGAAGTCTATGGCAGAGAACGCGATACGTTTGTTGACAAACGAGCGTCTGGCTGCGGATATCAGGGAAGCTTGTCTGCAGCGGGCGCATCATGATTTCTGTAATGACTCTATTCGCCACAATTATGAACAAATATACTATCGTGTGCTTGGGAGAGAAATTCCCAGTTTGAATCCCGTATGCGGGTAAGCCTCGGGGACCACAGCAGGTAAGAGAAGAGGTGATATATGGTGGTTCAATGGAAACAAGCAGATTATGAAATGGCAAAACAAAGTGAGAACGTGCTCATTCGGTTAAATGAAGAGGGGTTCAAGGCATATTGGGTTGGCGGCTGTGTTCGTGATGAATTAATGGGCCGTTCTGTTGATGATATGGACATTACAACCTCTGCTTCTCCCGAGCAAGTGATGAACATATTTGAGGACTGCATCCCTACAGGGCTGCAGCATGGAACGGTAACGGTTCGTTCAGGAGGGCATTATTTCGAAGTAACTACGTTTCGCACGGAATCCGAATATCAGGATAATCGCAGACCTGCAGCAGTACAATTTGTTCAGGATATCAAGGAAGACTTGCAGCGGCGGGATTTCACCATGAATGCTCTGGCAATGGGCGTGGATGGGGTTATTGTAGACCCGTTCGGCGGGCAAACGGATATTAAGCAGAAGCTGGTTCGCTGTGTAGGGCTGGCAGTTGAGCGCTTTGGTGAGGATGCACTGCGAATGCTGCGCTGTGTACGATTCGCTTCGGTATTTGATTTCAGCATTGCCTTTAATACTTGGAAAGGCTTGGTACACCAGCGCGAATTGCTTCAGCATATTGCGATGGAGCGGGTTCGAACCGAGATGGTGAAGATGATGGCTGGTCCTCATCCACTGAAAGGGCTGGCATTGTTAGATCGCAGTCAGGCGCTGGAGCATGTCAAGGCTCCGGTGAATGCGTCCAGATTTAATCGGCGTATGCTGACTGGGCTGGAGCAATTGACAGGAGATCACACATTGCTGCGTTGGTCTTGTCTGCTGCTTGCAGGTGCTTATGACCGCGAAGAGGCGGACAAGCTATTGCGGCAGTGGACGTTCTCTAATGATCAACGTACCCGTATTACCGGGGTTCTTCAGGTAGAGCAGCAGGTCACTAATTTTGTTGAGCAATGCGGTGATATAGACACTCTTCGGGCAAACTGGATTGTCACCGTACTCCATTGCGGTGCTCAAGCGGCCAGTGACTGGCTCCAGCTTCAGCAGGTTCTGCCGAAACAGTGGCGAAAAGTTTCGGAGCAGGCATATCTCAGGCTGGCTCAAGTTCAGGCACAAGCTGCTGTCTGGAGTCAATCCATGCCTGTGCATGAGCTGAAGGAGTTACAAATTACCGGAGAGCAGGTATTGAAGCTGGTGGATCGCAAGGGTGGACCTTGGCTGGGACAGCTGATGAAACATTTGCTGAAAGAGACGGCAATCGGAAATATAATGAATCAGCATGAAGCGTTAAGTGCTGAAGTGAAGCGGGTGGCTGTGAATGAGCAAGCATGAAGATTTATTACATATGCTGCTTCATGCTGATGGTGAGTTTGTATCGGGTGAGGACATCAGCAGACATCTGGCGATCAGCCGAACGGCTGTATGGAAACATGTGAATAAACTGCGTGACATGGGCTATGAATTCGAGGCGGTTTCCCGTAAAGGATATCGCCTGGTCACCAAGCCGGAAAGAATTGATGCAGCAGCGCTGCAGCTGGCGCTGAAAACAACCGTATTTGGTCGTAAGTCCGTGATGCTCTCCTCCACGCTGTCCACCCAGGGGGATGTTCAGAAGCTGGCTGAGGAAGGCGAGGCCGAAGGGGCTGTTGTTTTTGCAGAAGAGCAGACTGGAGGAAGAGGTCGATTCGGTAGAAAATGGTTTTCTCCTTCTGGCAAAGGCATATGGATGAGTGTGCTGCTGCGTCCGGAGCTGGCTATACAGCATACACCGCAGCTAACGCTTCTGACCGGTGTAGCCGTATGCCGAGCTATTCGCGCTTGCACTGGTGCTCAGGCAGGCATTAAATGGTCCAATGATCTGTTAATTGCTGGCCGTAAGATGTGTGGTATTTTGCTGGAATCGACGGTCGAAGATCACGAGGTTCGATACTGTGTGGCAGGCATTGGTGTGGATGCGAACTTTGATACACATGACTACCCGGAAGACTTGCAGCATATCGCCACCTCGCTCAAGATCGAAACCGGACAGCCGATTGACCGAACCGCGCTTGCAGCCGCCATTCTGACCGAGCTGGAGCATCTCTATTTTTTATATCAAAAAGAGGGGTTTAGTGTTATCGCATCGCTGTGGGAGGCATTGTCGGTATCCTTGCACCGCAAAGTGACCATCACGAATCCACATGGAGTGATTGAAGGCACAACTGTAGGGCTTGACCCTTCGGGGGCGCTAGTAGTCGAGATGCAGGATGGACACCGTGAGCTCATCGTTTCAGGGGAAGTAAGCTGGAAAAGCTGACATTTTGTCGAACTTTCACAGGTCATGTGAACATTAGACGTGAAGTTTGAGCAGAACTCTGCTATACTGTGTTCGTGAGGCGGTATCGGGTTGTTACAGACCGAGCTGCACTCCTTAGGGCAGTATATCTTGGTTCTGTTTGCTTTGTTTGTTGAAGCAGACGGCAATGTAATCAAAGTAACATATCGACAAAAGTATTGTTGGATTCTGCTCTGAGCCGAAGAGGACCGAGACAGAAGGGACGATCGCAAGTGACTCTTTTTTGACTTTTCGGGACTTTTTAGTGGAAAAACTAAAAGGTTTTTTTTGTTGCGTTTAATGAAAAGGGAAAGAGAAAGGGGCACAAGAACATGGCTAAGAAGCAACCATTGAACATTGTGAAAATGAAAAAATACAAGCAGGACGGAATACCGCTAAGCATGATTACGGCTTACGATTATCCGACAGCTCTGCTTGCCGAGGAAGCCGGCATTGATATCATTCTGGTGGGAGATTCCCTGGGAAACGTTGTGCTGGGTTACAATTCCACGCTGCCGGTGACGATTGATGATATGGTGTACCATACCCGTTCGGTTGTACGTGGTGCAGAGAATACGTTTATCGTGGCAGATATGCCTTTCATGACGTATCACGGCAGTATTGACGAAACGCTGAAAGGTGTGCGCCGCCTGATGCAGGAGGGTCATGCGCATGCGGTCAAAATGGAAGGCGGCGTTGAAATTGCAGATACGGTCAAAGCCGTAGTGCAGGCAGGAGTACCTGTGCTTGGACACATCGGTTTGACGCCGCAATCGGTGAATCAAATCGGAGGTTACCGCATTCAGGGCAAGGATGCTGCAGATGCGAAGCGTCTGATGGATGAAGCGAAGGCGCTTGAGGCCGCAGGTGCTTTTGGCATCGTGCTTGAGCTGGTAACGGAAGAGGTTGCAGCTGCCATTTCGAAAGAGTTATCCATTCCAACCATTGGCATCGGTGCAGGCCGCGGATGCGATGGACAGGTGCTCGTTTTCCATGACGTGGTTCAGTATGCTTCGCCTTACACACCGAAACGTTTTGTCAAAACTTATGGCGACGTTGGTTCGCTGATTCGCAGCAGCATTGCAGCTTACGTAAAAGAAGTGAAGGATCGTTCATTCCCGGCAGAAGAGCATGTATTCAATGCCGCTGATGGTGTGCTGGATGAATTGTATGGACAACGCAAAGAAAAGGTGGAAATTCGCTGATGAAGGTTATACGCACAATCACAGCATTAAGACAGGAAATTCAGTTGATTCGCACAAATCAGGCGGGCGATGCTAAAGGGGCTGTTGTTGGACTGGTACCAACGATGGGATATCTTCACCAGGGTCATGCCAGCCTGATGAAGGCTGCAAGACAACAAACGGACATCGTGGTACTGAGTATTTTTGTGAATCCGATTCAGTTTGGTCCGAATGAAGACTTCGACAGTTATCCGCGGGATGAGGCAAGGGATGTTGAGACAGCTCGCAATGAAGGAGTCGATATCGTATTTATTCCCTCCGTGGAGGAGATGTATCCACAGCCGACACAAACGACAGTTTCGGTCTCCCGAATCACGGAGCGTTTATGCGGAGCCTCTCGTCCGGGGCATTTTGACGGTGTCACGACGGTTGTATCCAAGCTGTTTAACATCGTGCAGCCGCAAAAGGCGTTTTTCGGTATGAAGGATGCACAGCAGGTAGCAGTCATTGAACAGATGGTCAATGATCTTAATATGCCTGTTGAGATTGTACCTTGCCCGATTGTTCGTGAAGAGGATGGACTGGCGCTGAGCTCGCGCAATGTTTATTTGAGCTCAGAGCTGCGTAAGGAGGCATTAGTGCTGTCTCAGGCACTGCGTGCGGTGCAGGAGGCTGTTGAGGCAGGAAAGGCGGTTACAGCGGCTGACGTTCGTCGTCTGCTGCGTGAGCACATTGGCAAATCTGCTGAAGCTGTTATTGATTATGCAGAGATTCAGGCTTTTCCAAGTCTGGAGCCGCTTCATGACCTGGATGAACTGCGTGCCTTCGACGATCTGTTAATTGCACTGGCCGTGAAATTTGGAAAAACAAGATTGATTGATAATATACGTATTCAACATCTGGAGGTGCTGTCCCATGTTTAGAACTTTGATGAAATCCAAAATCCACCGTGCGACGGTGACGGAAGCGAACTTGAACTATGTGGGTAGCATTACCATTGATGAAGACCTGATGGAGACATCGGACCTGATGGAAAATGAAAAGGTGCAAATTGTGAATAACAACAATGGTGCACGGCTTGAAACCTATGTTATTCCAGGTCCGCGCGGCAGTGGTGTAATCTGCCTGAACGGCGCGGCAGCCCGTCTCGTACAGCCTGGAGATACGGTAATTATCATTTCCTATGCGATGATGTCTCAGGAAGAAGCGAGTACACATCAACCAACGGTGGTATTCGTCGACGGTCAGAACAAACCGGTGCAGACGATGAAAAAGGAAGTGCACGCCACGATTTTGTAATCGGCTGGGAAGGGGAATGAAATCGGCTCATCCAGCAAAAAATGAGTACAGGTCACTGCACTAATCCATTTTTTCAAGGGTGGGGATGCAAGCGATGTTCCAGCATGTTTTCGCCGAGATGAACGACATGTTAGATGAAATTATCAAGAGCTATCCTTCCGCTAAAGGTCTGGACAAACAGGAACTGCAGCAGAAATGGAATTTATTAAAGCGCATGAGTGATGGAGTGCTGGATGAATGGCTGATGTTTGAAGAAAAGATGAGCCAGCTGAGGGAGCAGGAGCTCGAAAAGCCGGCTTCTCTGGAGCCGGAGCAGGAGGCAGTTACTGCTCTTCCCGAGCTTTATCTGGAATGCTTCAGTCGCGGTCAGGGGTACTTCAAGCTGCAAATGTATCCGCAAGCCATTGATCAATTCTCAAGGGTTGTTCACGACTATCCGGAGAGTGCGCTGGCCCGCTTCTATCTGGCACTTGCTCACCTGAATCTGGAACAGTTATTCGATTCAGAAGTCCATTTACAGCATATTATGCTGTTAAACGGTTCTGCGCGGCTCAAGGGCCTTGTATGTAATGTTCTGGGCTGTATTCAAGCCAAGCTTTCAAATCCGGAAGCAGCTTGCTCCTTGTTTGCCCAGGCCCTTCAGCATGACCCGACATTGACCGAGCCTCTGTATAACATGGAAGCCTGCAGGCTGAACAGAGGCAAACTGCAATACGCAAATCAGCTGAATGCCCTGAATTAAAATGGACATTTGGCGGCAAAAGAACGGTGTTTCCTCCTATGGCATAGCGGCGGGAACACCGCTTTTTTGTCAGTTAATTTTCAAATGTCCTTTTTTTTGCTATGCTGTAACATAGACTGGAATGGAAGGGACCGTATATTGCAATGAAATTTGCCGTTTTGGATTTCGAAACAACCGGCACGCAGTCCGACGGTGAGATTATACAGGCCGGACTTGCCATCATAGATCATGACTACAGCATAACTCAAATATATAGTTCTTATGTAAATCCGGGTGTACCTATTCCTCCTTTTATTACGGGGCTGACCGGAATTACAGAAGACGATGTCGCGGATGCTCCTTCACTCGAAGAGATGATGATGGAGATGGTACCGCTTCTTGACGATGTGGTGCTTGTGGGCCATAACGTTGCCTTTGATTTTCATTTTTTGCAGAATGCGCTGGATCGGTGCGGTTATTTGCCTTTTACAGGCCGTATTCTCGATACGATCGACTTTCTGAAAATTACGTTTCCTTCTCTGGGATCGTATCAGCTCGGTTATGTGTCAGCCGAGTTCGGATTTCAGCATGACCGTCCACATCAGGCGGACAGCGATGCACTTGCAACAGCTTATGTGCTGCTCAAGTGTCTGGATGAGCTTAAAGAGCTGCCTTTAATAACAATTCAGCGGCTTAGTGATCTGTTTGCGCCAGAGGATAGTGATCTGGGCTGGTTTTTGGACGGACTGCGCAGCGAGAAGGAAGCTGAGCCAATACAAGACCTTGACGGGCATACGTATTATCGTCAGCTGGCGCTTAACGTCAGCGATTGGACGGAGATTGGAGCACCTCGCGATGAACGGGAAGCGAATCCGCTGGACGGGGTAAGCTTTGATCAGTTTATGGATCAGGTGAGAGCTAATCTCAAGGATACGCTGGAGCATTATGAAGAGCGTGAAGCACAGACACAGATGTTTAGCAGTGTACGACAGGCGCTGGATGAAGAGAAACATCTTCTTCTGGAAGCTGGAACGGGCACAGGGAAGTCACTGGGGTACTTGCTGCCTGCTATTTATGAAAGTGTTAAACAGGAGCAGAAGGTGATGGTGAGCACTCACACCATCAATTTGCAGGAGCAGCTGCGTGAGCGGGATATTCCCATGCTGACACAGGTGGTGCCATTCCCGTTCAAGGCCGCTGTCTTCAAGGGCAGAGGGCATTACCTGTGCCTTCGCAAGTTCGAACACAAAATCAACAAACGTGAATTTGCTACGCCAAAAGAGGATTATTTCACAGCAGCTCAAATGATTGTATGGCTCACACAAACGGAAACGGGGGATGACGAGGAGCTGAACCTCAGTGCACGTGGCGGCGACTTCTGGGAGACTGTTCAGAGCGAATCTGAATCATGTCTTGGCAGATCCTGCCCTTGGTTCCGCAAATGTTTCTATCACCGCGCCAAGCATGAGGCCGGGCTTTCGGACATTGTGATTACCAATCATTCGAAGCTGTTCACGGATGTGAAGGCAGCTCATCAGCTTTTGCCAGCATACGAAAGTTTGGTTATCGATGAGGCCCATCACCTGGAGGATGTTGCGGGTAAACATCTGGGTCTTCATATGAAATATTTTACCCTTGTGCACACACTCACACGTTTGTTCAAGGACAGCCGTAACGGGCAGCTGCCGATGCTGCGCTCACAGCTGTCAGGACACGAGAAAGGCGTGCAGTGGGGTTCCATGGTGGATGAGATGTTTCCTCTTGCTGTGGAAGTTAAGGAGCTCTGGGACCGTCTGAGCGACGCTCTGTTCAGCCTGCTTCCTGAACGCAGCGATGCGTCACCAGGCGAGACAGGACAATTCTCCCTTCGACTGAAGGCATCGCAAAAGCCTGCGAAATGGCAGGAGCTGCAGGATCTGGAGAACCAGATCTATGTCACTCTGGGCGATATGGTTCGCAAGGGCGACAAGCTGCTGCTTGAAGTGAAAGAGGACCAGGATGATTATCAGTCTGACAGCCTGATCACAGATATTACCGGACTGTTGAAGGATTTGACGACAATGAAGGAGAATTTGCGATTCTTCATGCGTATGGACGATGCCAAGACCGTGTACTGGATGGAAGCTAGCGGTCAGTTCCGCAGTAAATCCCTTCAGCTATACGCTGTTCCGGTGGATGTAAGTGCACAGCTGAAAGAGATGTTTTTTGACAAAAAGAAAAGCGTTGTGCTTACATCGGCGACATTGTCTGTAGATAAGTCCTTCCAGTTTATGATTGAGCAGCTGGGCTTGCAGGAGGCTGCGGACAATAATCGGCTGCTGACATCCATGCTTCCTTCTCCGTTTAATTATCGTGAGCAGGCTTTGCTGGTGATCCCGCGTGATTTCCCGAGTCTGAAGGGCAGTGTCGGAGATGCACACTTTGTACAGATGCTGGTGCAATCGCTGGCTGAAGCGGCGATCGCAACTCGTGGACGGATGATGGTGCTGTTCACCTCTTACAAAATGCTTCGCCAGGTGTATGATCCGCTCAAGGAGGCCTTGTCGGGAAATGACATTTCTCTGCTGGGCCAAGGGGTGGACAGTGGCAATCGCTCCAAGCTGACCCGAAGATTTCAGGATGCCAAAGCGGCGGTACTGCTGGGCACGAGCAGCTTCTGGGAAGGGGTGGATATTCCAGGCGAAGCTCTCACCTGTCTGGCGATTGTACGACTGCCGTTTCAGCCGCCGAACCATCCGCTTCTCGAAGCGAAGAGTGAACTGCTGGTGGAGCAGAAAAAAAATCCATTTATGAAGCTGTCTGTTCCACAGGCGGTCATCCGGTTCAAGCAGGGATTTGGACGACTGGTTCGTACCGGCAAGGATCGGGGTATTGTCATCGTGTATGATACCCGTGTGATCGAGGCTTACTACGGCAAGTATTTCCTGTACTCGCTGCCTGGGCCGAAGATGGAACATATGCTCACAGAACAGATGGTACCGCGTATTTCCGAATGGCTGGATCGACCTGCCGAGTAGCAAAAATATTCATTTTTTTGTAAGCTATGGCATTGCATTGTGCTTTAACATGGCGTTACACTCGAAAGAGACTTTACAGGCAGAACATCATGAACTTATAAATTTAACTTGCGGGCATTCTGTATATATAAAAATACTGCAGCTATGCATAGGTAGATATACAGAATGCTCATCTTTTCAATATGTATTTTGATATCGCAGCATTATTTATTATTTTATCGTGGCAATGGTAAGGGGGAGCAAGAATGAAATCGGATAAAATTTCAGAAGCAGTAGTAAGACGTCTGCCTGTGTATTTGCGTTATTTGAATGAACTCGTGCAGCGTGAGGTGACAACGGTTTCCTCGCAGGAGCTTGGACAACGCCTTGACTTGAATCCGGCCCAGATTCGCAAGGATCTGGCTTATTTTGGTGATTTTGGCCGTAAAGGCATTGGATATGATGTTTCTTACTTGATTGAGAAGATTCGTCACATATTGAAAATAGACCAACAGATCAATGTGGCTCTGGTTGGAGCCGGTAATCTTGGACATGCGTTGTCGAATTATAATGCGTACCTCAAGGACAATATGAAGATTGTAGCTATCTTTGATGCATATGGTCCGAAGATTGGCAGCAAGATCAACAGTCTGACGGTCAAACCGATGGAAGAGCTGACCGAGGCGGTACAAAAAGATAACATCCGCATCGGCATCATCACGGTTCCTGATACAGAAGCGCAGAATGTCGCTGACCAGCTGATTGAATCGGGGATTGAGGCCATTCTGAACTTTGCACCAACCATTCTGAAAACACCTCCGCATGTACGTATCCATCATGCTGATTTTACAACAGATTTGCTGAGCCTGGCTTATTACTTGGAGAACGGAAAGGACGAGGAGCAAGATGACAACAACGAATAAATGGGTAATTCACAACGGGAAATTTGCTGTAAATGAAGGCTCCAACTGGACAGTAGTGCTAGGATATATGGTTGTTGAGGATGACAAGATTGTGCATATTGGTGAGACGCTGCCGGAAGGAAACGAGCATCTGACTAAAGTGGATGGAAAAGGGCTTCTCTTCCTGCCGGGTCTGATCAATACGCATGGTCATGCAGCGATGTCACTGCTTCGCGGCCATGGCGATGATCTGGCATTGCAGGTGTGGCTGCAGGAAAAAATGTGGCCTATGGAGGCCAAAATGACTTCCGAGGACGTGTATTGGGGAGCATCGCTTTCCGTGCTGGAGATGTTGAAAGGCGGCACAACAGCATTTCTGGATATGTACGATCATATGGATCAGGTCGCAAAAGTGGTGGAACAGTCCGGGGCAAGAGCTGCTCTTGCGCGTGGTGTAATCGGACTTTGTTCGGAAGAAGAGCAGATGCGCAAACTGGAAGAGTCTGCAGCATTTGCACGTGAGTGGAATGGACAGGCGGGTGGACGCATCACAACCGTAATTTCTCCGCACGCACCCTATACTTGTCCTCCAGACTACATAGAGAAGCTGGTACAGGTTGCACATGATCTGGACCTGCCGCTGCATACACACATGTCAGAAACCTTACGTGAAGTTGAGCAAAATGTAACAGATTATGGTCTGCGTCCAGTGGCACATCTGGAGAAACACGGCTTCTTCTCCCGCCCTTCGCTGGTAGCTCATGCGGTGCATCTGAACGATGAAGAGATCGAAATTTTGGGGCGTCATGATGTTGCCGTATCTCACAATCCGGGGAGTAATCTGAAGCTGGCCTCCGGGGTAGCGCGTGTTCCAGCGCTGTTAAAAGCCGGGGTGACGGTATCACTGGGGACAGATGGCCCTGCGAGTAATAACAATTTGGATATGTTTGAGGAAATGCGGCTTGCAGCCCTTATCCATAAAGGTGTATCTGGCGATCCGACAGCTGTACCTGCTGGTGAGGCGCTGCTGCTTGGAACAGGTTACGGTGCGAAGTCTATCTTTCTGAAGGATACAGGAGCGCTGCTAGTGGGAATGAAGGCTGATTTTATTGCATTAGATATTGAACAGGCTCATTTCTATCCGCATACCGATCTGATTTCACATACGATATATTCTGCTTCTGCGAAGGACGTGCAGCACGTCTGGGTTGACGGGAAGCAGGTAGTGAAGCATGGTGAATGTTTGACACTTGATGAAGAGCGTATTTTGCGAGAAGCTCAGCAGGCATTTGACCAGCTGCTTGCTCGTTAAGGAATAGACAGGCTGCAGTGTGCAGTTTTTCAAGGAAAGGAAGTTCAGCTCTTGAAGAAAAAAAAGAAGTGGATCTGGATATCGCTGCTCATCCTCGTTCTGGTTTTGTTTGGACTGCAGCAATATTATGTCTACGTTACACAGGATCAGCGCCAGGAGGAAGCACTGGCGATTCAGGCGGCGAAGGACCAGCTCGGCATCACATCACCGGATGAGCTGCGCAAATACGTCTGGGGCGAAAAAGAAGGCGATGACAACATCTATTGGACGATGACGGCCAAAAATAAAGACAACCAGGATATTATGGTATGGGTGAAGTTTGATGCGAACAATAAGCCTGTGCAAGGTACGGGCGGGGTTCACAGTGAGCTGCTGCAGAACGGGATGTCTGAGACACAAATTCGCAGTCGCTTCGAGTCGGACGTGCCTGGCGGCGAGATTAATCGGATCATGCCCGGAGTCGTAAATAATATTTACGTTTGGCAGGTATATTACAAAGCGGATACACACAATTATTATCGGTTTTACCGATTCAGCACCGGGGAGCAGGTAGATCTGGTGTATACAGTTCCTAACAGCTAGCCAAGAAACCGGCAGTCGATACATCGACTGAACCGGTTTTTTGGCATGTTCACGATAGTAAATGCTGTCAAAACAGCTTATGTTAAAGTTTAATAGAGTTATTGGAGTGGATTGTGTAAAATCTTTAGTTCAACTAATATAGTTAAATTTAATATTTTATTCATATTTTCACCTTCGATATTGTATATACGATGTGATATACTCAAATATGTACTGAAGTTAACAAATAACGCAAACAAATCTGCAACAGTTCTTGCAGATTTCAAGTACAGCTAACTATATATGCCTGTAGATCGTGTATAGGCTCATTTTTGGGAGGGGAAATTCAATTGAAGCTGAAAGTAATGCCTATTATTATTACTGCCGTTGTTTCTGCCGTCCTGTTGTTCGGAGGTTGGTTCATATATCGACAAGTTGCTGTACAAAGTCCGATTGAAAAGATGGTTACACAGTATGATGGTGTCAACAGTGCTCAGATAACTATTAACCGCAATGATGTGCAAATGAAACTTGATTTGAAACCTAATGTAGATTTAGGCAGACTCGTGCAATACCTTCATCGAGAAGGACAGAGCCTGATTGGTTCACGTGCACTTAAACTGGACGTCGTGGATCATTCGAATGAAGCTTTGGAGAGCTGGTGGGGCGATGCGATGTTTACAGTAGCTCAAGCGATGGAAAACAAACAATATGCAGAGATTACCCCTACGCTATCTAAGATGGCGACGGGTGGGATCAAAGTGAACACAGCAATGGATGACAACAATGTTTATGTAAGTCTGAGAGACGGAGATGCCAGCAAGTTTATTATTCTGCCGCGTGTACCCGGCCAGATAGGAGTGTGGCCTAATGCCTAAATGGACGAAAGAAGCAGCCATTGGATTTGTTCCTGTTTTGATTATTTTTCTTGCATTTGTCGGAGTGAATATTGTACCTATTCTTATGGCTGCAGCGCTGGTAGGTGGCTTGTTATTTATGATGCAGATGCGCGGAGGAATTACTGTGGGCGCAGCCCAGGAGCGTAAACGGAAGAAAAAAGGGCCATCCAAGCTGACCTTTGAGGAAATTGGAGGGCAAGATAGCGCCAAGCAGGAGCTAAGAGAAGCGTTGGATTTTCTCATTCGTCATGATGAGATACGAAAGTTCGGTATTCGTCCGCTTAAAGGCATTTTGCTTACAGGCCCTCCAGGAACGGGTAAAACGCTGATGGCCAAAGCGGCTGCACATTATACCGATTCCGTTTTTGTAGCTGCATCGGGTAGTGAATTTGTTGAGATGTATGTCGGTGTAGGTGCCAGTCGTATCCGGGATCTGTTTAAGGATGCCAGAGCGCGGGCGGCTAAGGAAAACAAGGAAAATGCAATTATTTTCATTGATGAGATTGATGTTATAGGCGGTAAACGTGAAGGCGGTCAGCAGCGTGAGTATGATCAGACATTAAACCAGCTGCTTACAGAGATGGACGGTATATATACCTCCGATACACCGCGGATATTGCTGATTGCAGCGACCAACCGCAAGGAAATGCTGGACAGTGCGCTGACCCGTCCTGGGCGCTTTGACCGCCACATCCAGGTTGATCTGCCGGACAAAAAAGGCAGAAAGCATATTCTGGAGCTGCATGCCGTGAACAAACCTTTAACACAGGACGTAAATCTGGAGAAGACTGCAGAAGAGTCCTATGGTTTTTCGGGTGCACAGCTGGAGAGTGTAATGAACGAGGCGGCAATATACGCGATGCGTGAGGGCCTGGCTACGATTGAGCAGCGTCATCTGTCGCTTGCGATTGATAAAGTGATGATGGGTGAGAAAACCGATCGTGAATCGAGCGTCGAAGAGAAAAAGAGGGTTGCGATTCACGAACTCGGCCATGCCATAATGGCAGAGCTTGTGCGCCCGGGAAGTGTTAGCCAGGTCGCTCTGAGTCCGCGTGGACAGGCTCTTGGCTATGTGCGTCACAATCCCCAACAGGAACAGTTTCTGTATACGAAGCGTTTTCTGGAGGAGCAGATTATGATTGCTCTTGCCGGTGCAGCTGCTGAAGAGATGTATTACGGCGGGCGTTCCACAGGTTCACGTAACGACTTTGAGCAGGCGACCAATGTTGTTCAGACGATGATGGCTTCCGGCTTGACCTCGCTCGGCATCGTAAACATGGATATGGTCACAACGGAAGAGCTGATGCGTGAGAATAAAGTGATCTTGCAGGAGCTGATGGAGCAGACCAAACGCCGGCTTGAGGAACAGCGGACAATTTTCGACAATTCGCTTGATATTCTGATGCGTGAGGAAGTTTTATCAGGAGAACAATTTCGTTGTCAATTTCGTGACAGCGCCCGTTTACCAGCATAATTTCTTTATGCTGGTTATTTTTTTTTACATTTCACTCGTGCTAAGATATTATTAGATGTTGGGTCGAAATTTGTAATTTTCGGCGAACAGGGTACAATAGAGAAATAGAGAACCGAAAGGATGGAGCAGAACCATGTTTTTCAAAAAAATAGGAGTTGTCGGCGGCGGCACGATGGGCCAAGGAATTTCCCAGATGCTTGCAGCCAAAGGACTTGATGTGCTTCTGGTGGAGCACACAACACAAAAGCTGGATCATGCGTACAATATGATCGAGACCAATCTGGATAAACAACTGGAGAAATGGGCGATTACGAAGGCAGAGAAGAAATTGATTCTCTCCCGGATTACCAAAGTAGGACATCTTGCTGAACTGGGCTCTTGTGATATGGTTATCGAAACCATTACAGAGGACCTGGAAGCAAAAAAGAAAGTCTTTCATCAATTGGATCAGGTTTGTCCAAGCAATGTAATTCTGGCAAGTAACACTTCCACGCTGAGTTTGACCGAGCTTGCAAGCTCGACCAAGTATCCTGAGCGTGTTATTGGTATGCACTTTATTCACCCGGTATCCCGGGTTGATCTTGTTGAGATTATTCGCGGACTCAAAACGTCTGATACAACTTTCGAAGAAACTCGTCGTTTCGTTGAAGAGGTTGTAGACAAAAAAGGCGTTATGATCTATGAATCCCCTGGTTTCGTTACTTCACGTCTGATCTGTCTGCTGATTAACGAGGCACTGCACGTTCTGCAAGAAGGTGTGGCTTCTGCAGAGGACATTGATGATGCAATGCGTATCGGATATAACTTCCAGCATGGCCCGCTTGAGATGGCTGACCGTTTTGGACTTGATTCCGTTGAGGCAGCACTTGAAAGAATGTTCCGTGAGTTCGGAGAATTGAAATACCGTCCTTCTACCGTTCTGAAAAAAATGGTGCGTGCAGGTCATCTGGGCGTGAAATCAGGAGAAGGATTCTTCAAGTACGACAAGGATGGTGACCGGCTGTGAAAGTACTCGTAATAAATGCGGGAAGTTCCTCGCTTAAATATCAATTGTATAACATGGAAGATGAATCTGTACTGGCGAAAGGTCTGGTGGAGCGGATTGGCATGGACTCCTCCATTCTGACGCATAAACCGACTGGCCGTGAGGAGATTACGGAAGTTAGCGAAATTCTGGAGCATACTACCGCAATTCGTAAAGTCATCGATATTCTGACGCACAAAGAGAATGGTGTACTGGATTCCGTTAGCGAAATTCAAGCAGTTGGACATCGTGTAGTACACGGTGGTGAAGCATTTAAAGCATCCGCACTGGTGGATGATGCAGCCAAAGCTGAGATTCGCCGTCTGTTCGACCTGGCTCCGCTTCATAACCCTGCAGCGATGATGGGTATCCGTGCGGCTGAATTGAACATGCCGGGTGTACCTCAGGTTATGGTGTTCGATACAGCGTTCCACCAAACGATGCCTGAGCATGCATACTTGTATGCTATCCCGCGTGTACTTTACAAAAAATATAAAGTACGTCGTTATGGCGCTCACGGTACTTCCCATGATTACGTAAGCAAAACAGCGGCAGAGTATCTTGACCGTCCGTTGGAAGACCTGAAAATTATCACTTGTCACGTGGGTAATGGCGGCAGTGTGACTGCAGTCAAAGGCGGCGTGTCGGTGGATACATCTATGGGTATGACTCCGCTCGAAGGTTTGATGATGGGAACACGCAGTGGTGACCTCGATCCGGCCATTGTGCCATATGTAATGAACAAGGAAGAGCTTAGCGTCAGCGAAGTGAACTCCATGCTTAATAAACACAGCGGACTTCTGGCCATCTCGGGCATCAGCAGTGATATGCGTGAAATTACAGAAGGCATGGAAAAGGGCGAGCCAAACTCTACACTTGCTTTCGAAATGTATGAATATCGTTTGCGTAAATACATCGGTTCTTATGCTGCGGCGATGAACGGTGTTGACGTGATCGTATTTACTGCCGGTGTAGGTGAAAACTCTGTTGTTCTGCGTCAGAAAGTATGTGAGCAATTGACATACCTTGGCGTTGAGCTGGATGAAGCACTCAATGCAATCCGTTCGGGTGAACCACGCCGCATCACAACTGAAAATTCCAAAGTTGACGTTCTGGTTGTGCCAACAAACGAAGAATTGGTTATTGCGCGTGATACGCACCGAATCGTATTGAATTCCAAGTAAACTAACTGTAAAGTAAATACAGAATGACAAGGAAGTGCAGAGGGCAGGGTTACACCTGTCCGCTGCATTTTCAAATTTATGGAACCAAGGGGAGATATGGCATGGATACGAATTGTGTAATTCGTAATGTGAATGAGCATGTGGGTGAAACGGTCACGATCGGTGCGTGGATTAACAACAAACGCTCCAGCGGTAAAATTCAGTTTTTGCAGCTGCGTGATGGTACTGGATATATTCAAGGGGTTGTAGTAAAGAGTGAAGTCAGCGAAGAGATCTGGAATGATGCCAAAAGTCTGACTCAGGAAAGCTCTGTCTATGTAACAGGAATCATTCGTGAAGAGCCGCGCAGTGCGTCTGGATATGAGATGACCGTTACAGGTGTGAAAATCATTCATCTGACGGAAAATTATCCGATTACACCGAAAGAGCACGGTGTTGATTTCTTGATGGACCACCGTCATCTGTGGCTTCGTTCTACGAAACAACGTGCGGTGATGGTTATTCGCGCCGAGATTATTCGTGCTGTTCAGCAGTTTTTTGATGGTAACGGCTTCACACAGGTTGACCCGCCAATCCTGACACCTTCTTCTGCGGAAGGAACAACAAACCTGTTCCACATTAAATATTTTGATGAGGACGCTTATCTTACACAAAGTGGGCAGCTGTATATGGAAGCTGCGGCAATGGCACTCGGCAAAGTTTATTCCTTTGGCCCAACGTTCCGTGCTGAGAAATCCAAAACTCGCCGTCACCTGATCGAATTCTGGATGATTGAGCCGGAGATGGCGTTTGTTGATCATGAAGAGAGCTTGCGTGTACAAGAGAAGTTCATTGCACATGTTGTGCAGTCTGTGGTAAAAAATTGCCGTGCAGAACTGGAGTCCATCGGACGTGACGTATCCAAGCTGGAAGGCATTACGGCTCCGTTCCCTCGTATTACGTATGACGAAGCGATTGAGTTCCTGAACGGGCAAGGCTTCGACATTCCTTGGGGTGAAGATTTCGGTGCACCGCATGAAACAGCGATTGCCGAGAAGTATAATACACCTGTATTCATTACCCATTATCCGGCAGGAATCAAAGCGTTTTATATGAAACCTGATCCGAATCGTCCTGAAGTTGTTCTTTGTGCAGATATGATTGCGCCCGAGGGCTATGGAGAGATCATTGGCGGATCACAACGGATTGATGATCCAGAGCTGATGCAGCAGCGTTTTGAAGAGCACAATCTCTCGGATGAAGCGTACCAGTGGTATCTGGATTTGCGTAAATACGGATCGGTTCCTCACTCCGGTTTCGGTCTGGGATTGGAGCGGACGGTAGCGTGGATCTGCGGACTCGATCATGTTCGTGAGACTATCGCATTCCCACGTATGCTCTACCGTCTGTACCCTTAATGTTTAACGGAAAAGAGCACATGGAGGACGGTGCCTCCAAAGCCTGGTTAAGCGGAGCAGCCTACGGGATGTCATCGGGTACTGCTCAATTGCCTTATGCGTTATTGCGTTTCTATCACCAGCTAGGTTTATCTGATTCTGAAGTGCTGCTGCTGATTCAGCTGCTCGGCTTCCGCCAGGCAGAATTCAATGAATTTCCTACGCTTGAAGAGCTTGCTGGACGCATGGGACTGGCTCCCGAAGGCATTGCGAGAATGCTGCAGCGTCTGATGAGGGATGGTTATATCACGATTGATGAGCAGCGGGATGAAGAGCGGGATATCCAGTATGAACGCTATGACCTGCATGGCTTGTTTGCAAAGCTTGCCATGTGTGCCGCGGATGATGCAGTGCATGCCCGGTCCGAACAGCTGAAAAGCAATGCTTTACGTCCTGATTCGAACACTGTTCAAAAAGATGAGGAAGAGCGGAATATGTTTTCTATTTTTGAAAAGGAATTTGCGCGGCCTCTCTCTCCGATGGAATGTGAAACGATATCCGGCTGGCTTGATCAGGATCGTTATCAGGAGGAGCTTATTCTGTTGGCTTTGAAGGAAGCGGTTTTTGCAGGCAAGGTGCATTTCCGTTACATTGACCGAATCTTGCTGGAGTGGAGCAGAAATCGTGTCAAAAATGTGCAGGATGCCAAAGCGTATACACAGCGTTTCCGTAACGGGGGACGTTAGTTTAATGGAGAAACAGGCCAGAGTTATTCTGAGCCTGTTTTTTTGGTGCAGCATTTCCGGATTATAAGTTAAATTAGACATGCCAATTCACTCTTTTTGGAACGTGGGTACAGAATCATAATAAATTTGATAAAATATGCAGGGGTCGGATGACATGTCGTCGTCTATTGAATTGGAGAGGAGGGGAGAGTTATTGACGAAGCGCTAATCATTGAACAAATCCGTCAAGGAGATGCATCCCAGATGCGTGTTCTGATCGATAAATACAGCCAGCATGTGTATCATGTTGCGTATTCCGTCTTACGTAATGATCAGGATGCCCAGGATGCCGCTCAGGAGGCGTTCATACAGATTTATAAATCTCTCCCCGATTATCGATCCGAAGGTTTCAAAACCTGGTTAACCCGAATCGCCTTTCATAAAGCCATTGATGCCAAACGCAAGCTTGGCAGAAGAAGTGCTGAAGATCTGGGTGGAGAAGACCGGGTAGTGAATTTGCCAGGGCGGGAGGAAGATGTCCTCACCCGTGTGATACGCAAAGAGCGACAGGATAAACTCCGTGAACGGATCGATCAGCTGCCGGCTCAGCATCGGGATATTATTACCGCATATTATCTGAGCGAGAAAAATTATGAGCAGATTGCTCATGAGGCCCAGGTGGCTGTGAAAACGGTAGAATCCAGACTATATCGGGCACGGCAATGGATTCGAAACCATTGGAAGGAGGAGGAGTGGCGTGAGTAAAAAAGAGATGTATACCGCCCAGCAGTGGGTGGACTATATTGAAGGCCGAGTTAGCAGCAATCAGGCCATGCGGATGGAGCAGCTTCTGTTGAACGAACCGGATGCGATGGATGCGTACCTTAGAGCGTTAGACATGGATCAGACTTATCCTGAGTTGTCCCATCCGATTGAATTTACAAATACCGTGATGGAACGAATTGAACGTTTGCCAACCATGGGCAGCATGCGTCAATCTCGTGGCGGACGTACTCGCCGCTGGTTTGAGCAACGTGCATTTCATTACGCCGTGGCCGCCTGCCTGACATTGATCTTTCTCTCTTCCGGATTGTTTGACAAAGTTGCCCCTTATCATAAATTCCAGGAAGGTGAAACTGCAGGTTCGTTCACAGAGAAATGGACCGAGGCAGCTACTTCGTGGCTCGATAATTTCAAACCCAAGCCTTGAATGGCTGGGTAAGGCCTGATAAAGAAAGGAATGACGACTGTGCATCCAGATCGAAATAAATTACTTGCATTTTTATTAAACCTGTTCCCCGGATTGGGATTTTTGTACTGGCGTCGCAAGGTGCGGGCTGTTGTCTATCCCCTGTTATTTTTCGGCACGGGCATCGGTTTTTTGATGCTATCCTGGCTCACGGGTGAAAGAGATTTAATTGCTTTTGGATTGCTGGCTGTGCTTTTTGTTTGGGCATTGAATATGCTGGACATGATCATTGTGCTGCTCTCCGCACCTACAGCTAGTGAAAGGTATTACTACGGGCAAGGTTATAATGCGCCTTATGGTAGTGCTGCTGCTCCTAATGAGAACCATATACATCATCAGAATGTAGACGGTGTCCCCCCTGAGCATGCTGCATTTCCAGGCGAGGGTTATGCTCAGTCTCAGCCCATGTACCAGAAAGGCAGCGAAGGGGAAAGATTTTTTACCATTTTGCTTTCATTTGTTCCGGGTCTTGGACATTTGCATCTCGGATTACTTCACCGGGGATTGTCCTTCCTGATGGCGTTTTTCGGTTCCTTTGCGATGATGGTTTTTGTCTCCGCCATTACAAATGAATCTGTGTTTTTGATGTTTTTGCTCGTTCTTCCTGTGATCTGGGTATACTGCATGTTTGATGCAGTTCAGCATGTTCATCGCAAGCAGGCAGGTGAAGTGCTACAGGACAGAACCTTGTTTGAAGAACTGGAGACAGGCAGAATTATGGGGCGGCGCAGTAAAGTGCTGGCGACATTGCTCTCTGCTTTTCCAGGAGCAGGACATATGTATCTCGGTTTGCAAAAAAGAGGACTGCAGCTGATGTTTTTGTTTCTGGGAAGCATCTACATTCTCGACCTGCTTCGCTTATCTGTATTCCTGTTTATGATTCCGCTGATCTGGTTCTACAGCTTCTTCGACGGGCTTCAATGCTCCAGCCGTTACGGACGTGAGCCGCTCACGGATGAGCCGATCTTCAAGGATTGGGTGCGGCATCAGCGTTTAATCGGCTTTGGCATCGCCGGCCTTGGGCTGTACTATCTAACGATTCGGTTGATTATTCCGCAGCTGAACGAGCTGTTCCCGGATATGTTCCTGAGTTATGAGATTCGATCCCATTTGAACACGGTCATTGTTTCCTTATTGCTTATCTTTGGTGGTTTGAAGCTGTTATTTGGCAAACAGAAGGAGTCTGCAGCGATTTCCGGTCATTCCATCACCAATCAGACCAAAGATGATGAACTGGAAAGCCTCTTTTTGTTCAAGGATAAGGATGATCGGCAATAACGGTTCAAAGATATATAATTTTGGATTACGAGCAAAATGCTAATAAAAAAACACACCAAGGCCATGAAACGCCGTTGGTGTGTTTTTGGTGATTCTGTTATTTTTGTAATAAGTGAAACAGATACATTAAAGAGCAGGCTATCCGATAGCTTTATATCTGCTGCACGTTTGTTACTTGGATGCACCTCTCAGCAGCAGCTGACGATACATCACTTCAAACAAAAATTCAAAGGCTTCCAGATGACGCTTCGCTTCAAAAGCATCCTTGCCCCATGCATAGATGCCGTGATTACGCAGCAAAATTCCAGGAACATTGGCATCCAGCACACCTGGAACAAGCTCGGCGATCGAAGGGATATGAGCAAAGTTCGGCAGCACGGGCACACGAATCTCTGCATTTTCTTCCCAAATGTTAAAGGCTTTGATCAATTCGATGCCCTGAATCGGTACGTGGCCTTGATCACTGAAAAATTCACTGATCAGGTTGTTAAATACCGTATGCACATGGAATACAGCTCCGCAGCCAGTCAAACGATAGATTTCACAGTGGATTAGCGTTTCGGCGCTTGGCTTCAGCGTTGTCGTTTCAATTGCTTTGCCTTGCTTGTCAACAAAAAGGAAATCCTCCGGCGTGCGGAGTGACTTATCCTTGCCTGAAGCAGTAACCGCAAAATAAAATTGCTCAGGGTCAAACTCACCCACTCGCATCGACAGATTGCCGCTTGTGCCCGGAAACCAGTTCCGGCTTGCGAATAGTGCTTTGACATCAGCCAGTTCTTCAAGAACCTGGCGTTTATGTTCCAGTGTAATCTTTTCAAAACCCATATTTACAGCACTCCTTGTGATTGCTTCTGCTTCATATCTTCGATGATGTCATAGAAGGTTGTAAAAGGCACATGATCCACACCAAGCTCCACGCATTTATCTGTCAGGATGGAGCGGGAGTAGACCAGATCAGCGATTTTAGCCCCTTCAAAGTCGGTCAGACTGTCTCCGATCAGAATCCGGTTATAATCATCTGCCGGGAACGAACGGATCACGGTTGTTTTGCACATCCCGCAGCCATTCTCACACGGAGGCTGACAGGGATGCGGCCATTCAATACGAATTCTATCGCCTGAGAAATCTGCACCATTGCAATACACACGATCCTGCGGAATATTGAACGGTGCGAGCAGCGGCTCGATGAAAAAGTCCATGCCGCCACTGGTTACATTGAATTCAATGCCTTCGCTGCGAACGTACTCCAGAAATGCTGGGAAGCCTTCACGAATGCCTGCTTGTCCAAGCACAAACTCGACAATCTCGTCTTTTTGAGAGGAGGGCAGGAGATCAAACATCGCTCCAACGCCTTCCCGCAGAGATACCTTTTGTTCAATCGTGTCTTTCATGATCGCTTCAATGCCTTCTGGCTTGAAATGCTTCATAATGGCAACGATGTTGTCCGAGAGGGTGATTGTTCCGTCAAAATCACAAAATATCGCTGTTTTTTTATTACTATTCATCTCACGGTTCATCGCTCGCCACCCCATAAATCCAGCGCGCTTTTCAATTCCGGGTGCTCTGCAGCATGCTCTGCCAGCGGAATGGAACGTCCCGCAGCCTCAATTGCCTGCAAGAAAGCTCGTCCACCTGCTTCGGTTCCCATTGGATGTCCGTGAATTCCGCCGCCAGCATTGACGATCACATCCTTGCCGAAGTCTCTCAGAATCATCGGCACGAGTCCCGGGTGGATTCCGGCTGAAGGTACAGGCATACTTGGTCTTACCGGCAGCTCCGGTGTTAACAATTGCTCGGTGATCGCCATGTTTTCTTCCTTAGGCATCGTAACAGAGCCATATGGTGAAGGGAAGAGCACAAGATCGGCCCCGGCCAGACGCATTAACTGTCCCAGCACGACAGATGCGGAAATACCATAATGCGGGGATGGATACAGCGCACCGGCAAGTGCAGGGTGAGCCATGATGGGCACGTTGATATCGGGGTCACTGCTTAATTCATGCAGCACATCGTAACCATAGGACAATACGTTGAATAACAGCGCGTTTGCTCCTGCGCCAATGGCACGCTCTGCCTGCTGCTTCAAGCGTGAAGTAGGTCCGGTCAGATTGGCGGCATACAACAGTTTTTTTCCTGTCTCCTGTCGTGCCTGCTCGGCTGCCTTCATGCAGACCTCAACTCTTTTTTCAATCGGAGTGAGCTTGTTCTCAAACAGAATTTCGTCATCCTTGATAAGGTCAACGCCGCCAAGGGCTTGGCGGATAAACTGTTCCCGCAGTTCATCGGCATTCAGTCCGATGACGGATTTGAAAATACTCATGAGCAGCGGCCGATCATACACACCCAGCAGGTCACGTACACCGTTTAGGCCAAACTTGGGTCCCGGGAAAGCTTTAAGGAAGTTGTCGGAGAAGCCAAGCTGCAGCAGCTTGATGCGTCCGTCCATCGAGATTTTACCAAAGACGGTCACAAGCAGGGCGGGAATATCACGGCTGAAGTTAATATCCGGGTATCCAATCGTAATATCTGCATAACGCTCACCTGGAGCCATGTCTGCGGCTTCATGTACTTCAACCTTGAGCACTTCGCCCAAATGCTTCTGCATCGCTTCACGTTGGGCCTGAGGCAGCTCGGTCCAGCTGCCAACGGTCATACCGATGGCGATGGACTGGGCTTTTTTGTGGAAATCAGCTTGATCATCATGCAGACGATAGGTGGCCGTACACATATTATTCATGGTTTAAATCTCCTTCCAACGCAGCTCCCATCTCACGTGAACGTTCGGCACAACGTCCCACGGCTGCGATGACATTTTCAAAGAAGTCTCCTTCATCCAGCGTTTTCAGTGCGGCCTGTGTTGCACCTCCTGGCGAGGTAACATCACTGCGCAGCTTCATTGGTTCGAGACCAGTCTGCTGTACCATCCGCGCTGCGCCCAGCACGGTCTGAACTGTGAGATCCCGAGACTGCTGGCTGGATAAACCACCGCGGATTCCCGCAGCAATCATAGCTTCCATGAGATAGTATACGTAAGCAGGTCCGCTGCCGGAAATCCCGGTAAGCACTTCAAGTTTGTCCTCCGGCACAATCGTTACAATGCCTACAGCTTCGAAAAGTGTCATCACCGTACTGCGCTGTTCATCGGTAATCTCTGCAGAGAAAGCAAGCCCGGTTGCACCAAGTCCGATGGTGCTGGAGGTGTTAGGCATCGTTCTGGCTATAGGCTGCTTGCGACCAAGCAGTGTCTGCATTGTACGAATCGACAGCCCCGCAATAACGGATACGATCAGCTGATTCGGTGATAACAAGGGGCCTAATTCACGCAGCGCTGCCGCGGCGTCTTTGGGTTTCATACACAGCACAATTACCGGGGAAGAGGCAAGAAGGTCCAGTGATTGCGAGGCTGTTCCGGTATGCACGGCGTACCTTGTGCTCAGCTCCTCCTGACGTTTGAGATTGCTGCGATTCAGCATCGTAATATCCTGAGGACGAACGACAAGACGGGAAATGAGTCCACGAACGATGGCTTCGGCCATGGCGCCTGCTCCGTGGAAAGTAATTTTTTGTTGTAGTAAGGTCTGCTGCTCTTGGCTCATAATTATCGTTCCTCCTATATAACTGCTACTTCATTATTATTGACGAATCTGACCATTGCCTGTGATCCGGTATTTGCTGGAGGTCAAGGCTGGCAACCCCATCGGACCACGTGCATGCAGCTTCTGGGTGCTGATTCCGATCTCTGCACCGTAACCGAATTCGAAGCCGTCGGTAAAACGGGTGGAAGCATTATGATAAACAGCCGCTGCATCGACTTCATGCATAAAACGTTCCGCGTGAGCCGTATCCCGGGTGACGATACATTCGGAATGTTTGGTTCCATATTGTGCAATATGCTGCAATGCTTCGTCCAGGCTGCTTACAATGCGGATGTTCAAAATATAATCATTATACTCTGTTGCGTAATCCTCTTCTGTTGCTTCCTGCACTGTTGGAACAAGGCGGCGTACATTGTCGCAGCCCTTCAGAGCAACATTTGCTTCACGGAAACGCTCAGCCAGAGCAGGCAGATGTTTTTCGGCATAATTGGCATGCAGCAGCAGGGTTTCCATGGAATTGCATACGGATGGTCGCTGTGCCTTGGCATTAATTGCTATGTCTGCAGCCATCACTTCATCAGCGGATTCATCGACATACGTATGGCAGATGCCGGCGCCTGTTTCAATCACAGGTACAGTTGCATTAGCAACGACGGTTCGAATGAGCGAAGCACCCCCGCGTGGAATGATGACATCCAGCAGGCCATTCAGCTTGAGCATCTCATCAACGGAAGAACGGTCTGCGTCTTCGACGAGCTGCAGCGCTTCTGCTGGCATTGCAGATGTTGCGAGTGCCTGATGCAGCACCTCAACGATTTTGCGATTGGAGGAAAGGGCAGAGGAGCCGCCGCGCAGCAGCACCGCGTTTCCTGTTTTGAGGCATAACCCTGCTGCATCCACGGTCACGTTAGGACGCGCTTCATAGATAATGCCAATCAGACCGATCGGAACCCGGAGCTTCTCGATATGAAGACCGTTTGGACGGGTAAAGGTTTCAAGCACCTCACCGACCGGGTCAGGCAGCTCAGCGATCTGACGCAGTCCTTCGGCTATACCTGCAATCCGCTCTTTGTTCAATGCCAGGCGATCCAGCATGGACTCAGGCGTGCCTTGTTCTCTGCCGCGATCCAGATCCTCGGAATTGGCAGCAATGATCTCTTCGGATTGTGCAATCAAGGCGTCAGCCATGATGCGCAGTGCAGCATTTTTTTGCTCAGTCGTCAGCCGATTCAGCGTGGATACGGCAGATTTGGCTTTGCTTGCTTTTTCACGAACTTCACTCATCTTACATTCCTCCTCAGGAGTTTTATTTTAATGTAATCCATTCATCACGATGAATGACTTCAAGTCTGTGTATGCTGTTCAGGTGTTTCATTACCTCGCCGCTAGGCATTCCTGCAATCTGACGAAGCTGATCATCATCGTAATTGACGATACCCCGTCCCAGAAGTGAATCATCCGGTCCGAGCACCTCCACGACATCACCCGCGTGGAACGTGCCCTCAACTCGTTTGACCCCTACGGGAAGCAGGCTGTGCCCGCCATGTACTAGCGCTTCCTCGGCACCATGATCGACCACGACTGTACCAAGCGGTGTGGACATAAAGCCCAGCCATTGTTTTTTACGGGAGAGCGAAGCTAGCTTGGTCTCGAAATAGGTACCTTTACCCGTTCCATCTACTGCCAGCTGCATATCTCCAGGCTCTTTCACACTTCCAACAAAAACAGGTACACCTCCGCGTGTAGCGACCTTGGCCGCATCAACTTTGGAGCGCATGCCGCCCGTTCCCACGGTTGATCCCGAGCCGCCAGCGTAGGCGTATATCTCGGCTGTGATCTCGGGGATGCGGTCATAACGAGTTGCTGCCGGATCTTTGCGCGGATCAGCGGTATACAGTCCGTTGGTATCCGTCACAATGATAAGATGCTGAGCTTTGACCAGATTGGCAACCAGTGCAGAGAGCAGGTCATTATCCCCGAATTTCAGCTCGTCAACAGATACTGTATCATTTTCGTTAAAAATCGGAATGACACCTTGTTTGAGCAGCTCCTCTACCGTCATACCGGCATTTCCCATACGTTTACGGCTGTGAAAGTCGGTACGGGTCAATAAAATTTGCGCTGTAGTAACGCGGTGCGCTGCAAAAGCCTGTTGATATGCCTGCATCAGCAAAGCTTGCCCTACAGCCGCCGCTGCTTGTTTCTCATGTAACAGTTTGGGACGCTGGGGATATCCAATCTCCCGAAATCCGGCAGCAACTGCTCCAGAGGTGACAAGCAAAACTTCGTGACCCTGTGCTGCAAGAGAGGCAATCTCGTCTGCAAAAAAAGATATGGCACGGCGATCCAGACCGCCTTCCTCTGTGGTTAATGAGCTGCTCCCGATTTTAACGACAATACGTGAAGTCATGGTTTCACTTCCTTAAACATAATTAATCAGTGATGGTGAGCAGCCTGTTCAGGTACAAAAAAAACTCTCGTCCTTTGGTTAAAAAGGACGAAAGTTCGTTACTTCCGCGGTACCACCTTTATTGATGATCAGATCATCCGGCTTCATGCCCTGTAACAGAAGGCACTGTCCTGTGTGCAACAGGCCGCTCAGGGGTAGGTTTCGGAAAGAAGCTGCGGTAAATTCTCTCAACCGAATGGAATTTACTCTCTGTGCACAGCCGGTTCTCTCTTACTGGTCCCGTCATCACGTTTCGTTCTAACTATTTCTTATAACATACCATGGAAAGTTGGCATATGCAAAGGGATTGTAGCCATGTACTTTTGCAAAACGAACGATACCTTTAATTGAAGAGCTGCAGTCTGCCAATTCGCTCTGCGGCCTCCTGCAATCGCTGCTCATCACTCAGAAGACCTATGCGTACATAGCCTTCCCCGTGGGAACCAAAGCCGATGCCTGGCGCAACAGCCACTTTTGCCTCTCTTAGCAGAATGTTAGCAAATTCAGCAGAGCTGTAAGCGCCGGATACAGGCAGCCAGCCGAAAAAAGAACCTTGTGGTTTCGGAGCCTGCCAGCCGATGGAGGAGAGGGCTTCATAAAACGCATCACGGCGGGATGCATACTTGGCTACGAGCGAAGTAACACAATCCTGCGGACCTGTGAGGGCTTCGGCCGCCGCAGCCTGAATGCCGCCAAACAGGCTGACATAAATATGATCCTGCAGCAAATTGATTTTAGAGATGATCTCCGCATTACCCAGCGCAAATCCAACACGCCATCCAGCCATGTTGTACGTTTTGGATAACGTATAAAACTCGATCCCCACTTCTTTTGCTCCCGGAGCCTGCAAGAAGCTCACCGGGCGATGGCCGTCGTAACCGATAGCGCCATATGCAAAATCACTAGCCACCACAATCTGATTTTGTATTGCAAATTCAACGGTATCCTCATAGAAGGATAACGGAGCCGCAGCCGAGGTTGGATTGTTCGGATAGTTCAGAAACATCAGCTTGGCTTTCTGCCTGTCATCTGCGGAAATTGCCTCGTAATCGGGCAGAAACCCGTTGCCTTCCAATAACGGCATAAAGCTCATACGTGCCTGCGCGATTGCAACGCCCGACCAGTAATCCGGGTACCCCGGATCTGGAACAAGGCATACGTCACCCGGATTCAACAATATTTGTGGTAATTGGACGAGTCCGGTTTTGCCGCCAAAAAGAATAGCCACTTCGGTTTCGGGGTCAAGATCGACATTATAGTCTTCCTTATATCGCTTGGCGACAGCTTCCTTGAGAAAGGCGTATCCGCGAAACGGGGAGTATTTGTGATACAGCGGATTCTCAGCCGACTCTTGTAAGGAACGGATAATATGCGGCGGTGTAGGGGTGTCAGGGTTGCCCTGGCCCAGATTGATAACATCATGACCGTCTGCGATCTCACGATTAACGTTTTGCACGAGCGTTGCAAAAAATTGCGTGGGCAGCTGAGACAGCATATCAGCAGATGGAATGGGAAAAGCAGAACGTGAAGAAGTATAGTCAGCATTGGTCATCGTATTTATCACTCCGAAGGTTCATTTATAGCCAAACGTTTTTATTAATTTATCACGTCAATCCCGAGCTGTATAGGGGGAGATGACAGTAACCTTTAACTCATTTGCATCGTTGGAAGATCGAATGCAAATTCTTGGTGATATGTTAGATATAAAGCAAGAGGCCGAGGAATGGATTACAGGGAATAAAACAGCAACATCGGAAATGTGGAAGCATGAATGCATGAAATCCAGAGTGATAATATTTCTCAAAAACAGAATCCAGATTAGTCAGCACCATTCAGTATATAGATGCACATTATGCCGATGAAATCTCTGTGCAAAAGCTTGCAAGTATGGCTAGTATTCGGCCAGCCTTATACACAACAATGTTCAGGGAGCGAACGGGACACAAACCGCTTGACTATATCAATCTTGTTCGTATTCAGCATGCGAAGGAATGGCTGCGCAAGACAGATGCACCTTTACGTGATATTGCGGGCTTTGTCGGATTTAAAGATGAGTATTATTTTAGCAGACGTTTTCGCCAGATCACCGGATTATCCCCCAGGCAGTATGACAGGTCAATCCAACAGCAGACGCTGGTAAAGGATTGGCTGGGACATGACGTACAAATTCCTGCAAATCCAGAGAGAGTTCTCTTTTTTGGTCATACGGCCGGAGATTTGCGAGTATTAGGCATCCCCTTACTAGGGGAACATGCGGATGATCCAGTGGCTCATATGAATGTCGAAACGGCTCGCCTTTTAAAGCCAGACCTGATTATTATGGATAGCGAAGATGAGGAGCAGTATGAGCAATTTTCACGCATTGCGCCTACACTGGCTTACAACTCCCATGCGTCTCTCCACGAACGTTTGAGCAGAGCAGGGAGCTGGTTTGGCAGACAGAACAAGGCTAAACGATGGTTAAGTTCGTATGAGAAACAACTTGTGCAAATGTGGGAGAAAATTAGCAAAGCAATATCACGCGGCGAAACAGCTTCTGTACCGACATATCATCGCAGAGTACGACTGTTTGTGATGGGGAACATCGGAATTGCGCCACTATTGTATCATCCGCTTGGCTTCAGGCCGGTGTGCAAGGTGCAGGAAGCTCTTGCGGCAGGCAGAGCATATAAAGAAATTTCAGCTGATGAGGTTCACGAATATGCGGGAGACTACCTTTTCCTCATGTTACCTCAGGAGCCGGCTGCACGACATGCCACAGAGAGGCTGCTGCAAAGTCCAGAGTGGAGAAATCTTGCGGCTGTAGAACAGGGACGTGTTTATCCATTAGAGGAGCTGGTCTGGAATTCAGGTGATGCACAGACATGTGAGCAGCTGCTGGAAAAATTACCTGATTTGTTAGACAGCCATTTGCAGTAATACAGTTGCGGAGTTTCTCGGGATCAGGCTATGATATCAAGTATTACGTTTTGGAGGAGTGTTGGGGGATGACTGAACAACAAGGGGAATTACGGGTGGCATTGATCCAGGGGGATATTAAGCTGGGGGACCCGGAAGCAAACCATGCTCACATGCAGATGCTGCTGGAACGTGCAGTAGAACAATATCCGGATTTGAAGCTGGCCGTGCTTCCCGAGATGTGGAACACAGGATATGCTTTGACGCAAATTCATGAGCTTGCTGACCCGGAGGGACAAACGTCAAGAGCATGGCTGTCGGCTTTTGCCAAGCAGCATGGGCTTTCGATTGTGGGTGGCTCCATTGCCGAAAAGCGTGACGGGCAAATATATAATACGATGTATGCCTATAATGAAGCAGGGGAAGAAGTATCACGTTACGATAAACTTCATCTGTTCCGGTTGATGGATGAGGAAAAATATTTGGAACCAGGCGCTCAGCCTGAATTGTTCGAGCTGGGCAGCGGTCTGACCGCAGGGGCATCGATCTGTTACGATATACGTTTTCCCGAATTAGCCCGGACGCTGGCTCTGAACGGTGCTCGTGCTTTAATTGTGCCAGCCGAATGGCCGAATCCCCGTCTGCATCACTGGCGCACATTGCTGACGGCGAGAGCAATTGAGAATCAGATGTATGTCATTGCATGTAATCGTGTGGGCAAAGGGGGAGACACTGAATTTTTTGGTCACTCCCTGATCATCGATCCGTGGGGTGAGATTGTAGCTGAAGGCGGTGAAGGGGAAGAGATCGTAACAGGTGTGATTCGCCCTGCTTTGGTTGATGAAGTTCGTGGACGCATTCCCGTGTTTGAGGACCGCAGACCAGGTATATATTTTGGCAGGAAAGAGTCGGAAACGCTGGGGTGAAGAAAACAGTGGAGCGCAAGGAGTAAAGGTAAGGAAGGTAAGGTGGAGTAGAGTGATGTGAAGTGGAGTAAAGAAAAGTAAACTGAAATGAAGTGAAGTAAATTGAAGTGAAGGAAAGGAAAGGTAGAGGGACGCGAACAAAGTATAAAGTAAGCTGAACAACGGAAAAGCAGATGGAGGAAAGGAAAAACAAATATAAGCAATGGAAACCAACGGTGGACAACGAAAAGAAGGGGGAGCAACGGGAAAATGGTGAAAATTGAAAGGTAAGGCGAAGGAACGGGGAAGGTTAAGGTCGCAAGAATTCTAACGAATCCTCAGGATGCTATTTAACGTAAAATCACCAATTTGTAATTCTAACGAATCACAGAGACGTTATTTCCAGGTTTTAGACATGAATTGAGGGGATTTTGCCCTCTTCAGTTGAAATAACGTTCTATAGATTCGTTAGAAATTAAAAGTGGTGTAAAATGCGTAAATAAGGTCTGTGGGAATCGTTAGCGCTCGGCATCAGGCTCTGGAGCAGTTTCGCTCGCAATTGCATGAAAAATGCGTACTGAATCTGCGCTGAATGCATGCAAAATATATACTGGATCCATACTGAATGCATGCAATATACATACTGGATTCATGCTGGATGCACGCAAATTGCATACTGAATTCACGCTGAATGCAGACAAAATACCTGCTGAACGTGCATAAATGCCTGCTGTTGCGTGCAAATTTTCAGTATGAGCATTTCACGTCCTTCTCCATCCCTTTTACTTCAGCTTCTGCTCCAATAAGTGGCTCAACATATGAACACAGATGACCACCAACACATGATAACCAACAGATGGACGTCTTATATGTGACGACTTCGCGTGAGTTCGGTTATATTCCGGCAGCGAGCAGGTTCACCGCGGACTGTAGTCGACTTGGACTGCCAGCACTTTAACCTGACAAGTTATCGGATTTGGACAGCGCTGCGACCGTTTGCTGAAAGGTTTGAATAAAGGCTTCTGCTGCTTTGGAGAGCACTCGCCCCTGGCGATAAGCGACAACTAGAGTACGGCTAGGCGTCGGCTCAGCAAGGGGCACATACACCGGCACGAATTCACTGCGCGGAGCACGGGCGATAAAGCGGGGAACCAAAGTGATGCCCATGCCCGTTGCGACCAGCGATTGCAGTGTTTCAATATTGGTGCTCTCAAACACCACCTGTGGATCAAAGCCAGCCTGTTCGCACAGGTCAAAGGTAAGTTTGCGAAAGCCCTGTCCTTTTTTTAATACAACAAAGGGCTCTTCCCGCAGCTCATCGATTCGCACAGGCTGTGGATGATCCGGGTCTCCTCGATGCGCCAGGCGATGATTCGGAGGTACTGCCAGATCAATGCGTTCTTCACCAATCGTAACATAAGACAAGCTGGGCTCCTGCAAAGGCAAGGAGAGCAGACTGAGGTCCGCTTTGCCGCTGGCCGTCAGCTTTTCGAGTGCAAGACCGGAGTCCTCCAGCAAAGTGACTTCTATATCAGGATACGCCAGTTGAAAAGCAGGAAGCACATGCGGAAGCAGATGTGAGCCGGTGATTGGCATGCTGCCAACGACAACCTTTCCTTTGCGAAGCTGCGAAATATCCGACATTTCCTGGCGCAGCAGCTCCACAGCATCCACAATTTTCTGAGCCTGCTCTACAAAGGTAACTCCCGCATGAGTCAGCTCAACCGTACTGGTATTGCGCTGAAATAGCAGAACCCCTAGCTCCTTCTCCAGCTTGGACAGCTGCTGGCTCAAGGAAGGCTGGGCAATATGTAATTTCTCTGCTGCTCGTGAAAAGTTGCGTTCGGCAGCAATCTGCAATGTATATTGAAGTTGTCTGAATTCCATAATTGATGTCATTCCTTTCATTGATGTCGCTATTATATCATTAAAAGGCTAAAAATTCGTTATGACTAAAAGGCCGGAAACTTGTCATGACTAAAACGCCAAAATTCGTTATCACTACAGTGTAAAAACCCGTTATCACCAGAACAGCTGCATTCGTCATGGATCAGGGCCGCATTCGTTAATAGCGATAACAAAAACCGAGTACGTTATGGCCCGGCAAAAATAAAAATCGCCTACAGCATTGACAGAAGCAGAACATCAACGTAGTATAAGTTTTATATGATAATGATAATTGTTATCAATTGAGACTGCTGTAATAAACAGCGGTTTATTGTTGTTTCCCTCATTATAGGTTTAACCTATAACATCTATAGATATTATATCTTGGAACAATGAAGGACAGGGTGATATATTAATGTCATTCAAGAGCTTCACTTTTACACGCAAACGCAAGAGGCTCTTCCAAGGACCGAACTTATGATGAGGTGAAAATGATGAGTAAAAAAACGATGTTTGAGAAAATCTGGGAGAATCATGTGATTCATCAGGAAGAAGGAAAACCGAGCATTCTGTATATCGACCTGCATCTGGTGCATGAAGTAACATCGCCACAAGCATTTGAAGGTCTTCGCCTGAGCGGCCGCAAGGTTCGTCGTCCAGAGCTGACATTTGCAACAATGGATCACAACGTGCCAACGAAGGATCGCTTCAACATTACTGATCCAATCTCCAAACAGCAGATCGACACACTGTCGCAGAACTGCCGCGACTTCGGTGTGAAGCTGTACGATCTGGATACGATCGACCAAGGTGTTGTACACGTTATGGGACCTGAGCTGGGCCTGACTCATCCGGGTAAAACGATTGTATGCGGCGACAGCCACACATCCACGCATGGTGCATTTGGTGCACTTGCATTTGGTATCGGAACAAGTGAAGTAGAGCACGTTATGGCAACTCAATGTTTGCAGCAGGCGAAAGCAAAAACGATGGAAGTTCGTTTTGTCGGCAAACGCAACCCGGGTGTAACGGCAAAGGACATGATCCTCGCGGTTATTGCCAAGTATGGCACTGACTTTGCAACAGGTTATGTTATCGAGTACACAGGTGAGTCGATCCGTGAACTGAGTATGGAAGAACGCATGACTGTATGCAACATGTCTATCGAGGGCGGAGCAAGAGCAGGTATGATTGCACCGGACGAAACAACGTTTGAATATCTGCGTGGTCGTGAATATGTACCGGCAGGTGAGAAGTTTGACGAAGCAGTTGCGGCTTGGAAAGAGCTTGTAACAGATGAGGGTGCCGAGTTTGACCGCGTCGTTGAAATCGATGTTGAGTCTCTTATCCCGCAAGTTACTTGGGGCACTAGCCCGGGTATGGGCACAGATATTTCTTCCAAAGTACCTGTACCGGCAGAACTGCCAACTGAAAATGAACGTAAAGCAGCTGAAAAAGCGCTTGAATATATGGGTCTGACTCCTGGAACACCGATCTCTGAAATTCCGGTTGATTATGTATTTATCGGTTCGTGCACAAACGGACGGATTGAGGATCTGCGTGCAGCAGCGAAGGTTGCCAAAGGACACACGGTTTCCAGCAACGTAACGGCTATTGTCGTGCCTGGTTCAGGACGTGTTAAGATTCAGGCAGAAAAAGAAGGTCTGGACAAAATCTTCACGGAAGCCGGTTTTGAATGGCGTGATGCAGGATGCAGTATGTGCCTCGCGATGAATCCGGACGTATTGCAGCCAGGACAACGCTGTGCATCGACTTCCAACCGTAACTTTGAAGGACGTCAAGGCCGCGGCGGACGTACACATCTGGTTTCACCAGCAATGGCGGCAGCGGCAGCGATTAAAGGACATTTTGTAGACGTACGTGACTGGAATTTCAAAACTGAAGCAGTAATCTAATTGATAATCGCCAGAAGGGAGAACGGAACATATGGAAGCATTTAAAACACTGCAAGGCATCGTTGCACCGGTAGACCGGGTCAATGTAGATACAGACGCAATTATTCCAAAACAATTTTTGAAACGGATTGAACGGACCGGATTTGGACAATTTTTGTTCTATGAATGGCGTTTTGACGAAGAGGGAAATAACAACCCGTCCTTTGAGATGAACAAACCTCGTTATCAGGGAGCATCCGTTTTGATTTCTCGTGCCAACTTTGGCTGCGGCTCCTCACGTGAGCATGCACCATGGGCGATTATGGACTATGGATTCCGTTGTGTGATTGCACCATCTTTTGCGGATATCTTCTATAACAACTGTTTCAAAAACGGCATCCTGCCAATCAAGCTCTCTGAAGAGCAAGTAGAGGACTTGTTCCAGCGTACAGCCAACCATGAGAACTATGAGCTGAATGTTAATCTGGAAAACAAAACGATTACAGATGCACATGGACTGCATATTGATTTTGATCTGGATGAGCACCGCCGTCAGTTCCTGCTGCAGGGACTGGATGATATCGGTCTGACACTTCAGCATGATGATGAAATTACAGCTTATGAACAACGTCACGCTGCCAAACTGTTTGGCTAAGCGAATGGCGATTTGATCCGAATTTTGATCAACTTGACTGAAGCTTGATTCAATTGATCTGTATCTTTATGCCGGGCAAAAGGCCTCTAAGCGAACTGGAAACTTGTTGTTTCCAGTGCTTGCTTAGAGGTTTTTTGTGTATCCATTTTATGGTTCAAGTCGTACACTATTTCTCCATGACGACAATAAATTGCATCCGTTTTCCGACTAAATATGACAACGTTGTAACCGGATGAACAGACAATATCTGATAGACTGAATAGTAGATTATGGAAGGGTACATATCGCTTTACAAGATTCATCCCAAGATGCAACTGGAACGTTCATAACTTAACAAGAATGGTGGATGACGTATGAAGAAATGGTCGGCAGCAGTCGTATTTGTCCTGTTCCTTTGTCTTTTCCCAATGATGGCTCATGCGGATCGTGTGCCTTCAATCATGCTGGATGGGATAGCTATTGACCAGAAGGCTGGGGCTCCAGCAGAGAACATCGGTAAAACCGTGATGGTCCCGATCCGGATTGTGTCTGAAAATCTGGGTTACGACGTCAAATGGGAGAAGGCAACGCAGACGGTGCACGTTCAGAAAGGAAACAGCCTCATTGAAATGACGGCGGGCAAAGATGCTGCAACGGTTAATGGGAACGTAGTTAATCTGGATGCACCTCCGCTGATTAAACAGGGGACAACCCTTGTTCCACTTCGTTTTGTTGGTGAGGGCATGGGTCTTCAGGTTGGATGGGACAATGGAACTAAAACGGTTAGCCTGTTCAGCATTCCTCCTGTTGTGGAGACAGAGAGTGATCGTGACCCGGTAGATACGCCTGCTCCGGTTGGGTCAAGTGAGCTGCAAAGTATAAGTTTCAGCGGTGATCGTCTGATTGTAGCGACAAGTGGAAGCATTAGTCCTAAAGTATCAAGTATTAGCGGGCCGGAGCGGATTATTGTAGACCTGCCAAATACAACCTTCTCACAAACATTTGTGCAGGGACAGGCCTCAAGTCCTGATGGAAGCGGACAGATGAATATCTCCGATTCTGCGCTGGTTTCCAAAGTAAGGTTTGCCATGTTCAGCAGTTCTCCTTCAACGGTGCGTATCGTTCTGGATTTAAGCCAGAATGCTACCGCAAATTGGTCGCTTGGAGAAAATAACGTGCTGCTTGTTGATCTTAAGGCTGGTAATGGGACCACGAACAGCGAACCGGCCTTGCCGGAGAAAAGTGGTAAAGCCGTTGTAGTCATTGACCCGGGACATGGGGGGCGCCAGTCCGGGGCGGTCAGTGTAACAGGAGCATATGAGAAAGATTTTAATCTGGCTGTCGGACTTAAAGTGAAGACACTTCTGGAGCAAAACCCCGATATTCAGACTGTAATTACACGTCAGGATGATACCGAGCTTTCGCTGCAGCAGCGTGTCGATATAGCAAAGCTGAATCAGGCGGATCTGTTTGTATCTATTCATGGGAATAAATTTACAACGCCTGTTCCTAACGGGATTGAGACGCTGTATACACGCGAGGCGAGCAAAAGTCTTGCCGAGACACTTCACAAACACGTACTGCCTGTTACAGGGCTTAAGGACCGCGGCGTGAAAGTGGCAAGTCTGCATGTAACCAGAGAAACAACCATGCCAGCAGTTTTGCTTGAGCTCGGCTTTTTGAGTAATCCGGCTGACGAAGCATTAATGCTATCAGAGGCATATCAGAATCAATGTGCTCAGGCGATCGTAGACGGAATTATAGAATATTTGAGTGTAACCAATCGAATTTCGTAAACATGCAGATTCGACCAACGCGTTGTTTCAAGATGCACATTTGATAAAAAAGGAAAAAATCAGACATTAAAATGTAAAAAAAGCTTGATCTGTCAACGTTTTTTTTCTGTTATGTTGGAATAAATTCGCAACTTTTAAGATTGCCGGGCGTCTAATAGGTGTCTGGTAATGCCCACGTGTTCAGTGGAAGTTGCAAACATGCAACATGCGGCAAAAAAATATGAGATTGGTAGGGGTGAAGGATGAAGAAGTTCGGTTTTTTGGTACTGTTATTTGTCTTCGGGTTTGTTTTCCCGGGCTATAGTCATGCAGCAGCGGACACGAAAATTATCCTAGACGGGACCGAGATCGTACAGCCTTCGGGTGCGAAAGCGGAGAACATCAACAGCAAAGTGATGGTGCCAATTCGTGTTGTATCTGAAAGTCTGGGATATTCCGTGGATTGGAAGCAGCAGTCGCAAACGGTGACGATTAGCAAAGACAACACTGCCATGCAGATGATTGTTGGACAAAAGACGGCAACGGTGAACGGCAGTAACGTAGACCTGGATGCCCCGCCCCTCGTGAAAAACGGTACGACATTAGTGCCTCTCCGGTTTATTGGAGAGCAAATGGGTCTCAAGGTGGGTTGGAACAACACCACAAAGACGGTAACATTAGTTACCCAGAATTCTGGTTCCGGAAACGGGACAACTACTCCTCCAAGCTCTGGCAATAATGGTGGAGGATCGGATCAGGAAGGTCTTGTACTGGTGAACGGCATCAGCTTCAGCGACAACCGCTTAATGATTGCAACAAGTGGAAGTACGAAGCCGAACGTCTTCACGATGACAGGACCAGATCGCATCGTTATTGATTTGCCTAATACGGCATTTGCTGATTCTTTCAGCCAAGGTCAGGCACTGGACAGCAATCAAAATGGTCAGCTTGTCGTAAACGGTTATCCTGATGTGTCTCAAATTCGTTATTCCTTATTCAGCAACAGTCCTTCAACGATTCGCTTTGTCATTGATCTGACAGGTTCCAAAGGCTACAGTGTGCAGAACGATTCTGGATTGATCATGATTGATCTGAATAATCAGAACGGTACACCCGCAAAGCCGGTTGGCAACAATGGCAAGAAGGTTGTAGTCATTGACGCCGGGCATGGAGATCAGGACCCGGGAGCTATTGGTGTTACGGGCAAAAGAGAGAAGGATTTCAACCTTGCCATGGCATTAAAAGTCGAGGCACTTCTGAAAAAAGAACCAAAAATCGATGTTGTATTAACTCGCAGTGATGATACATTTCTTGCATTGAAAGAACGTGTGAAGGTTGCACAAAACATAAATGCAGATATTTTTATATCTATTCATGCGAACAGCGGCCCAGTCGCGGCATCGGGAGTAGAAACTTATTATTCCCGTTCGGTGAGCAAGGAACTGGCTAACATTATGCATAAGTATCTCGTGCAGACTTCGGGTTTGAAAGACCGGGGTGTGAAGATGGCCAGCCTCCATGTAACCCGTGAAACAACTATGCCGGCAGTTTTACTGGAGGGCGGATTCCTCAGCAACAAGAGTGATGAGGCTGTACTGTTTACGGAAAATTTCCAGAACAATGTAGCAAAAGGTATTGTTGCTGGGATCAAGGAGTATCTGGGAATTCAATAAGGGACAACCCTTATGCTGAGGAGGCGGAGTTAGAATGAACAAAAAAATATGGATCGCAGCTTTGCTGGTGACTGTAATGGCTATAGCTGCTGGATGTGGCAGTAAACCGACAGCTGCTCCGAGCCAGACACAAGGTACGGGAACAGAGACACAAACAGGAACCGGCGTAACAGAGGTAGATGGTCAGGTTATTACTGATCCTGCAACGGCGGATTCCGAGGAAAATACAACACCATCCACTCCGGCAAATAGCAGCTCGGAGGGAACAAGCTCTGGAGGCGAAAACTCTACGGACAAGCCTTCAGCATCGGACAGCAAGCAGCAGAAGTCCATTGAAGTGTTCTATACTGATCCGGAGGAGCTTGAGCTGCACAAGGCATCAGCTGAAATTGCATTTGCATCAGAGGATGAAAAATACAAAGCGGCTTTTGCTTCCTTACAGCAAAGCAAAGACGATAAGCTTGTTCCACTCTGGTCTAAAGATATTGAACTGAAATCTGTTCAGTTCAAGGATGGAGCACTGACGCTGGATATTCATATGCCAGATACAGCACGTCTTGGTGCAGGTGGCGAGGTATTCGCGCTGGATGCACTGAAACAAACATTTTTCCAGTTCGATGAAGTGAAATCACTTGATCTGCTGGTTGACGGCAAATCATCTGAAAGCTTAATGGGGCATGTTGATCTGGAGCATCCAATGACAAGATCCAATTAGGTTATGCTTCTAATGTGTTACCGTGGCCTCACGGAATTAGGTCAGGTCGTTTTATATGAGAGAGGGGAATCATAGGTGACTTTTAAATATAACCATTCATCACACTCTAAAAAAGTAGCATCTGTCGTGCTTGCAGGCATGATGGCCCTGAGCTCGGGCGGAGCTGCGATGGCAGCAGACTCTACACAGACAGGGCAGGGTCAAAGTGCGGCAGCGAACAGCACGGCTGCACCGACGGGTTTGTTCAGTGACATCAAGGCCGGATTTTGGGCTGAGAAACATGTATATAAACTGGCGTACCAAGGCATTCTTCTCGGTAATGACGGTCTGTTCCGTCCAGGGGACGCGGTAACACAGGAAGAAGCAGTAACGATGGCTATTCGTTTTATGAACATGGGCTCCCAGTTGTCTTCCACAACTACGGCATTACCGACAAATATGGAAGTGGGCAACTACTTCAAGCCATATGTTGCACTCGCACTTCAACTGGGACTCGTGGATAAAACGGAAGAAGCAGCTACAGATATGTCCAAAACAACATGGGGCCAAAAACCGGCAACACGTGAATGGATCACTAAATTGTTGATTCGCTCACTTAACAAGGATGCTGAAGCAAAGGCTCAAAATGATCAGTCTACAGGTTTTGCGGACAATGCAAGCATTTCCGACAGTGCCAAAGGGTATGTAAATCTGGCTGTTAGTCTGGATCTGGCCAAAGGCCTGGATGGCAACAAGTTTAATCCGACAGGTTCTGTAACTCGAGCGCAGCTCGCGACGTTTTTCAGCCGCGGGGAATCGTTAACGGATACGAAATATCCGAACACAGCAACAGGTTATGTGACCGGATTAAAAGACGGGCAGATCACGCTGATGGTTGACGGCAATGCCGTTAATTATGCAGTGAACAGCAGCACCCTTTATTTTACCAAGGATAGTGAAACACGAGCAGCTGCATCGGATGTAAAGCTGTACACCAAAGTGCTGGTTGTAGGCTCAGCGGGTAGTGCCTCTTACGTCGAGGTTATTGATGCCAATCCTCAAGTGGAGAGCATTGAAGGTACATTTGCGCGTTCGCTGTCAGGTAATAAAATCGGCTTGTTCGTAGGCGAAAATTATGAAACTTACAGTTACGACGAGAACACAGCATTTATCGATCAAAATGGCAATGCCATTAAATTGTCTGACATTACAGTAGACAGTATTATTGAGGTGCAGCGTGAGACATTCTCCGCTGACAAAAAAACAGTGGCGATCCGGGTGAAATCGGGCATCGTAAACAAAAGCGATAACGGTGTGATTGCGGAAGTACAGACTTCTGGCAAAACGATCAAACTGGTCAATGCAGCCGGAGCAACCGAACAGTACACATATAATGATAATCTGATTATCCGTTATCAAAATCGTATTCTGTCTGTGTCTGATCTGAAGGCAGGAAGCGCAGTGAAATATATGGTAAAAGACAGTGTGCTGCAAACGATCGAGCTTGCTCAAGGGGTTGAGCAATCCGTTCGTGGAACACTTGTTGAGATCGGTGGCAATCAGTCTACGGTAACATTCAAAAGCGATGGCGGCTCCCTTGAAGCCAAGCTTCTGATTGAAAAGCCGGAGGTGATCATTAACGGCATTCAGGATGCAACGCTGAATGATCTGATTACAGATGCAATCAATGGCGACAAGGTTGAGCTTACGTTAAACAGTGATGATCAGGTGACACGCATTCAGGTCATCGGACGTCAGATGGAGCCTTTGAATGGAGCTACGGTTGTCTCCTACAATAGCAAAACAAAAGTGCTCACGGTACTGGATGCCAATAAAAAACCGTATGTGTTTACGCTTGATGAAAAGACAAAAATGGACTATAACGCAGCCAAACCGACATTGGCGGGACTGGAATCCCTGCTAAATGATGGCCGCAAGCTGGATCTGACTTATGTAGGAACTCGTGCATTGTCTGTAAAGGTCATTTACAAGTACGAGGGAACGATCACAAGTATTGATACTACAAATCGAAAAATCAGCTTGTTATCCGGCAGTCAAACGGTGACTGTGCCATATACAACAGCTCCAACGGTTGAAATGTATAATAAATCCGGTGCGAGCTTGTCTGATCTGAAGATTGGTGACAATGTTACTGTTACTCTTGGATCGAATCAGGATGTGGTACAGAAAATTGCGCTCAAATCTGTGGCTCAATTTGAAGTTGCAGGTGTGGAAACGAATGGCCGAGTTCGAGTGAAGGCTGATTTGCTTACTAGTCAGTTCTATGTGGACCAAGCGGTGTTGACGGATGAAAATGGTCAAACGATTACTCCTGCACAGCTGGTTACAGGCAGCCTGATCAATGTGACCTTTGAAGGAACAACACCAAAAGCGGTTCAGGTTGTCAAACGTACACTTGCTGAAGTGACAGCGGTGGATGCTTCTTCCGTAACCTTGAAACAGTTCAATGGTTCGACAGAGAAGGTGGCAATTTCGGGAGCGGTGAAAGTTGTGAAATCCGGTTCGACTTTAACCTCTTTAAGTAACCTTACGGTGGGTGACCGTGTAGAAATGACCAAAGATACGGATAACTCCACACGTTTCCGGGTACTTACTGTCATGAGCAAACAGTTCTGGTCTTATGATGGAGTAGGAAACCAGATTTTGGTTAAACGTGAAACGACAACGGACACCAATTATCGTTTTGCACTGGGTTCAAGCGTATTTGTTCACCAGGGTGACAACACTTTAAGCGTGCAATCTCTCAGAGATAATGATAATATTGTATTGTATCTCTTGAACAATGTTGTGTTTGAGATTCAAAAACAGTAATCGTTTCTTTTCGAGGATCAAAAGAATGACCGTCTTGATACGGGATCTTTCCCGCATCAAGACGTTTTTTTTGCAAGCTTTTTGGGAGGTAGCTCTTCATGAATGCAGCGACGGTAAGACATATACTCGAAACAATGGAAGCCATGTTTCCTGATGCACATTGCGAATTAAATCACAGCAATGCATTTGAACTAACGGTGGCGGTGCTTCTGTCTGCACAGTGTACAGACGAAACGGTGAATAAGGTCACCGCGGATTTGTTTCAAAAGTACCAAAGTCCGGCAGATTATTTGGCGGTTCCTCTTGAAGAGCTGGAGCAGGATATTCGTCGAATCGGGCTGTACCGAAACAAGGCCAAGCATATCCAGAACATGTGCCGAATTTTAATAGAGCAGTATGGCGGTGACGTGCCGCAGGAGCATGATCAGCTTGTCACTTTGCCAGGAGTAGGCCGCAAAACCGCAAATGTCGTTGTATCAAACGCGTTTGGAGTACCGGCGATCGCTGTAGATACCCATGTCGAACGTGTGTCGAAGAGACTTGGGCTAGCGGGTTGGGATGACTCCGTACTTGAAGTCGAGAAGAAACTGATGAAGCGCGTACCTCGGGATGAATGGACTATAACTCATCACCGGTTTATATTTTTTGGACGCTACCATTGCAAGGCTCAATCTCCCCAGTGTCATATCTGTCCGTTACTGGACATATGCCGGGAAGGGAAAAAACGTATGAAAACGTCCCAGATCAGGAAAGATAAGGAACGTGCAACTCCCCGAAAACGAAAGTTAAATTCAACAGCAGAAAAGGATGAATAATGATGAAATGCATTTCCGTGTACACTGACAACTTTGAAGCCTTCTCCGATATTTTTGAACAGATCGTTGAACAGGATATGGCTGAGAATGAAGAAAAAGAAGTTGAAGGTATCACTGTAAGTCACTCTGGTGATGTGCCTGAACATTATCTGGAGCGTATGTCCACGAAACCAGAAGTGGTTGTGATGAGAGACAAAGGCAGAAACATTACGATTTTGCAGCATGGTCAGGTTTTCGAAATTTTGCTGCCTGAAATGGAGAATGCAGTATCCTAAGTTTTGTTTAGTCTAAAACCTATGATCAAGAACCTGGCTGCCGTGACACGACCGTTCTATTGTGTATGCAGATGAGGATGGTATGTCATGCGGTCAGTTTTTTGATGATGAACGTTCCGTGTTATGCGGAAATTATAGTATAAAATTTTAAAACCGACATGATCGGTTTTATTTTTTTATCCATACCACAGGTAGTACATACATTGTGTTAAGAACAGATTGCTGGCAGAAATGATCTCGTAATGCAATGATATTGATCTGGAATTCATCTACATGCAGATTCAAGTGAAAACGTTCAAATTCAAACATGATAATGTTAAACTAAATAAGATATAACAGAGATTGACGTCGATAAGGATGTCAAATTAGAGGAGCCAGGAGGAAGGCCAGTCATGTCCAGAACAGATTTTCCAGCAGAAATGGCCACACCTTTGAACCCGTTGCGTGAAGCAATGGAGAAGACAGGGGACCAAACCGCTGTAGAGGCAATAACGGATTTAATCAGCAAGGCGGAAACAAAACATTTGACGATTGCGTTCTGCGGACATTTCTCGGCAGGCAAATCGAGTCTGATTAACAGCTTGTGCGGTAAAAGGGTGCTGCCCTCCGGCCCTGTGCCAACCAGCGCAAATGTGGTTGCCATTCGCAATGGCAAGCCGAGAGCACTTATTTATACGTCTCCGAGCGTAAGCGCTGACAATAACGATAAAGGCATGCTTGAGGTTTCACCCGAAGAGCTCGAGGCATATTGTAAAAACGGCGGGGCATACAGCTCTATTGAAGTATGGGATGATATCCCGCTTTTGCAGGACGACGCCGTGTTACTGGATACGCCAGGCGTAGATTCAACCGATCGCGGGCACAGCCTGGCCACACATTCAGCACTGCATCTGGCAGATGTTGTGTTCTATGTGATGGACTACAATCACGTTCAGTCGGAGACCAATCTTTCTTTTGCGAAAAGTTTGTCCGACTGGGGCAAGCCGCTGTTCCTGATCGTAAACCAGATTGATAAACACCGGGAGCGTGAGCTCTCGTTTGAACAATATGTGCAAGGCGTAGAAGCGATTTTTGAAGCATGGGAGGTGCGTTATGATGGTCTGCTGTTTACCTCATTGCGGGATCAGCAGCATCGATATAATCAGTGGAAGCAGCTTCCCGAACTTATTACCCAGATGATGAAGAGCAAAGAAGAGCTGATCTCACACAGTCTGGCTAGTTCGGCTCGTCATATTACGGAGCAGCATCTGACCCGTGAGGCGGGAAAACGAGAAGATGAGGAAAATGCACTGCTGGAGGAGATTGGCGGGCAAGAAGGCATTGAACGTTTGTCACAGGAGCTGGCGCATCTGGATGAACAAGCTGCCGAGATTCAGGGCAAACCATCGCGGATACGCGAAAAGTTCAGAGCAGAGCTTGATTCGCTGCTGGCTAATGCCAATCTTACTCCGGCGGACATTCGTACTTCCGCAGGCAGTTATCTGGAAAGCCGCAAGCCGGGTTTCCGGGTAGGCTTGCTCTTCTCCGGCGGCAAGACGGAGCAGGAAAAGCAGCGCCGGGCTTCGGAACTGGTGAGGCTGCTGCAGGATCAAACCACTAGCCAAGTGGAGGTTCACGTGCGCACAATGCTCAGACAGCTGGGTGAAGCCCATCAAATCTGGGGCGCGGAGTGGGAGCAGGCACTGAATTCAGAGCTGCCTGCAATCGATGAGGAATTGCTTGAACTGAAACGAAGTGCGAGTGCAGAGCTGTCGCCTGAGTATGTGATGCAATTCAGCAAGGATGTCCGGGGCGAGATCGAGGCCCGGTATCGCAAGTTGGCCATGGCGCTGGCCGACCGCATCCTGGAAGCGCTGGCTGCGCAGGGCGAAGCCGCGCTCCAGGCGCTGGACGCCAGCCGCGCAGCGCTGCTGGCGCAGTCGGCGGCGGCGGCGCGCTACACGGCGCTCCAGCGCGCCGCCGCCGAAGAGGCAGCAGGGCTGCGCAGCCTGCTGCCTCCTGCGGGCCCCCTCACCTCCGGGCTGTTGCCGGAGGTGAAGGGCCCGCACGTGCCCGCGCCTGGACCGGGCGAAGCTCCCGGTCCGCAGGCGGGCACGTTCACGTCTGTGGCTGCGCAGCCACAGACGCACGCCCCTGCGCCGCCGCGCGCAGCAGCGGCGCAGGGCGCACCGGCGGCGGCTGGCGCGGAACGCCGCCGGCGCCTGGACGCAGCAGCGGCACGGCTGGAAGCCGCTGCTGTGCTGGTGGAGCCGTACCCCGCCATGGGGTCGGCGGTACGGGATTTGCGTGCACGCGCAGCTTCGCTTGCGGGCGGCACGTTCACACTCGCGCTGTTCGGTGCGTTCAGCGCGGGCAAATCCTCCTTCGCCAACGCTTTGCTGGGCGAAGCCGTCTTACCCGTATCGCCGCATCCAACGACAGCGGCGATCAACCGCATCATGGCTCCGGCCGGCGGCGCGCAGCATGGAACAGCCCGGGTCCGCATGAAGACCCGGGACGCCTTCCAGGAGGATCTGGCGTATTCCTTCCGCCTGCTGGGGCTTGGCGAGCCTGGCGCAGAATGGCAGAAGCGTGTGAAAGCCTTGACACCGCAGGATGTGCATCCGGCTGGACGTCCGCATTACAGCTTTTTGCAAGCCGCTGCTGCGGGGTGGCAGGAGACGCAGGATCAGTTGGGTCAGGATGTGCTGGTCGATCTGAATGGTTATCGCAATTTTGTAGCGAACGAGAAGAAATCCTGTTTTGTGGATTCCATCGATCTATACTACAGCTGTGATGTAACCGAACAGGGCATTGTGCTGGTGGATACACCCGGGGCAGATTCCGTGAATGCACGCCACACCGGCGTAACGTTTAATTATATGAAAAATGCCGATGCGCTCATTTTCGTAACGTATTATAACCATGCCTTCTCTCAAGGAGATCGACAGTTCCTGAATCAGCTGGGGCGGGTCAAGGACAGCTCTGCGATGGATCAGATGTTCTTTGTTGTCAATGCAAGCGACCTGTCCTCTTCCGATGAAGAGCTGGAACAGGTGCTGGAGCACGTAGGTACAGAGCTGCGAAGCAACGGCATTCGTTCCCCTCGTTTGTTCCCGGTATCCAGCATTATGGCGATGGAAGGCAAGATGGATGGCAATGCAGAACTGCTGCAGCAATCCGGGTTCATTCGTTTTGAGGAGGAGTTTAACCGCTTTGCGGGCAAGGAGCTGGCTGATCTTGCAGTAGGTGGAGCTTCCGAGGAGCTGGCACGTGTCATCCAGCGCTTGAACAAACGCGCGGAAGATGCAGCTCAGGGAGAAGAAAAACTTCGTGAGCGGCGGAATGAACTGGAGACGATCTCCGGGCAGTCACGTGAGCGGATTCAGCGCTTGGCACAGCGGGCGATGAAGGATGAGTTGACACAGGAAACGAATGAACTGCTCTTCCATGTCAGACAACGCCTTGCGTTCCGACTGGGTCAGTTTATGGCTGAAGCGTTCCATCCGTCGGTGCTGCGGGAGGATCAGGGCAATCTGAAAACGGCTTTTGCCGCATGCGGCCGGGAACTGCTGCGTATGATCGGTATCGAGCTTGAGCAGGAATTGCTTGCCACGACACTGAGACTGGAGCAGACCGGGCAGGCATGGGTTGCCAAGCAAGTCACCGAATGCATTGATGAGGTGAAGCAGCTGACCAGCGGCATTGATTTATCCTTAACCTTGGATGAGAAATGGAGCACACCGGTGTTGGAGGAAATCCGGCTGGAGGAACCGTCGGGTTGGAAAAACTACTGGAGTTACTTCCGTAATCCGAAGCAGTTCTTTGAAGGAGATGGGCGCCAGCGCCTTCAGGAGGTGCTTGATCCTGTGCTCAAGCAGATGATTATTGAAGCGCTGCCTGCCTCGGAACAAAAGCTGATTCAATTTTACGATACACAGGTTTGCCAGTCGGTGCAGCATCAAGCGCGTCAGCTCACCGAGCGGCTGGATGAAGCGATTAGCGGACTGCAGGATACGCTCGAAAGTGGAATTCCTGCAGAGCAGTGGGCCGCTTTGTCGGCCCAGCTGGAACAGATGCAGGAATAAGAGGTCATGGATGCTTCAATAGCATCACTTCGTTTTAATGACGGGTAAATGTGCGCGATTGATAGCCTGTCCTGTGACAAGGTTTTTTCAGCCAACATGGTCGTGATTATGGAAACGTTTGTAAAATAAATGAGAACTTCCAAAATACTTTGAAAATGTTGCAAAAACACGCTCAAAAAGGCTCCCGCTGTAAAGGCATACAGGGAGCCTTTTTTTGGTATGACCAACCTGAAATATAGAGAATATTCAAACATTTGATTGAAAGTCGGGTATTGGTCTCCGTTAATGCGATAATAAGCTGAAAGCAGCCTGAATATGGTCTATTATTCGCTTTGCCGCGAATGGGGGACGGTGATAAACTTCATAAATGTTCATATCATTTAATGCAACATCAGAGGAGGAGAAACATGGATGTTCTTAGGCAACTGCAAACCTTTTTTTGGGAGAAGCGAACGTATTTACTGGTATCAATCTTGTTCCTCGCCTTAGCGACCGCACTTGGATTGGTCTACCCGAACCTGCTGCGAATTTTGATTGATGATGTCATTGTTCCACGAAATTTTGAAGACGTTCCCATACTTGCCCTGACGGTGTTAGGTGTCGTTATTTTGAAAGCGGGAATGCAATTTTTACACGGTTTCTTTGGTGGGCGTCTCGGTAACTATCTGGCCTACCGCCTGCGTAATGCATGTTATGAAAAGCTTCAATTTCTATCCTTCCGTTATTATGATACGGCCAAAACAGGTGATCTGATGTCCCGCCTCACGGGAGATTTGGAGGCCATCCGTAACTTTATCGGATTTGGTTTCGCCCAGATTCTCAACATGGTTCTAATGGTCGTGTTCGGCGCAATTATGATGATGACGATGAGCTGGAAGCTAACGCTGCTGACCCTTGTCTGCATTCCTCTGCTTGCCTTCGTTGCGCTTCGATTCGAATCCAAAATTCACCCTGCATTTCAGGAGATGAGACTGGCTCTAAGCTCGCTGACTACAGCGGTACAAGAGAATATTACAGGTGTAAGAACCGTTAAATCCTTTGCACGCGAGCCTTATGAAGTGGAGAAATTCTCCACACGGAATGAACGGTACAAAACCAATCAAATCCATGCTGCTACATTATGGAGCCGTTATTTTCCTGTCATGGAGATCCTGGCATCGGTAAGTGTTGTACTGCTGCTCGTAGTTGGTGGAAGGATGGTTATTCAGCAGACACTGACCCTGGGTGAACTTGTTGCCTTCTTCAGTCTGATCTGGTACATAATTGGTCCGATGTGGGGACTTGGGTTTCATATCAATAACTATACACAGTCCAAAGCTTCCGGTGAGCGGGTGCTTGAGCTGCTGAATACCCCTGTTGACGTTGTAGAGACAGAAGACCCGGTGATTGTGGAATCAGAGCAGGTCAGAGGTCATGTGACTTTTGAATCAGTAACCTTTGCTTACGGAAACAAAATGCCAGCTGTAACGGATATTAATTTTGATGCTCCGCCTGGTTCTGTAATCGGTTTCCTTGGCGGAACAGGCTCTGGTAAATCGACCATTATTCAGCTGCTGATGCGAGCGTATAACGTTAATTCAGGCGCAATCAAGCTGGATGGAAGAAATATTAAGGATATGGGCATTCGCAGCCTGCGGAGTCAGATTGCTTCCGTGTTCCAGGAAACGTTCCTGTTCTCTTCCAGCATTCGCAATAACATCTCCTACGGACTGAAAAATGTCACGATGGATGAGATTATCCGTGCTGCCAAGCTGGCGAAGGCGCATGACTTTATTATGGAGTTTCCCGAAGGGTACGATACGGTCGTGGGCGAACGCGGCATGGGGCTGTCTGGTGGTCAGAAACAGCGGATTGCCATTGCCCGGGCATTGCTCAAAAATCCGAAAATTCTTGTGCTGGATGATGCAACCAGCGCGGTGGATATGGAAACCGAACACGAAATTCAGTCGGGCTTTCAAGAGGTTATGCGCGGCAGAACAACATTTATTATTGCCCACCGGATTTCATCCTTGCGTCATGCCGACGAGATTCTGGTGCTTGATGAAGGACGCGTTGTACAGCGCGGTAAACATACAGAGCTTATTCAGGTGCCTGGACCGTACCAGGATGTGTATAACATTCAATATGCAGACTACATTGCCCGCGGCAAGCGGGAGGCTGGGGAGCAGGTGAACTCATGAGTGCCGAGACGATAACAGATAGGCGCGAGGTCAAAGGGACCTCGAATCCGAAAATGAATGAACGATTTGTTTATCAGGATGATGAAGTTATTGAAAAACCGTTTAACTGGCAAGAATTCGGGCGATTGTTCGCCTATATGAAACCGTATGCGAAGCAGCTGCTGCCGCTCGTTATTCTGATGATGATTCTGGGAACGATTACGAAATTGTCCGTACCGTTTCTCATCAGTCTGGCTATCGATAAAGCGATTGCGCCGCAAAGCGGAGTGCCTAGCGTAACACTGCTGTATCTGATTGCAGGTTCAATCCTGCTGCTGTATATCATTCAGTGGGCGGCTAATACGTACCGGATCAAGCTGACAAATGTCATTGGGCAGCGGGTTATTTACGATCTTCGTTCAGACTTGTTCAAGCATATTCAGAAGCTGTCCTTTAACTTTTTTGACAAAAGGCCGGCAGGCTCAGTGCTTGTGCGTGTAACGAATGATATTAACTCCTTGCAGGATCTGTTTACTAACGGTGCGGTCAATGTCATGATCGACTGTGTGCAGCTGCTAGGCATTATCGTTATTCTGCTGCTTATCAACTGGAAGCTGGGGCTGGCTGTAATTATTACGGTACCGATCATGTTTATTATATCCACCAAGCTGCGTGTCATGATTCGCCGGGCGTGGCAGGATGTGCGGATGAAGAACTCCAGAATTAACTCCCACTTGAATGAATCCATTCAAGGCATCCGGGTAACGCAGGCGTATACGCAGGAAAAAGAAAATATGAAATACTTTGACAATATGAATATGTCCAGCAAGAAGTCCTGGGACAAAGCATCCGCCATGAACCAGGGATTCGGTCCGTTAATTGAAATCACAGGCGGCTTCGGCACGCTCATACTATTCTGGTATGGTGCACATCTCATCCAGAATGAAATGTTAACCGTGGGTCTGCTCGTTGCCTTCGCCAACTATGTCGGCAACTTCTGGGACCCGATCAACCGTCTGGGACAAATGTACAATCAGCTGCTGGTGGCGATGGCTTCATCCGAGCGTATCTTCGAGTTCATGGATGAGAAGCCGCATATCGCGGATAAACCAGGTGCAAGACCGCTTCCTTCTATTAAAGGGGATATCGTGTTCGACAATGTGGTGTTTGAATATGAAAAAGGAAGACAGGCGCTCAAAGGCATCAGCTTTTCGGCTAAGGCCGGGCAATCCATTGCGCTTGTAGGTCACACAGGCTCGGGGAAAAGTACAATTATCAATCTGATCAGCCGCTTCTATGACATCACGAGCGGGCGTCTGACCATCGACGGACATGACGTTCGCGATGTAACGGTTGAGAGCCTGCGCAGTCAGATTAGCATTGTGCTGCAGGATACATTTATTTTCTCGGGAACCATTCGCGACAACATTCGTTTTGGACGGCTGGATGCGACCAATGAAGAGGTAGAGGAAGCCGCCAAAGCCGTCAATGCTCACGAATTTATTATGAAGCTGCCGGGTGGATATGACACGGAGGTTGAAGAACGTGGTAACGTGCTGTCCATGGGACAACGGCAATTGCTGTCGTTTGCCCGTGCGTTGCTCGCTGATCCGCGAATTTTGATCCTGGATGAAGCCACAGCCAGCATTGATACAGAAACCGAGCTGAAAATCCAGGAGGCACTCAAGGTGCTGCTCCAGGGACGCACTTCCTTTATGGTGGCTCACCGACTCTCTACCATTCGCAATGCGGATAACATTATTGTGCTGGATCACGGGGAGATCAAGGAAGAAGGCAATCATGAGCAGCTCATCCAGAAGCAGGGCGTATACAACGGTCTGATTGAAGCGCAGTATCGGTTTTTATAAATGATCGGAATAACACAGAAACATTAACAAGCAATTGGAGTATAGCTAGTATGAACAGACACTTCAGCCTTATTGGTTTCTCTCCTTTCAAGCAGGTTTCCCTGAAGAAGGTATGAGACCACAGGGTTGAGGTGTTTTTTTTATGCTCGGATTCTAATCGGAATCATGTTGCCTGACCACAGAGGATGCGAAGTGAAATATGTTATATTTTAAACATCATGAAAAATTACAGCGATATCTGGGGGAAGAGCATGCAGAACAAACGCGCAGGACAGGTCAGCCCACTTTCTTCTTTTGATGTACTGGATAAGCTGCATTTCAGCTTGATCGAGTTTCAAGCGGCATCGACAAGCCAGTCCGAGCCTGGCTGGAGACTGGGCAAACATTTTCTGGAAAGTTATTTACTGCTTTTTGCTGCGAGTGGTGAAGGATGGCTGACGGTTGATGGCCAGTTTATTGAGCTCCGAAGTGGAGCTTTTTATATCGGTTTGCCTGGGCAGCTAGTGGAAGCCGTGTTTCACGGAAAAGATAAACGTGGGCTGTACCTGATGAAGTTTAGCGTTACATTTGATGGTGAATGGATTGATACATCCGTACAGGACATGATGAAACAAATATACATGCAAAGCAATAACAGCGAGATCAGCTGCAGCTCGCCAGCTGCTGTTCGTCTGTTATGCCAGGATATAGAGGAGCTCAACCGATGTGCAGAGGGCTTGAAGCGTTATTATGGTCAGATTCGTTTTCAAGAGCTGTTATATCTTATGTTCAGTGATATGCTCCATGTTGAAACACAGGAGACACTCCTGCCTGTTGAGCAGGTCAAGCATTATATTGAACAGCATCATATGGAGAAAATAACGATTCAGGATATGGCTGAGGCTGCACGGATGAGCTCACGTCATTTCATGCGCCTGTTCAAAAAAAGATACGGCTGCAGCGCAGTGGACTATTTAACGATTTATCGAATCAAGCAGGCACAGATTATGATGAGGAATGACCACAGCCTTCGGCTGAAGGAGATTGCGACCTGTGTGGGATTCACAGACGAGATGTATTTCCGCCGTAAATTCAAACAAATTTCGGGACTTCCGCCAGCTGCGTTTATTCGTAACAGTAAGCAGCGTATTGCTGCTGTTCATCCGCTAGCGATCGGCACGTTGCTTGTACTTCAGGTTATCCCCTGCGCAGCAGGAGCGAATCACCCATGGACGGCCTATTACAGACGAAAATATGAGACGGATAAGGTTACTCCTCTGGTTGACACGGAGGATGGAGCTCTGCAGCAGCTGGAGGCCATACGTCCTGATTATATCGTTGCTTTTCGTGAAGAAATGTCACATAACATGATGCAGCATCTAAGCTCACTGGCACCTGTATGTGTGCTTTCACATGCGGATGGCGATTGGCGTCATCATCTCAGAACTGCGGCCGAGTGTCTAAATCGGTCTGCTGCGGCCGAGGTTTGGCTGCAAAGGTATGAGCAAAAGGCAGCTGCCTTGCGTTCACAGCTGTCTGAACAGATCCTCAAGGACACGTTGCTTATCATTAGTATTCAGGAAGCTTGCATTCATGTAATGGGTCCACGAACAATCGCTTCCGTTTTCTATACGGATCTGCAGCTGCTGGCCCCCGAAGGCATAGAGCACGTATGGCAGAAGCATCATCTGCAGATGAGTGATCTAAGCGATCTGGCACATCTGTCTATAGACAGGGCACTAGTCATCGTTGGTGAAGATGCTGCATCAAGACAAACTTGGCTTGAACTAAGCGATTCGGAGATATGGCAGTCTACCAAAGCCGCGCAGCAGGGCTCTATCAGCATGATGCATCCAGGTGTGCTGCTGGAGGACACCGCCTTTACTCATGATCTGATGTTGGACGAAGTATTGAATATGTGGCACCATCGTCCATAATATAAAGTCGCAATCGTCAATATCCTGCGGCGCAGATTTTGACTATACTACTCCTATGTCTAATTGATAATGATAATTATTATTAATCAATGGTTATCAAAATTTCAAAAAAATATATAGGGGGTACATGAGAAGTGAAGTTAAAGTATGGGGTATTTACAGGAATTATTTTATTGCTGCTATTGCTTAGTGCATGTGCACAGGCTACCGAGCCTAAAGCGTCCGGTTCAGGAGAGCGCGGTACAAGTCAGTCCACTACAGCTGCATCCAATACAAGTACAAGTAACTCTGAACAGTCGAATGCGGATCAGGTCAAGGTAGTACAAACCGAGATGGGTGAGATTACAATTCCTGCGTCACCCCAGCGTGTGGTTGGCTTGTCTGTTGTTTATCCGGAGCTGCTGTATTCGCTTGGTATTGTGCCGGTAGCTGTACAAAATTATCATGAAGAGTTTCCGAAATATTTGCAGGAGCCTTTTGCTAACACCGTAAAAATGGGCATTGCCAAGACCCCGGATTTTGAAATGATTCTTGCCGCAAACCCCGATCTGATCCTTGCCCCTGCATGGTGGTCGAAGAAGGATTATGAGCAGCTTTCCCGCATCGCTCCCACCGTACTGCTGCCTGAGCGTGAGGAATGGCCGGAGGAGCTGCAGGATATCGCCGCCGTTCTTGGTAAGGAGGCAGAAGCGAAACAGGTCATGGCAGATTTGGAGCAGCATGAGAAGCAGGGGGCTGACAAGCTGCACAGCCTGATTGGGGACGAGACGGTGCTGTATGTAAGAGTAATGGAGAAGGAAATCATTCTGAACGGCCCCAATCTCTCTCGCGGAGCATTCATTCATAAAAAGCTCGGTTTGAAACCTTTGAGTAATTTCCCTGAAAGTGAAGCTTCACTATCGATCTCAATGGAAGTGCTGCCTGAATATGATGCGGATCATTTGATTATTCAGCTGGATGATAACGAAAACCCGCAGATCAAGAAAAAGTATGAGGAATTGTTAAGCACATCCATCTGGAAAAATCTGAAGGCTGTCAAAGAAAATCACGTATACCTCGTAGGGGGTAAGGAGTGGTTTAATCTGGGCATGGCCCCGCTGGCTGACAATTATGTGATTGATGATATTGTTGCTGCATTTGAAGAGAAGAACTGACCAGCATACGAGCTGATATTACAACAGTGGATATAACGATGAAAACAGGAACAGGATGTGTCTGTAATGCACAATCAGGACTTATATGATGTAACGATTATTGGCGGGGGTCCGGCAGGATTGTATGCGGCGTTCTACGCTGGCATGCGCGAGATGAAAGTGAAGCTCATTGAGGGTAAAGACGAACTGGGCGGATTTTTGCAGACGTATTCGGATAAAACGATCTGGGATGTCGGCGGACTGCCGCCTATGAAATGCGCCAAACTTATTGAGCACCTTGTGCAGCAGGCTGGTACATTTGAACCAACGGTGGTGTTGAAGCAAACGATAGATACGTTTAATCATCTGAATGATGGAGTTTTTGAGTTACAGACTCATACGGGTGAATCGCACTATACTCGCACGGTCATTATAGCCATTGGCCGAGGTGTTGCCGAAGTACAGAGGCTGGATATCCACAGTGCTAAGGACTATGAGAGAAGCAATTTGCATTATACAATTCAGAACCTGGATTATTTTGCAGGAAAAAAAGTGCTAATCTCCGGCGGTGGCAACAGTGCCGTGGATTGGGCACTTGAGCTTGCGGAACGGGCCTGCTCGGTAACTGTGGTGCATCGACAGGATTCATTTCGCGCTATGGAGCACAATGTGAGTCAGATGAGGAGAAAAGCAGAGGTATATACACCCTGTCACATTGAACGTTTCTACGGCAACGGTCAACGCATTCACCAGGTTGGCATAGTGAGCACAGCGACAGGAGAAACCGTCCGTCTTGATGTGGACGAAGTGATCGTAAGTCACGGATATACAAGTCATGTCAGCAATCTCGCCCGTTGTGGTCTGGATATGCACGAAGGTATGCTTGTCATGAATCAGTGGGCTGAAACCAGTGTGCCTGGCATTTTTACAGCGGGAGACTGTGCGGTGCGGGAGGGCAAAGTACGTCTGATTGCCGGTGCTTTTAATGATGCGATTGTTGCGGTCAATAGTGCAAAAAAGTTTCTGGAGCCTGCCGCAGCGGGAATGGCCTACGTATCCTCGCATAACGAGCTGTTCCGGGAGAAAAATCGCGCTTTGCATAACAAACCGACTAGTTCATCGTAATCTTGTAATTAACAGGTATATTCGAATGATGAGTCTATTTGTTTTATATCCTTAATTTTGGGAGTAATGGAAGGAGTAACGAATCGAGAAATGTAATTTGTAAAAATTGATCGAAAAAACACAAAAAATCTTGTAAAATTCACAAGAAAAATAGGGAGCACTCTTGCAATCTTTAACCAAAACCCCGAAAATAGAGAGACAGATATAGAAGATTTCTCTTTGGGAGGATTGGAAAGAACATGTGGGGTGCTCCTTTTTCGGCTCAAGCCAAAAAAATGCTGCTGCTTGGCAGCGGAGAATTGGGTAAAGAGGTCGTGATTGAGGCTGCACGTCTGGGCGTGGAGACGATTGCTGTTGATCGTTACGAGAACGCTCCAGCGATGCAGGTCGCGCATCGATCTCACTGTATCGACATGCTGGATGGCGATGCATTGAAACAATTGATCCGTAAGGAACAACCGCATTACATCGTACCTGAAATTGAAGCCATTGCAACAGAGGCACTGCTTGAACTCGAGGAAGAAGGCTTTTGTGTCGTACCAACGGCCCGTGCTGCCCGTTTAACTATGGATCGCGAAGGCATCCGTCGTCTGGCGGCCGAACAATTGAACCTTCCTACAGCAGCCTATCTTTTTGCGGATAGTCTGGAGCAGCTTCAGGAAGCTATTCGTGAATTGGGAACACCATGTGTTGTTAAACCACTCATGAGTTCATCCGGTAAAGGGCAGAGTGTTTGCCACGTACCGGAAGACGCAGCGAAGTGCTGGGATCTTGCACTTTCAGGAGCTCGCGGCAAATCCGTGCGTGTAATTGTGGAAAGCTTTGTGAAGTTCGAGAGTGAAATTACACTGCTTACGGTCAGATCGGTATCAGGAACTGTTTTTTGTCCGCCCATCGGTCACATTCAGAAGGATGGGGACTATGTCGAATCATGGCAGCCTCATGCGATGACATCGGAGCAATGGACGCAAGCCTGTCATATTGCGAAGACGGTGACCGATGAGCTCGGAGGATATGGACTTTTTGGTGTTGAACTCTTCCTGACTGCTGATGGTGTTGTATTTAGTGAAATCTCACCGCGTCCGCACGACACAGGTATGGTCACAATGGTAACGCAGGACAGCTCGGAGTTTGCGCTTCATGTGCGTGCAATTCTTGGTTTTCCCGTCACAGAAGTACATTTGCTGACACCGGGAGCTTCAGCAACGCTGAAGGCCGATGTTGAAACAACGGATTTCACCATTGGTGGAATGGATGAGGCACTGGCTTTACCTCGTACTCAGGTTCGTGTGTTTGGCAAGCCTGAAACGAAAGCCGGACGCCGGATGGCTGTAGCATTAAGTGCTGGAACAGATGTGGAAGAAGCTCGTAAAACAGCGGTTCAAGCCGCAAATATGCTGAAAGTGGAGGTAAATCATGTCCAATAATGTGGAGGCCCCTGTATTGATGATCCGAGAGTGTGAGCTGCGAGATGCTGAAGCGGTAACGGGATTAATGCGAGAGGTCAGCTATCCGACAACAACCAATGTAATGAAAGAGCGCATTGAAGGTTTGGAGAGCAATCCCAACGCGTGCATGCTTGTTGCCGAAGTGGATGAACAGATTATTGGTGTGATTGGTTTGCAATGTGTTCAAAGTCATGCCTACCCTGAGCCTGCTGCACAGATAACATCTCTAATTGTTGGTCAGGAGCATCGCGGCAGTGGAATTGCTCGTCGTTTGATGGCTCGTGCTGAAGATTGGGGTAAACAGCAAGGCGGTAAACAATTATTTGTCACAGGTGCCAATCGCGAAGTGACCTCAACAACCTATTCATTCTATGAGCATATTGGCTTCCAGAAGAAAGGTTATCGCTTCAGTAAAGTTCTTTTATAATAGATGACAAGACATTCAGAGGGTTCAAACCTGACTGAGTGTCTTTTTTTATTACAAAAAAGTCATTTTTCCAGTATTTGCGGGTTCACATTCTCCTCATAGCTTGCTATACTGCAAGAGTAATGATTACAAAGTTGTAACAATTAAATTTTTGAGGAGATGAATGAATTTGAAGAAGAACTGGATGAAAACTGTTGTGACAGGCAGTCTGACAGCTGTGCTTGCCGTAGGGATTATGCTTCCTGCCTCCGCGTCTGCTGCAGATTCAACATATAAGACGGCAACTACGACAACTTCGTATAAAGTTTTGAATGCGGATAGTCTGAAAGCTTATATTGAGGCGTGGCTCAAGCAGAATGGTTACACTGTTGCTGATGGACAAACAACAACCGAGAAACCTGTTAAACAGCCTGAAACATCAACGCCTGCTCAGCCAAGCAAACCTGCAACACCAGCACAACAAGAAAAACCGACAACAACAACACCTGCCAAAGATCCTTCAAGCACGGGCAATAACGGTACAACAAGCACACAGTCCGATTTTGCTGCACAAGTGGTGAAACTGGTCAACGCTGAACGTGCCAAAGCAGGCCTAGGTGCGCTGTCCTCCGACGCGCTTCTGGACAAGGTTGCTGTAGCCAAAGTGAAAGATATGAGCAACAACAACTACTTTGATCACCAGTCTCCAACTTACGGTTCTCCGTTTGATATGATGAAACAGTTCGGGGTAACTTATAGCTATGCAGGTGAAAATATCGCCAAAGGTCAAAAAACACCGCAAGAAGTCGTTACGGCCTGGATGAACAGTGCGGGCCACCGTGCAAACATTCTGAATGCAAACTTTACGCATATCGGTGTGGGTTATTACAACGGATACTGGGCTCAAGAGTTTATCGGTAAATAAGAGCTGGAAATGAATATTCTATAAATAACGTCATAATAAAAAGCCATGTCTTCACTCAGCGAATGCTTTGTGGGATATGGCTTTTTACCAGTTTTCGACCAGAAATCTGTATGGTTTTCTGAATACTGCGGCAAAATTTGCAAATTCACGACAGAAGTTTTATGTTATTTAGAATAGGGTCATTTTAGAGTAAAGCTATTATACATTATACACACCTGACTGGAGATGTGATGCATGAAAAAGAACAAAAATCTGGATTCAGCTCCCTGGATCTGGCGAAGTGTGAGCACCATATCCATCTTGGCAACGCTGCTGTTGCTGTTTGGATTTGGTTACGCCATAAAAGATGTAATTTACCCTAAAGGGGATTCAAAATTAAATGATGGACAGCAGGCTGCCAGTCCGGCTAACGAAGGTCAAAATGATGGCAGCAAAGCGATTGTTGAGGATGGGAAAATTCGCATGGCCGTCATCGGTGATTCTCTTGCCAGAGGTACAGGGGATGATGAAGGGCTTGGCTTCGTAAGAAGGGCGGGTAATCTGCTCAAAGATGAGGGTTACGATGTACAGGTGCTTAATAATCTGGGTGTGAACGGGCTCAGAACAGATGCGTTGTTAAAAAAGCTGGATGAGCAAGGCGTCAAGTATGTGCTGCAGCAATCCAACTTTATTTTGCTCTCGATCGGTGCAAATGATCTGTTTCAGGGCGGACAGGTTCTTCAGGGTGAGGACCCGCCAACTGCCGAAAAGCTGGCTGCTGCGCTGCCCGAAACATCGAAACGGCTGCAGGAAATTTTGAAGAAGGTGAAGGCAATTAATCCTGAAGCACAGATCTTGTATATCGGATTATACAATCCGTTTGGCAATGTAAAAGAGCTGGAGAAGCCGGGTAACGCAGTAGTTGCTGCCTGGAACGAAGCGGCGATGAGTATTTTGAATAGTGAAGATAAAATGACACTTGTACCGACCTTTGATCTGTTTGAAAATCATCTGGATGAGTATCTGTCATCAGACCATTTTCACCCTAATGCACAAGGATATCAGCAGATGGCGGTGCGTATTGCACAGGAATATCAGGGAGAAAAACCTGCAAAAGGGGGCTCGAAATAGATGGCAGAGCAGCAGTATGATTCGGTCCTGTCCGTACAAAATCTGAAGAAAAAGATCGGACGAAAATGGATTATTAAAGATGTTACGTTTGATGTGAAGCCCGGTGAGATTTTTGGCTTTCTTGGACCAAACGGAGCAGGGAAAACAACGACGATTCGTATGCTTGTTGATCTGATCAAACCTACGGAGGGCAAAATTTCAGTTTGCGGCTACGACGTAAACCGCGATCCCGAGCGGGCGCTGAAGTATGTTGGTTCCATCGTTGAAAATCCCGAGGTGTATACATATTTGACCGGGTGGGAGAATCTGGAGCATTTTGCCCGGATGCAGCCTGGTGTGGACCATGACCGTATTCAGGAAGTGGTTAACATTGTACGTCTGGATCAACGTATTCATGATAAGGTCAGAACGTATTCTCTTGGTATGCGTCAGCGACTAGGCATTGCACAGGCCTTGCTTGGCAGACCTCGATTGCTTATTCTGGATGAACCGACGAACGGCCTTGATCCGAAGGGAATCAAAGAACTGCGGGTGTTTATCAAGCAGCTTGCCAGTGAGGGCATGGCGGTGTTTGTCAGCAGCCACTTGTTAAGCGAGATTCAGCTCCTGTGTGACAGAGTTGCCATAATCAGTGCAGGCCGTGTGCTGGCTGTTGGCGGTGTCAACGAACTGATCGAGGATCATTCCAAAGTGGCAATCTGGCATCTTACGCCGCTTGAATCAGGTCGCCAGATGCTGGTCGATCAAGGAATCACACTAATCGAGCGGCCAGGTGATGTGATGGATGACACCATTGTTGCAGGACTCGGGCCCAATGCGGTTGTTGCCGAGATGCACGAAGAGCTGATTCCCGAACTGGTGCAGCAGCTGGTACAAGCAGGCATTCAGGTTGAAGGCGTGCAGCGGATTCAGCCTACCCTTGAGCAATTATTTTTAAAAATGACAGAAGGTGAATCCATTGAATAATATCATGCCGCTGATCCGTAACGAGACTATCAAGATGGTGAAGAAGAAACGTCTTTATATTATTTTCATCGTTCTGGCTATACTTGTACCAATGTTCACGTATGCCCAGATGAAATCAGCTCAAAATAACCGTGACAAGTTCGGCGGTGACTGGCGGCTTGAATTGCAGCAGGCGATTACGGACAACCAGAACTCACTGGGAAGTGATCGTGTTCCTGAGGAATATAAAAAGTACAGAACGGTTTATATTCAGCAGATGCAATATTATCTGGAAAACGATATAAATCCTAAAGAGCCTGGTGGTGTAACGTTTACGAGGGAGTTTATGAACAATGCAGTAGGTTTGTTTATTCCTCTCTTGATTATGGCGATTGCTTCGGACCTTGTATCGGGTGAACGAACAACAGGCACGATCAAGATGCTGCTGACCCGTCCCGTCAGACGTTGGAAGGTGCTTCTCAGCAAGCTGATCACGCTGATTATGTTTGTTTCCATAATCGTTGTATCCGCCTATGTGATCTGTTACGCGATTTCGGGGGCTGTCTTTGGGTACAAGGGCTTTGGAATGCCTGTTTTTACGGGCTTCAAAGTCGTTGGCACGGATGTGGATATGTCGGCAGTACATGCGGTAAGTCAGTGGCAGTATATGCTGATGCAGGCGGGGTTAATCTGGTTTGTGAGCATTATTGTGGCGATGCTGGCATTTATGGTTTCGGTGCTGGTGCGCAGTACAGCCGCAAGTATCGTCATTATGATGGCTTCGCTCATCGCTGGAACTATTCTGACGAACATGGCAGCCTCATGGGAATCAGCCAAATATTTATTTATGGTCAACCTTGAGCTGCCTGATTATTTGTCCGGCGGACTGCCGCCAATTGAAGGCATGAATCTCGGTTTTTCCCTGATTGTACTTGGTGTTTGGGGTGCTGCATCACTTATCGTATCATTCCTTGTCTTTACGAAACGGGATATCTTGAATTAAAATGGACAAGGATAAGAAAACATCTGTTTGCATTTCAGGCAAGTTTGTAGTTTCAGTTAAGAAGGGGGAGCATGAATGGTCGAGCAAATCGATGTGTCGGCAGGTTCGACAGGCGGAGGGCAAGTTGCCTCGGGCTACGACGCGGACGACATTCAAGTACTTGAAGGACTGGTAGCGGTTCGGAAACGGCCAGGGATGTACATCGGCAGCACCAGTACTTCAGGTCTACATCATTTGGTATGGGAGATCGTGGACAATGCTGTCGATGAGCACCTTGCCAAATTCTGCTCCAAAATCGATATCACGCTGCACAAGGACGGTTCTGTTACGGTTCAGGATAACGGAAGGGGAATTCCGACAGGCATACATAAAACAGGGATTCCTACTCCCCAGGTCGTGTTTACGATTTTGCACGCAGGCGGTAAGTTCGGCGGATCAGGATACAAAAAATCCGGGGGTCTGCACGGCGTAGGGGCTTCGGTCACCAATGCGTTGTCGGAGTGGCTTGAAGTCGAAATTTTCCGGGACGGCAAAATTCATCGTCAGCGTTTCGAATATTGGCAGGATAAAAAGGGTGTCGAGCATGTTGGAGAACCTGTTTCGGGGCTTGAAGTGATCGGAAATACGAATCGAACCGGAACAAAAGTAACATTTAAACCGGATATACGTGTTTTTCAAAACGGTATTCAGCTGAATTACGATACGCTTGCTGAGCGTCTTCAGGAGATTGCTTTTCTGAATTCAGGTCTGAAAATTGTGTTAAAAGACGAGCGTTCGGGCCATCAGGACGAATTCATGTATGAGGGCGGCGCAAGCCAGTTTGTCGAATATTTGAACGAAAACAAGGATGTGCTGCATGATGTCATTCACTTCTATGCGGAGAAGGATGACATCGAGGTGGAGATTGCGATTCAGTACAACGCCGGTTATACCGAGACGATTGCTTCGTTTGTTAACTCCATTCCTACCCGCGGCGGCGGAACACATGAGACCGGATTCAGAGCGGCATATACCCGTGTGATGAACGATTACGCCCGCCGCACCAGCATGATTAAGGAAAAGGATAAAAACCTGGAAGGCAATGATCTGCGTGAAGGTATGATGGCTGTGATCAGTGTCAAAATGTCGGAGGTCGAATTTGTCGGCCAGACCAAAGACCAGCTTGGCAGTGCTACGGCACGGAGCGCAGTGGACTCGGTTGTGTCTGACAATATCCAGCGTTTTCTGGAAGAGAATCCGCAGGTAGCACAAACGTTGATTCGGAAAGCTGTGCAGGCGTCCAAGGCGAGAGAAGCTGCACGTAAAGCACGTGACGAGATGCGTTCGGGCAAAAAGCGCAGCGAGAGCTCCAACTTGAACGGCAAGCTGACGCCAGCGCAGTCGAAGGATTTTACACGTAATGAGCTGTTTATCGTAGAGGGAGACTCTGCGGGCGGTTCGGCCAAGCAAGGGCGTGATTCCAAAATTCAGGCTATTTTGCCGTTGAAGGGAAAACCGCTAAATCCGGAAAAATCCAAGCTGGCGGATATTTTGAAAAATGAAGAGTATCGTGCAATTACAGCCGCTATCGGGGCTGGCATTGGTACGGAATTTGCTGTAGAAGATAGCAATTATTCTAAAATCATTATCATGACGGATGCCGATACGGACGGTGCACATATCCAGGTGCTGCTGCTTACGTTCTTTTACCGTTACATGAAACCGTTAATTGATGCAGGTAAAGTATATATTGCGCAGCCGCCTTTATATAAACTGACTCGCAAATCCGGCAAAATGGCTACGGTAAGATATGCGTGGACGGATGAGGAGCTTGCCAACTACATGAAAGAATTCGGCAATAATGTCGAGCTGCAGCGTTATAAAGGTTTGGGTGAGATGAACCCGGATCAGCTGTGGGAAACAACGATGAATCCGGAGACACGTTCGATGCTGAAGGTGGAGATCGTGGATGCGGCCAAAGCAGAGCGTCGTGTATCCACGCTGATGGGGGATAAAGTGGACCCGCGCAAACGCTGGATCGTAGAAAATGTTGACTTTACAGAGTACGAAGAATAGAAGGTGCTTGGAATGAGTCTATCAGAACAATTTATGCCGGCCTTTCTGGAAGAGGTCGTGGGTGACCGTTTCGGTCGCTACTCTAAATATATTATTCAGGACCGGGCAATACCCGATGTACGGGACGGATTAAAGCCAGTACAGCGCCGTATATTGTACGCGATGTACGATTCGGGCAATACACCTGAAAAGCCATACCGCAAGTCTGCCAAAACCGTCGGGGATGTTATGGGTAATTATCACCCTCACGGGGACTCCTCTATCTACGAGGGCATGGTACGTATGGCTCAGCCGTGGAAAATGGGTCACATGCTTGTGGATGGACATGGTAACTGGGGGTCACAGGATGATGATCCGGCTGCGGCAATGCGGTATACGGAGGCCCGCTTGTCGTCCATTGCGATGGAGATGCTGCGTGATATCGAAAAACGCACGGTGCTGTTTAAGGATAACTTTGATAATACAGCCAAAGAACCCGTGGTGCTGCCTTCCCGTTATCCGAATCTGCTGGTCAATGGCGTAAGCGGCATATCGTCCGGTTTTGCAACGGAGATTCCGCCTCACAATTTGCGGGAAACGATTGATGCTTGCATAGCTGTAATGGAAAAGCCGTCTATTGAGCTGGACGAAATTATGATGTTTATGAAAGGTCCCGATTTTCCGACAGGTGGATTAATTATGGGCGGCGACGGCATTCTGGATGCCTATCGGACAGGTAAAGGACGAATCTACATACGTTCCAAAACCGATATCGAAAATATGCGCGGCGGCAAGCAGCAGATTGTCATTACCGAGATTCCGTATCAGGTTGTGAAATCACGGCTGGTGACCACAATGGAAAACATCCGTCTGGAGAAAAAGGTTGAGGGTATTGCAGAGGTTCGTGACGAGAGCGGCCGTGAAGGTCTGCGAATCGTGGTGGAATTGAAAAAAGATGCGGATGCCCAAGGCATTCTGGCTTATTTGCTCAAGAAAACCGATCTTCAGGTTACCTATAACTTCAATATGGTTGCCATTGTGAACAAAGCGCCACAGCAACTCGGTCTGAAGGCCATTCTGGAAGCGTATATTGCTCATCAGCGTGAAGTTGTGACCTTCCGGACGAAGTATGAGCTGGAAAAGGCAGAGGATCGCGCTCATGTGCTTGAAGGGCTTGTGAAGGCTCTTAACATTCTGGATGAAGTGATTGCGGCAATTAAAGCGTCGAAGAATCGTCAGGACGCCCAGAACAATCTCACCTGGATGTTTGGTTTCACGGAGCGTCAGGCCGACTCCATTCTTACCTTGCAGCTGTATCGTTTGACGAATCTCGAGATTAATGCGCTGCAAAAGGAATTGGATGAGCTTATGAAGAAAATTTCACAGCTGCGTTCTATTCTGGAGAGTGATCGCAAGCTGATTGGAGTCATTCGCAAGGAATTGCTGGAGATCAAGGAGAAGTACGGGATTGACCGTCGTTCTGCAATTCAGGGCGAGGTAGAAGAGCTCAAGGTGAATCTTGAAGTTCTGGTCAATGCAGAGGATGTATTGGTGACGCTGTCCAAAGAGGGGTATGTGAAGCGTTCGAGCATGCAGTCCTTCACACGGTCCGGCGGCGAACGAAGCGCCAGCGGTGTTAAAGAGGGGGATTATATCTCTCAGGTGCTGGATGTGAATACACTGGAGAACCTGCTTGTGTTTACGCAAAAAGGGCAATACTTCCTCCTGCCGGTTCATCAGGTGCCGGAATTCAAGTGGAAAGATCCTGGCACAGCGATTGTCAATGTGATTCCGCTGGCGAAGGATGATCGGATTGCCAGTGTACTGGCGGTCAAATCCTTTGAAGAGCCGGATCACAGCCTTGTATTTGTGACACGTAAGGGACAGGTGAAACGAACCGAACTCAAGGAGTACGTTACGAAACGTTCAGGTGCAGTTGCTGCCTGTAAGGTGGGCAAGGACGATGAAGTTCTCTCTGTACATTTGAGCACAGGTGGTAAAGATATTATGCTGATCACCAAAGAAGCGATGGCCATTCGTTTCCGTGAGGATGAAGTCAATCCGATGGGACGTGTCTCTGGCGGTGTTCGCGGTATTCAGCTTAAAGACACGGATGAAGTTGTCTCCGCGCTGTGGGTCGAAGGAGAAGAGGGCGAAATTGCTGTATTGTCTGATCTGGGCTATGGTAAACGTTCCTTGCTGCTTGACTATGCCTTGCAAAGCCGTGGAGGTAAAGGTCTGGCTACGTTTGAATTCAAGGAAGGCAAACGTGTCAAGCCGAATGGAAGCCGAATAGCAGGTGCATTCTATTGCAGAGAACAGCGCCAGCTGACTGTCATGACCAGAGAAGGGCATGCTCATTCCATCTCTTCGGAGAGTGTGCCACTGACTGAACGGAAGCATATAGGCAAATTACTCGTATCCGTGGATAAGCAGGATGAAATTACCGAGCTGATCCCGGACTTCAATGAAAATCAGCCAGAAGCTGCAGTATAAATTAATCTCAGAAAGACTCTTCGCAGACATCGCTTATTATGTCGGGCGAAGAGTCTTTTTTTGTTGTTCCAAGGCGGCTTTGAAGCGCGTCTTCAAGCGAAGTTTAACAACCTTCGTCGATTGCGGTCGATCGCTGGGAAATTGAAAAAATGCAGCAGGAATGCGGCTTCAAACCGCGAAAAGTTAAGCTAATGAACAGATAAATCGTTGCCAGGAGGAGTGATGTTCAATGTATTATTCTGATTTTGCCAAATGCTGGTCAAAATTAACGAAGGATTATAAATTGCATATGGATCAGGAACTGGCGCCTTCTCTCACAGAGGCGCAGCTCGCAGTATTGGAAGTGCTGGAGGATCATGAGAAGATGAAACCGTCCGATCTGATTCCGTTTCTGGCGACTACCCCGGCTGCAGTAACGATGCTGCTTGATCGTATGGAGAAAAACGGCCTCATTTGCAGGGATCGGGATGATCAGGACAGACGGATTGTCTGGGTCTCTCTCTCGGACAAGGGCCGAATGGAAACGAAACGAGGCGTTACCATTCGCAATGAGTTTATGAATTCGGTTCTTAGCAACATTTCGATGCACAATCAACAATTGTTAGTGTATTTGCTTGGAAAAATGACGACACCCAAAACTCAAGTACAGGAGCCAGCTTTAACCAGCTCGGTTTAAAATCAATTACAGATAGGTACACTCTACACATGGCGGTACTGTGATGAACATGCTCTCGTTCTTTACGACCGAGGGGGAGAAGTAACGATGCCTTTGAACAGACTTCTGGCTTTTGAGCGGGAGTCTGTTTTTATTTTGAGGCAAAAAACAGATGCAAGTTGACAACTGTATCGCTATAACGTAATATTACGATATAACGATTGAGGAGGAGTTGCTTTTGAATTTCCCTGCTTTTGATCGGAATCAATTAAAGCAGTTTGACGAACCCGCTGAATTTCTCAAAGCGTTGTCTCACCCGATACGGCTATGCATCGTACGGGGCTTGATGCGCAAGAAGAAATGTAATGTTTCATATATGCAGGAATGCCTGGACCTTCCGCAATCTACCGTGTCGCAGCATCTGCAAAAGCTTCGCAGTGCAGGCATTGTAGCTACCGAGCGTAATGGTCTTGAGGTGAATTATGTACTCGCTGATCCACGTGTGGAACAACTGGTGAATATTTTATTTGCAAAGGATGAGTGCGAAGATGAATGAACGTAAAAAAGTGTTAATCGTAGGCGGTGTTGCAGGTGGCGCTTCCGCCGCCGCACGCCTCCGCCGTCTGGACGAACAAGCAGAGATTATTATGTTTGAGAAAGGCCCTTATATATCATTTGCGAACTGCGGTCTGCCTTATTACATCGGGGGTACGATTGAAGAGCGTGAACGACTGCTTGTGCAGACGCCTAAAGGCATGCAGGATCGATTCAACATTGATGTACGTACAGAGAGTGAGGTTATTGCGGTTGATTCCAGCAAACGTATTGTACAAGTACGGAGTGTGGAACGTGGTGTATATGAGGAAAGTTATGATGAGTTGATTCTGTCCCCGGGTGCTCGTCCCGTTGTGCCTGATCTGCCGGGCAAGGATAACCCGCTAATCTATACGGTGCGGAACATTCCTGATATCGATCGAATCAAGAAACAGGTTAGTTCTCGTAATAACCAAAGTTCGATCGTCATTGGTGGCGGATTTATCGGGGTAGAAATGGCTGAAAATTTGAAGGAAGCCGGGCTTGATGTCACTCTGGTAGAGGGCAATGATCAGCTGTTAACTCCGTTTGATCCTGAACTGGCAGCTGCCCTTGCTCAAGAGATGCAGCAACATGGTGTTCATCTGTTATTTTCACAACGTGTGCAAAGCTTCCGTGCTCTCGATCAAGGCATTGGCGTAGAACTGTCAGATGGCCTTGTGTTATCGGCGGACATGGTCATTCTGGCTATCGGGGTTACACCGGATACCGCTTTTTTGCAGAATAGTGGGGTAGCTCTTGGACCACGCGGGCACATTGTCGTCAATGAAAAGATGGAGAGCAGTGTTCCGCATATCTATGCGGTGGGTGATGCCATTGAAGTGAAGGATTACATTCACGGGACACAAACAGCGATACCGCTTGCGGGTCCAGCAAACAAGCAGGGGAGAATTGTAGCGGATCAGATTGCGGGGCTTCCAACGACATATAAAGGAACTCAGGGAACGTCCATTATCAAAGTTTTCGGGTTGACGGGAGCCTCTACGGGCACCAACGAAAAAACGCTGAAACGTTTGAATAAGGATTATCGCACCGTAACGGTTCACCCGGCTTCTCATGCGTCCTACTATCCAGGCTCCAGTGCAGTGACATTGAAACTGTTATTCACTCCAGAGGGCGAGATTTTGGGCGCACAGGCGGTAGGTTATGAAGGTGTGGATAAACGGATTGATGATATTGCTGTGGCGATCCATTATGGCGGCAATGTACGTGATCTGACAGAACTGGAATTAAGCTATGCACCGCCCTACTCTTCAGCGAAAGACCCGGTGAACATGATTGGTTACGCTGCGGAAAATATTTTGGACGGACGAGTGAATTCATTCACGTATGATCAGCTTGCTGAGCGTGATCCTGCGGGGTCCATCTTGCTGGACGTACGCAGTGATCTGGAGCACCGCAACGGGAACATTCCAGGCTCACTGTCTATTCCGGTGGACGAGCTTCGCCATCGTCTTGCCGAGCTGGATGCATCCAAGGAAATCTGGGTTTATTGCCAGGTAGGGCTGCGGGGGTATACAGCTACGCAAATCTTGCGCCAGCATGGTTATCAGGTGAAGAACTTAAGCGGGGGTTACAAGACCTATCGTCAAGCTCAATTCAAACCAGCACCAGTGTCAGGGACAGATAACAACAGTTTGACTAGCAGTAATAGTGGTAAAACAGATGCAGAAACACAGGGGGGGCACAGGAGCACGATGACGGAAGTGAATACACGGAATGACAAGCAAGTCCAGTCCTCCAAGGAAATTCGAATTGATAATGAGCTGAATGTATGCGGTTTGAGCTGCCCTGGGCCGCTTATTGAGGTTAAACAGAAGATGGATCAGTTGCAGGATGGACAAACACTTCGAGTTAAAGCCTCGGATCCCGGATTTTATGAGGATGTCAAGGCTTGGGCAAGTATGTCCGGGTCGGATGTGCTGAAGCTTGAGCGTGAGAAGGGCGGGGTGATCGAGGCTGTTTTGTCCAAAAACACAGCACCTGTCAGAAGTGAGTCACAGCCATTTGACAAAGCAAGCACGATGGTTGTATTCAGCGGTGATCTGGATAAAGCAATTGCGTCGTTCATCATTGCTAACGGAGCAGCTGCGAGCGGTCGCAAAGTGACGATGTTTTTCACCTTCTGGGGACTGAATATCATCCGTAAGCAAGAGCTGCAGCAGGCGCCTGTGAAAACTGGCATGGCTCGCATGTTTGATATGATGCTGCCCAAAAATAGCTTGAAGCTTGGACTCTCCAGAATGAATATGTTTGGTGCAGGACCCAAGATGATTCGAGGACTGATGAAAAAAAATAATGTAGCTTCGCTGGAGCAGCTGATGCAATCGGCGATCGCACAAGGGGTAGAGATAGTGGCCTGCCAGATGTCGATGGATCTGATGGGCATACAGCATGAAGAATTGATCAATGAAGCTGTCATTGGCGGAGTGGGTTATTACCTAGGTCAAGCGGATCAGGCGAATCATAATTTGTTTATCTAAACATAACTGAATTCATGCTTTTCGATTTTTAGGCCAACCTCTGTTCCGCCATATTAGTGGAGCAGAGGTCTTTTGATTGAATAATCTCATCATTTCGGGACAGGCTACAATTTAAAGCGTGTCTTGAAACCTACTGAAGTGCATCTTTTACGGCCTTGTCGCCCCCTGCTGTGTCACTTTCCCTTGACGACCTTCAAGTGCAGTATGGAAAAACATTGCTGATCCTAGGTTAGAGATATCGAAAAAAGCTTATATAATACATATTAGTATGTACTGATATTATTTTCTTCAAATTTAATATGTAAAGAGTTGACTATGTAAATTTTTTTGTTATAATAAGTAATTGTTCCCCTGATATTTCGTGTACGAAATATTATATTCCATAAGTAAAAGGGTGAAACAATGACGGACTCGCACGAAGTATTTTACATTATCAACTCATTTCGACAAGTGAATCAGATGCTTTTCCGGGCATTCTGGAATGAAAACAAGGATATCGAGTTGACTTCGATTCAGTTTATGGTGTTATCCATCCTTAAAGAGCGACCAGCCTTGGGCATTAACGAGATTGCTGATCTTTGTCATGTGGGCAGCAGCTCGATGAGCGCTGTTGTTGAGCGTCTCGTTAAGGGCGAGTACATTGTGCGTACTCGTTCTGATGCGGATCGCCGCTCTGTAGTGCTGCAGATTACAGCCAAAGGGGAAAAGGCCCAGCAGGAGACACAGCAGCTATGGATGGAGCGTGTATCACCTATACTGGAAATTCCGAAGGATGATCTTGAGCACCTGCTTCGCATTCATAGTCTGATGATTGAAAAGTTACAAGGAAGAGAGATGAACAACTTATGAGCACAACAACTGCTACAGCTCCGTCCTCCGGAATGGACAACATCAAGAAAGGCCCGATTGTAGCGGCCTTGTTAATTGGTGCCTTTGTGGCATTTTTGAACCAGACCCTGATGAACGTGGCTCTTCCTAAAATTATGGATGACCTCGGCATCGGGCCGAACAGAGCCCAGTGGCTGACCACGGGTTATATGCTGGTGAACGGGGTGCTGATCCCGGTTACGGCGTACTTGATCGCCAAGTTTTCAACACGGCAAATTTTTATAACAGCCATGACCTTATTTACATTAGGTACATTGGTATGTGGAATTAGTCCAAATTTCTCTATTCTAATGGTTGGTCGTGTGATTCAGGCCGGCGGTGCAGGTATTTTGATGCCGTTGATGACGGTTGTATTTCTGACCATCTTCCCGATTGAGAAGCGCGGTCAGGCGATGGGTACGATGGGGATTGCCATGATTCTTGCACCAGCGATTGGACCGACATTGTCCGGTTATATCGTTGAGCACTACTCCTGGAGATTATTGTTCTACATCATTCTGCCATTCTCGGTCATTGCAACAGCGATTGGTATTGCTTTTGTCAAAAATGTAACACGTCAGTCCAAACCGAAACTGGATTCGATCGGCGTTATTTTATCTACACTCGGCTTCGGCAGCTTACTGTACGGATTCAGTGATGCTGGAACAGATGGATGGGGCAGTACTGTCGTGATCAGCTGTCTAGTCGTTGGTGCGGTTTCCCTCATTTTGTTCGTTATCCGCCAGCTGACAACAGATCATCCGCTGCTTGAGTTCCGTATTTTTAAATACAATATGTACACCTTAACCACCATCATTAATATGCTTGTTACGATGGCCATGTTTGCGGGTATGATTTTGCTTCCGATTTTCTTGCAAAATATTCGTGGGTTCTCGCCTATTGAATCCGGCTTGCTGATGATGCCTGGTGCCATTCTGATGGGTATCATGTCTCCGATCACGGGCCGCATCTTCGATAAAGTCGGTGCACGCTGGCTGTCGGTTGCAGGCTTGGCGATTACAGCCATCACAACGTGGGGACTTAGTCGTCTGTCCATTGACACGACGTATGGATACATGATGTTTATCTACACGGCTCGTATGTTCGGGATGTCCATGCTGATGATGCCAATCCAGACCGCAGGTCTGAATCAGCTGCCTCAACGACTTAATGCACATGGTACAGCAATGTCGAACACACTGCGTACAGTGGCGGGGGCGATCGGTACAGCCATTCTTGTAACGATCATGAGCAGCAAGCTGAAGTCGCATCTGGCCGAAACGATGGCTACGGGTACAGTTGACCCGAATAACAAAACAGCGATGCTGGCTGCTACAGCAGATGCAACGATCTATGGCGTTAACTACGCCTTTACAGTCGCAACTTATATGACGATTGCAGCCCTGATTCTGGCCTTCTTTATCCAGAAAACGAAACCGGCTTCCGAACCGCTAAACGCGGAGAAGGAAAAAGCCAAAAAGGTTGCGACAGCTTAATTGATTTGAAATGATTCCTAAAAGAGAAAGAGAACTCTCCACTGCCAGTAGGATGCACCTACTTGAGGCAGGGAGAGTTCTCTTTTTTTTGCAAACAGGACATTGCCCATTTAACGAATTACAATACATTGTTACTCATCCTCATTCTCATTTGAAGCCAAATGATGCAGCAGCCAATCGGGATCAGGTTCATGTCTGAAGCGTATGAGGTCAATGGTACCATCCATTTGAAACTCGACTCCTTCGCTAATCAGCTCGTTCTCCTGCATCATACGGGATTCATCGTCTGGTATAGCGATTTCTCCCTTGGCATTGACGACACGATGCCAGGGCAGACGTTCTTTACGACTCATGGAGTGAAGGGTGCGGACAACCTGTCTTGCCGCTCTGGGGCTCCCTGCAAGGGCTGCAATCTGCCCGTAAGTCATGACTTTGCCCTCGGGGATCGCTGCAATAATAGCGACAACCTGTTTCGTAAACGGGGTTATGATAATCGACTCCTGTCTTTGAACTGAAAATAACAGATCAACAAGATCAAGATACTTTAAAATAAAAACGTGTCGTTCAGATATCGGATCTGAACGACACATAGCAGGCTCAGACGCGTTCTGCCTGTTTGGAGCTTGCAAGAGAAGGGTAGAGTTTAAAGTCTATTCTCCGCAAAAGCTTCCTCATAAAGTTGTGAAGGCCACTCTGCCCATGGAAATTCTCGTGCTGGCAGAGATCGAAGCACGACGTCTTCCTTGGTGACCGGATGTGGAAATGCAGCAATGACAGACCAGAGCGCGATCTGCTGCCCTGGTTTGTTTAGCTTAGCACCATATTTCTGGTCTCCGAACAGCGGACACCCGGCTTCTTTCATCTGAACACGAATCTGGTGGGAGCGTCCGGTATGCAGCTCAATATGAACGAGGCTGTACAGATCCGTTTCTCCGATGACCTGATAGTCCAGCACTGCATCCTTGCCGCCAGGCGTACCTTGGGGTACAGCGGTGACGGTATTGGTTCTGCTATTCTTCAACAATGTGTGTTTTAACGTGCCTTTGCGTGCTGGCATTTTTCCGTGTACAACAGCCGCATAGATTTTACGAAAATGACGTCCGCGCACCGTTTCGGATAATCGGGAGGCGGCTTTGGAGGTTTTGGCAAAAATCATCGCACCTCCAACCGGACGGTCCAGACGATGCACCAGGCCCAGATAAACATTGCCGGGTTTGTTGTATCGTTCCTTCAGGTCCTGTTTGAGCAAAGTCAACAAATCGGGATCACCGGATGCATCTTCTTGTGTAGGCACATTCACAGGTTTGCTGATTCCGAGCAGATGATTATCTTCAAACAGAATGTCAATCTCTCCGCCTTGCCGATGAGCAGACATCATCAGGACTCCCAGCGGCCCAGAATACCGCATGGCAAATCCAGACCGCTGCGTGTAATCGGCAGGCCGATCTCTCCTGCTGTGATCTGTCCGCCGTACTTGGCAGACATCGTCATTGTCAGCATGTTGCGCAGTACTGTGGAGGAGATGCCTGTCGTATACGAATTCACCAGCATAAATAGCGGGTTGTCCGACAGAATGGTCATACAGGATTTCAGGAAAGGATATAGATTCTCTTCCAGTTTCCATGTTTCGCCGTTCGGACCGCGTCCGTAGGAAGGAGGGTCCATAATAATCGCATCATATTTGTTGCCGCGGCGCTGCTCGCGCTGCACGAATTTGAACACATCATCGGTAATAAAACGAACCGGACGGTCAGCAAGGCCGGATAGCTGCACATTTTCTTTGGCCCACTGAACCATGCCCTTGGCTGCATCGCAGTGAACGACGGAAGCACCGGCGTAAGCGGCAGCTACAGTTGCACCGCCAGTATAAGCGAACAGATTCAGTACCGAGATCGGACGTCCTGCATTTGCAATTTTATCCATCATCCAGCTCCAGTTAGCGGCTTGTTCAGGAAACAGACCTGTATGTTTGAAGCTGGTCGGCTTAATATGAAATTTCAAGTTTTCGTACCCGATCGTCCAACGTTCGGGAATAGGCTTTTTCATATCCCAGCTGCCTCCGCCAGAGGAGCTGCGGTGGTAGTGACCATGAGCTTGGCGCCATTCATGGGTTTCATGTTCGAGCGGCCAGATAATCTGTGGATCAGGTCTGCGCAGAATGACATCGCCCCAGCGCTCCAGCTTTTCGCCGCCTCCTGTATCAATTACTTCATAGTCTTTCCAGTTCTTTGCTACGTACATAGTGGTTTATCCATCCTTCAAAATTCATTTGGATACTATTGTACAACAAAAAAGGGGCTCTACGCCAGCAAGGCTCCTGGTAATGAGGCAGGATCATGACGAATTTCGACATGTAATTAAAATTGAAAGATTAAAAATTAATTTGACAATGATAATCATTATCACTTATGATTTTGATATTACAATATGTTAGTAAATCCCGAAGAACATCTTGGGGATATGATGTATATGACAAAGATAAAGCGAGGGACAATAGATGGCTAAATGGTTGGTTGCTTTTGCCAGTATGACGGGAAATACAGAAGAGATTGCGGAGCTGATTGCGGAAGGCATAACACAGAGCGGACATGAGGTGGACCTCAAGTCTGTTACAGATTGTAATGCAGCCGATGTGCTGGATTACGACGGATTTATGATAGGTGTGTATACCTGGGGAGATGGAGAATTACCTGATGAGTTTCTGGATTTCTATGAAGAACTGGATGAGCTTGATCTGAGCGGAAGAAGAGCTGCCGTATTTGGCAGCGGCGACACCTCTTATGAACAGTTTTGCAAGGCAGTGGATTTGACAGCAGAGAAGCTGCAGGAGCGCGGGGCGGAAGTATCACCAGAGACGCTCAAGATTGAATATAGTCCGCTGGAGCAGGAGAAGGAAACGTGCCGGGATTTTGGCAAACGTTTCGTTGCTGCCGGTGAGAAGGTATCCTAAATCAGATGTTACAGCGTGATGTTCAAGCAGCAGTGACCGCAAGGAGCAGTGAGCTTCCCGGACGTTTGCTTGAAGACTACAAGCTGGAAGAAATGCTGCGCAGCCCTTACAGGTTCATCCGCCCTGAACCTGCATCTGAGCAGCAGCCTGCACTGCAATGGAGACATCGTGTACAGTATGCTGTCAGTCATGCCATCAATTATTTTTATAGTGTAGACCCCGAGATTCGCAAAGAAATTCCGATTCAGTATGTACTTGAAAAATGGTGGCCCAGAAAAACGGACGGCTTTGATTCCGTACTTCACTATTGGGATGTCAAACACAAAATGATTGATGAATTGTCACTCGCCATTGCAGCTAATGAGGATCTTCAGCATCCCGTTATTTTATTCGAACAATGGAAAACAGAGGTGCCTTCCTTAACACTGGATATGTCGATCATTTTCCAGGCAGTCTGGCAGCCTGAAGGCTGGGATCAACTGCTCGTACAGAAATATATAGTCGTTCATGATGCCAATGTTGTGGAGGCTTTCCAGCATATGGTCAGCGTGTTCTGCTGGGAGGCGTTTGGCAAGCTGCCCGGTATGATCGAGGTTTACAGCTTGCTTGAAGGCCGCAAGATCAGATTCATGCCAGGCCGTAAATCGTTACAGCGTTCAATGGATTATCTTCGTCTTCTGCGGGACAGTCTGCCGAGACCGAAGGAGACCGAATCTGAACGTTTTACAGCCAAAGACAAAAGCCGTGTACATGAAGAAGTGGATCGGTGGAGAGCCGAAGGAGCAGACTCCAAAAAAACATGGTTGATGTAGCGCAGGTTTCCAGTTGTATGACAGTGGCTATTGCAGAGGAGGGAACGAAGATGACAACGTTATACAGGCAAGAGAACAGCATTGGCAAAAGAAGACCAGGAACCTATGAATTCAGCCCTATGCCCGTACCTCAATCCTTGATCCGGAAGCTTCTGGATGAGGCAGATCCATCCTTGTATGTTATGAGCCCGGCACCTTGGCGTTATATGCTGTTCTCCGGTGAAGGGCGGCAGCTTTATATGGAAGCCGTCAGACAGAGCTTTCCTCCTCATCTTGCGGATTGTCACGGAAGCTGGGCCGCGTATCAATATACAGAAGCTATACCGGCGCATCTTGTCGTGGTTGCTCCTGTCCCGGCTGATACACCCGACGATGATCTGATACCTGCCAAGGCGTGGAGCAAGCGCTTCTGTATGCTGGCCGCAGAGCAAGGGTTACATGCGGTCTGGAAAATGAATGATTATCAACAGCATCCGGTATTTATGAATTTAATGGGATTAACCGCGAAAGAACGGGTGCTCGGTGTGTTTCACATCGGCTACGGAGACCAGTCTGAACCACGCCATATGGAAGCAGGCAGACCCGCCTCTGAACTCATGACGGTATACGACCATCTGGTATAAAGGACAGTATTGTCTCCGCTACCCGATGTATTATACGTTAAGCAGTCTTTCTATTTCGTAGAGTAGGCAAGGAATTGACGAACAAGTTCCCGCTGTGATTGATCCTGTGCACTCGCAGTATACAAGCGGTTAGACACGGTAATTGCGTTACCGAAGAAAAAGCGTTCAAACTGTGTCTGTCTGCCGCCAAACGAACCTGCCCCGAGTTCCCAGATCAAGCGGAAGAGCGCGTTGCGCTCCGGCGAACTCATGTCTGTGCCCCTTAGATAAATGTTCAATGATTCTGCGGCCCCGGATTGAAAGTCCTCTTCCTGAGGCACCATGATCATGCCGCTGGAACTTAAAAGCTGCAAAATTTCGATCATCTCGGGGTACAGCTTCGGATATAACAGATTAGCAGCCATGAGTGGTTTGGGTGCTGGCAATACATAACCTCTACCGTCGGGTACAGCACCTGCCTCAGCTGCGATCGCGAGCGCTTTTAATGACTCAAGACCGGCGAGGGCACGAGCTGTCTTCTCTACAACATGCGCTTCACTTTTCAGATCAAGTGTGTCAGTAAGCAGCTGAATCGTACCCAGGACAAATTCGGTTTTGGCTATATAACGGCATAAAACCTGGTGTCCGGCGTGGATGTGAAAATTGCTTCCACTGAAAAGAGTTGAGGACATCTGCTCATCACCCGCAAAAAAGATGCGTTCATGGGGTACAAGCACATGGTCAAAGATGACGATATTGTCCATTTCCTCATATTTGGAGCTCAAAGGATAGTTATAGTCTGAGGATGCGGCATACGTATCTCTGCAGATCAGGGTGATGCCTGGCAGATCATTGGGAACGGCAAAAGAAAAAGCAAACGGATTCTCATCATCAAAAGGTGCGGGTGAAGGGGAAGGGTAGACGAAAATCTCGTCCGAAGTGGCTGCCTGTGTAGCCATCATAAAAGCACCATTAATAATTAATCCTTCTTCTGTCCGTTCAACAACTTTGGCTGCAATGGCATCTTCTGTTGCGTCAAGCTGTCCTGAAATTTTGCTTGCATGCGGCTGAATGAACGCGTGGGATAGTGTGATGTCGTGGTCACGGCAGTAGGCATAATAATTTCTCAGATTTTCAGCGTATTGGGGAGATAGCTCGTTGAGCAGATCAGCTGCTGTGTAAAAAGCCATGATCGCCGTGTTCATGTAATCGGGTGAACGTCCCAAAAAGCCGTGATGGACCTGAGCCCACAGTGTCATCGCTTCCCGTCTTTTGCGAAGATCGTCGCTGCTTGTTGGAGGCAGGAAGGACATGCCTACAGGTTTGCCATCGGATGGAGAGGCATACGTTAAGCGCTCTGCCAGTTGTAGATCAGATTGCATATCATACATGAACTTCTGGGTTTTCATTAGGCCGGAAAAGGCGATATGCTCTGAACGTTTACCGTTCAGCAGTTCTCCCTTGTACCAGCAGGGGACGGTTTGGGCGTTAATTCGTTCACAATACTGCGTGCCAGTTTTAGCGGGCATCGTTATTCACCTCTTGGTTCATGTTTCATGGGCATATTCACTTCTAAACATAGTCTACGTGAAGGTGCTGTCCGATGTGCAGATGACCAGAGAGGGAATTTTGATTTTAAAGCTTGATAATAATTATCATTCTTGCTACAATAAACAAAGAAAAGGAACCCCGAGGGGCTCCTTAGGTAACACAATCAACCGTTATTTAACTTCGAACGTTTTGCAGTCTGTTTCAGCAGACTCACTTGCTTCTTTGGAAGCATGGCTCACGATGTAGATGGAGGTAGCGTTACATTTGTTTTCTTGAGCCCAGTGACGACAGGAGTTTACTTCACACAGTACGTCTTTTGCCATGATTGTTAACCTCACTTTGAATGGGATTACATTCGTTGGTATACATCGTCCGGATAAGCAAGTTGCCGCTTGCATATCTGGAAAAATTTTCACGCTCTCATGAAATTAGAGGGCTTTTTTGCGTTATACACAACGATGCACTTTCAGAATAGCAAATTTGGCTAATGCATGCAACTAAACACTCCTTCTTAGAAAATAAAATGCACTGAAAATGAACGAATTGTCGAGGAATTTATTACGATTCTGGGCATGAAGGAAAAGTTTAGAGAGCATGATGTATCGATTCCTAATAAAATGGTCATGTTTGGCCCTCCAGGCACAGGAAAAACATTAACCGCTTCATATCTCGCTCAACGTCTGGAGCTGCCGCTGGTGCTCGTCCGGCTGGACGCGCTCATTCAAAGTCATCTGGGGGAAACAGGCAGTAACGTACGCAAATTGTTCGAATATGCACGTCTCAACCCCTGTGTATTGTTTCTAGATGAATTTGATGCGATTGGCCGTACACGTGAAAGTAATGATGAAGTAAAAGAGATGGCCAGAGTGGTTAATACACTGCTGCAATGTCTGGATGAATTTGAAGGAGACAGCATTCTGGTTGCTGCGACAAATCTGGAGACACAGCTGGATCATGCGATCTGGCGCCGCTTTGATACGAAGATGACGTACAGCATGCCGGATGAGGACAGCCGCAGGCTATATATCAGCAAGCTGGTTGGCACCTTCGAGCAGGAGAACAGTCTGGAGGATTATATCTGTGAACGTCTGGCTGGCTGCAGTTATGCAGACGTAGAGCAGATTGTTTTAAAAGCGAAGCGTAAAGCGATCATTCGCAGCACGCCGCTGCAAAAACAACTGATCGCTGATGCTTATGATGAGTACAGGCCTCGAGTGCTTCAAGGGTAGAAAATAGCCCGGTTTTCCTTAGGAAACAGGAAATCCGGGCTATTTCTTGTGAGCTGCGGTCAAGCTTTGACCGGGGAACGATATGTTTTTTCAGATGTGAGCACTTCAGGCAGTGCGACCCAGCGCGGCAGACTCAAGCGGAATGTGCTGCCTTCCGGACTGCTGGATACCAAGGTTAACTCACCGCCTTGCTCCTGAGCAAGAAGGCGGCTATAGGTTAACCCGAGACCCAAGCCGCGATTGCGGCGTTTTTTCAGCTCACCACGATAGAAGCGTTCGAAAATGTTCGGCTGATCCTCCATCGAAATGCCCGTACCATTGTCCTGTACGTCCACGTGTAAAAGACGCTCATCTGCATGCAAAACGATATGGAACCGGGCTTGTTGTCCGGGAGCTGTGGCATGAAGACCGTTATTAAGCAGATTGACAACAATTTGCTGGATGCGAAGAGCGTCACCGACAACGTACAGAGAGTCAGGCGGAGTCTGCAGTTGAACCTCCGGCATCTGATCTTCATATGCAATCTTCCATTGGTAGAGAATTTCGCCAACAAGCAGCTTGAGATCGGTTCGTTCCTTTCGAACAGCAACACTGCCTGCAGTCATTGCATTGTAATCCAGCAAATCGGCGATCATACGCTCCATACGTTCTGATTCCTTCAAGGCAATATCGAGAAACTCCTTGCCCTCCTGTGGACTGACTACATCATCTCGCACAGCCATTACAAGTCCTTTAATAGACGTAACGGGGGTTTTGAGCTCATGACTTACACCCGCCAGTGATAGTGTTCGCCACTCTTCAAGCTGTCGCAGACGTGCTGCCATATCACCAAAAGAACCTACAAGCTCGTTAATCTCCCGCTCCCTGGTGTCAATATCGAGGCTTACCTTATAATTGCCGCCACGTATTTGCTCTGCTGCATAAGCAACCTGACGAATCGGTCTCGACAGCTTCCTGGATAACAGGTAGATGGTAAACCAGCCGCATAGAATCAGACCGCCAAAAATGAGTGCAACAAACCCTATCGTTTCAGGGCTAAACGTGATGGATTGTTTGGACTGCATGACCCATACTTTACCCAATGTCTGATTCCCGTCTGTAATATCAACCGTTACTCCAGCGTATTTACTGTTACGTGGTTTAAGATAGTCATCGGAGAGCCGGTAGTGTACATCTTCCTGCTTCATTTTAGGCTGGGAGAAAATCAGCTTGTTATTATTGTCCAGCACCATGACACAGAAATAATGATCCGTATTGAACAGCTTCTCACGGCTGCTTACGATCGTATTGAGATCAGGTGGAACCCAAAGCTGATTGCCCTTGACGGCCACTCGATCAGCAATCTCCCAACCGAGCAGCTCAGCTGTTTTCAAACTTTTTTCGATCGATGTTGTGCGTATCCAATAGAGTGCACCCGCCGCAATAATCGAAAAGCCGATACATAAAATCAGAAAATAACGCAGCGTCCAGTGTGACAAAATAGAAATCGTGCGTTTACGCTTGTTCGAAGTTAATTGGCGACCCAAAATTGATACCCCATTCCTCGCAGCGTGCGTATCTCTCCTGTATCGGTCGTCCAGTGGGAGAGTGCCTGACGCAGTCGTTTGATTGATAAATCTACTGCCCGATCACTGCCTTCGTAATCCATGCCCCATACCTGTTCGATCAGGTGTTCTCTGGTGAACGTACGATTGGGGTATTCGGACAGAAAAATAAGCAGGGACAAGTCCCGTGGTGTTAATGCCACTTCGGCACCGTTCAGGAGCACTTGCTTGGCCGCAAGATCAATGACCAGGTTGCCAAACGAGCGCTTGTCCTCGCCCCCGGAGGTCCAGTGCGGATTTCGCCGCAGCACGGCATTAACCCTTGCGACCACTTCTTCAGGTACAAAAGGTTTGCTCATATAATCATCGGCACCGGAATTAAGTCCGTTCAGCCGGTGTGTAATATCGTCTAGTGCAGTTAACATGATGACAGGGCATGTGCTTTTTTCCCGAATCAGCTGCAGCAGGTCCCATCCGTCCATCCCCGGAAGCATAACGTCGAGCAAGACGAGAGAAGGGGCTACGGTGTCAAAAAGAGTTAAGGCCGACTGGCCGTCTGCTGCATGATGTACTTCGAATTCAGCTTTGCGCAGATAAGCAGCCAGAACGCGTGCGATTGCCTGCTCATCCTCTACGATGAGTATAGATTTCAAACGGGGTGTTCTCCTTTCACATGAAGCTTGTGTACTGATTTTACATGAGGTGAGGCATAAAGCCAATGCTGTCTTCACTTTTTGAAAAAAGTTGTAAATAAATCGCATCTTGACTTCTTCCTGACACATTAGACTGGTATGATCCATATCAATGAAGAGCCATTAACCATACCATACTGTACTGGAGGAATTATAGAGATGAATAAAAAGACAAAAACATGGATCATTACAGGAGTAGCAGCAGTAGCCATTATTGGTGGGGGCGGTTATTACTTTACGAATAGTTATCTGGGAAATAATGTGGAGATTGAGCAGGTACTTCCTGCAAGCACAGCAGCTTCAGCGACAACGTCGGACGGCAGCTCGTCAGCAACGGTGGAGAATACAGCAGCAGGTGCTGAAAAGCTGAGCGGGGACTGGAACATCAGCGAAGGCTCGAAGGTTTATTTTTCAGTAACGACTTCTCAGGAAACAGTGAACTTTGTGGACGAGCAGGTGAGCGGGAAATGGTCACTGAACGATCAAGATCCAGCGAAGTCAACAGCTGAGGGACAGATCGAGATGAATGGCATCGATTCCGGCAACGGTCAGCGGGATGAGCATGTGAAGAGCGCAGATTTCTTCGATATGGCGCAATATCCACAGGCAACATTTAAAGCGACGTCATTTGAAGGCATGCCTGCTGAATGGACAGAGGGACAGACGGTTGATCTGAAAATGAAGGGCACCCTGACGGTCAAGGGCATTGAAAAGGAAGTAACCTTTGATGCCAAAGCCGCTTATCAAGATAATCAAGTGCTGTTGTCAGGCACAACGATGGTCACGTTTGAAGACTTTGGCATGAAAAATCCACACTCGGTTGTACTCTCCACGGAAAATGATATTCAGGTACGCCTGGAGCTGAAGCTGGCAAAATAGATTCGTTTTTCTTCTATAGAAATAGAATACATTTCATGTAGAAGTAGAATGACGTTTATTAAAAGCAGGATCTACTTCATTAGAAGTAAAGTGTCCTTTATTTATGCAGCGAAATTTGAAATCTGTTCGATTCTGCCTTAGGGTGGACGAGCAGATTTTTTTGTTTTTCTCCTGCCTGCAGCTGGAAAATCAGGGTAGGCCTAGGCGGACAGAAGCATGGGAAATTCTACATTGTTAAAAAAACTGCTGTTTCCTTTCGAAAATGCCGTATTGCTGATGATCATGAAGCGCTTACAATGAGGAGGATTCATGACATTCATTGATCCAAGCATAAACAAACACTAAAAGGGGGAGATCAAGGGTGAACAAAAGGTACATAAGCGGCTGTCTTGTTTTATTGTTGTTGTTCTGTGATCTGGGTCTGATCGCCAGGCCGGCAGAAGCAGCGAAAAATAATGTGGCGCTGAACAAAACGGTAACGGTGAGTGCGGAAGACTTGGATTATCACGGAGAAAGAGAAAAAGCTGTGGATGGCGACGTGAATACACATTGGAGTGCGCCTGGTCCAACTAAAGCAAATGATCCTCACTGGTTGATGGTTAATCTGGGAGGGCCATATGTGTTGTCTGGAGCGGAAATCACATGGAAAGACGAGGATGACCAAAAAGATAAAATTATTCAATATGTGATTGAGGTATCCGAAGATGGAAACACGTGGTCTCAAGTCGCCAGCAACACAGATCAAATTGCGGAAAAAACGATCAGTCTCGATTTTAATACGAGCACAGCGGTGCAATATGTGAAAGTAACGATTCCATTTTATCTGGGAGAGAATTATTGGCCTGGAATAGCCGACCTGAAAGTCTGGGGAGAATCGGAAGTCTTGGAGCCAGCCGACATTACGAGTTTTGGTTCGGTTCAAGTGAGCACACTGCCGCGAAGTGCGCCGGTTCTGCCTGCGGAGGTCAAAGCCAACTACGCAAATCAAAAGTCAGGTCTGGTTCCCGTAACCTGGGACAGCATCGACCCATCGCAGTATGAGAAAGCAGGTGAATTCACTGTAACAGGTGCTGTATATGGTACAGAGCGTAAACCTGAAGCAAAGGTTGTTGTACAAGGGTATCGTTCCGATTACGTCAGAGGCGTTGATATTTCAACACTCACGGCGATTGAAGCGAAGGGTGGAAAATATCTGGACAGCAACGGCACCGAACGGGACTTGCTTGATATTCTCAAGGATCGCGGTGTCAATTATGTACGTCTGCGCCTGTGGAATGATCCACAGCAATCGGGTGGTTATAACGATAAGGAAGATGTCATCAACATGGCTGTACGTGCTAAACAAAAAGGCATGAAGGTGCTGCTCGATTTCCATTATTCGGATGATTGGGCACACCCGGGTCAGCAGCTCGTTCCAAAAGCGTGGGAGAATCTGGATTTCGAAGGGCTTAAGAAAGCCGTGTACGATTATACGGTTGAAGTCGTTGGGGATTTAAAGGATGAAGGCGCCATGCCGGATATGGTACAGATTGGAAACGAGATTAATAGCGGGCTTTTAAACGGCAAAAACCTTACTGTTAATTTTGCCGAAAACGCAGCATTGCTGAAAAGTGGAATTGACGCTGTACGCGCAGTTGAAGCAGCAGGCGGGAACAGCGGTGATCCGGCGAAAATTATGATTCATCTGGCTGAAGGCGGCAAGACGAATGATATCAAATGGTACTTCGGAGAGCTGGAAAAAGCAGAACCAGAATTGAAGTATGACATTATCGGACTGTCGTATTACCCGTTCTGGCATGGTACTTTTGCCGACGTGCAGCGAACGATGAATGAGGTATCCGCAGCGTTTGGTAAAGATGTTATTATCGCAGAAACGTCCTATCCGTTCACTTATAAAAACGGGGACAAGCATGGAAATATCATTGGCTCGGATCAAGCCCTTGTTGGAGGGGCAACGTTCCCAGCCACGATTCAAGGACAGCACGATGCGATTGCGGGAATTATGGATCTGATTGCAAACGTGCCTGATAATCGCGGGGCAGGTTTCTTCTACTGGGAGCCGGCCTGGATTCCGGCAGGTGTAGGCTGGATTGATACCGAAGGTGATGCGTGGGAAAACCAGGGCATGTTTGATTATGATGAGTTTCCGGCAAATGGCGGATATTCCAAAGAAGGCAGAGCTCTGTGGTCTCTCGACGTATTCAAAAGAGGGCTTGTGCAGATGCCAACAGATCGGCAGCAGCTTGCAGCAGCACTGACACGGGCAAACTCCCTTGTCGAAAGTGATTTTACACCAGAAACGTGGGGGTATCTTGCTCCTGCAATTCATGCAGCTGAAGGGATTTACGCTAAAGCGTATACATCAGGTGGTGTGAGTCAAGAGGAGACCAATGCAGCGACAGCATCATTGGAAAGTGTGATGTCACAGCTTGGCGTGATTAAACCGGAACTTGAACCACTTAAAGCGACAATTGCAGAAGCAGAGAAGATTCAACAGAATAGCTGGTCGGCAGCCACATGGGCTGTATTCAGCAAAGCGCTGGAACATGCAAAAACCATTGTGGCTGATTCAAGAGCTACACAAACAGATGTAAATCAAGCAGCAGAGCATCTTGAAGCAGCTATCGAGGGCTTGTCTGATGTGGATAAAACAGAACTGCACCAATATATTCAGCTGATGCAGTTGGAAAATGAATCATCATATACACATCGCAGCTGGTCTGTTCTACAGCAAGCTTTGCAGGAAGCTATCCAGGTGAGAGACAATACAGATGCTAAGCAATCTCAGGTAAATGCAGCACTGGATACGTTGAAACAAGCATTTACGAATCTGGGCAAACTGGAAGCCTTGACAACAGGTAAAACAGCTACAGCTTCAAGCAGTGCAGGAAATGGTGGCGGTAAGGACAACTCGCCGGAAGGCGCGATTGACAATGATTCAACCACGTCCTGGGGGACAGATCAGGGACCGGGTGAGAACACCTGGTGGACAGTGGACCTTAAACAGGTTGCCGATCTAAGGAAAATTGAAATGTCGATGTGGAGCGGTGGCATCAAATATAGAATTGATGTATCCGATGATAATGAGCATTTCAAAACGGTTGTTGATACAACCAGCGATGTTGTCGTATCTACATCCCCAAGTCACGTTCTCCCCGAGGGAACAGAGGGGCGTTACGTTCGCGTGACGATTACTGCAGGTTCCTCATGGGTCGGGTTCATGGAATTTGAAGCTTATGGTACCATCCCGGCGGACAGAACTGCTTTGAAATCAACCGTAGCATCTGTAGAAGCATTGAAACAAGCCGATTACACGGCTTCCAGCTGGAATGTTTTCAGCCAAGTGCTGAAGCAAGCCCAGCAGCTGATGCTGGATGCAGAAGCTACAGAGCAAGAGTTAACCAGTGCGGACCAACAGCTGAAGGATGCCACTGCGCAGCTCGTACGCCAGGCTGCAAACCCGGGCACGGGACAGCCGTCCCAGCCAGGCAGTTCGTCCGGTTCGCCTTCATCTTCGGCGGGTACGAATAATCCGGCAGCAACACCGCAGCCGGCGCCTGGTAACGAAACAACGAGTGGTTCCATTACCGTAAAAGGAACAGCCACAGGAGAGGGCAAATTTGCAGTGCGTCCAAGTGCAGCCGAGCTTGCTCAGGCTTTGAAATCAATGGACGCAGGCAAACGTACCTTGAAGCTGGTGGCCGATGTGCCTGACAGTTCCAAAGCAGTGACGTTCCAGATTTCATCGAGTCAGCTGGCTTCATGGGTTAAATCGGCGGAAGTACAGTCCATTAATGTTGTCGTGGGCAAAACGACAGTTCGTATCCCGCTTCGGTCCCTGCCGCTCACGATTGCGGAGACCGCAGGCACGTTTGACATTGTGGTTGCAGAAGGCTCAGCAGAGCAAGTGACTGCTGCCCAGCGAGCAAATATCGGCAGTTATCCTGTGGTTGATGTGCAAATGTTGCTCAATAACAAGTCGATCCAGTGGGCTGACAAAACGGTTGAAGTGCTTTTGTCCGATGTGCAGCCTGTCAAAGCAGATCATACGGTCATGGTTGTCAATTCCATCACAACGAATGGTGAACTGCAACCTGTGACATATACCAAGTATGAGCAGACTACAGCTACGATGGCATTCAAGCCATCCAAGCCTGGCAGTTACGTCATTACCAATGTTAAAGTGCCTTTAACCGATTTGCAGCAGCATGCCTGGGCAGTTCAAGAGGTTCAACATCTCTATAGCAAAGGTATCATTGCAGGTATGAGTGATACTCGTTTTGAGCCGCAGGGTGAACTCACCCGTGCCCAATTTTTACAGATGCTTATTAAAGGGATTGGAAAAGGGAATCACACTGATTCTTCAGCCAAGCTACCGACAGACGTCAAGTCAGATCAATGGTATGCGGATGCCGTTCGCGCAGGTCTTGCGATGAACATTGTTCAGGGCAGAGCGGACGGGACATTCGGTGCAAATGATCGCATATCACGTCAGGATATGGCTGTTATGCTGCATCGGGCGATGCTGGCAGCAAATGACGTGAACGATATCGCTTCTGCAACAGATGCCGGACAGCCTGTGTTTAAAGATCAAACCGCAATTGCCGGATATGCACATGAGGCTGTGGTCTCCATGCTGGAGCTTGGCGTATTAAACGGGCTGCCTGACAGCACTTTTGGTCCAAAACAGACCGCAAATCGTGCGCAGGGAGCTGTTGCGGTAGCGAGGCTGCTGGAAAAGTTATACTAAGAATTTTGATTCAAGCTTGATCAAAATAACTTAACCGTAAGAAAAAAGAGATCGAATCGCGGATTCGGTCTCTTTTTTTATAATTGTCGTTAATGTCATATTGACAATATAAAAATCATTTGTTATCATTTCGATAATATCAAAACGACATTATTATGAAAAGAGGAATGAGCCATGTTTGGATTCCGATTCGTAAAGTTTCAACCCAGTGAATATGTAATGAAGGTAAAGAACGGCAGAGTGCAGCGCGAGGGCGTAGGGTTATCTTTTTATTATTATGAGCCGACGACTTCGGTGGTTGTGCTGCCTGTATCGTCGGTCGATGTACCCTTTATGTTTGAAGAGATTACAGCGGATTATCAGACCGTTACTGTGCAGGGTCAGCTCAGCTATCGCATTATGGATTACAGCAAAATTACACAGAGCCTGAATTACACGTATAATTTACGCAAAAATCAATATATGTCGGACGATCCCGGTAAGCTGGATCAGCGTGTCATTACGATCGCCAAGGTGCTCACCAAAAAATATCTGGAGCAGCTACCGCTGAGAGAAGCAATTCAGTCGAGTGAACGGCTCGCCAGCAGCATGAAGCGTGAGGTTACGCAGCATGAGGAACTGGAGAAGCTGGGTGTTGAGCTTATGAATCTGTCGATTCTGGCGATTTTGCCCAACAAGGAAACGATGCGTGCATTGGAAGCACAGGCGAGAGAGGAAATTCTGCGTCAGGCAGACGAGGCGTTGTATGTGCGGCGCAATGCTTCCATTGAGCAGGAGCGGCGAGTGAAGGAAAATGAACTGAACACCGAGATCGCTGTGGAGACGAAGCGACAGCAGATTCGGGAAACGCAATTGCAGGCAGAGCGCTCGGTGAAGCAGAAGCAGAACGAGATGGAGCAGGAGCAGCTCCAGTTTAATACCGCGATGGAGGAACGCAAGCAGCAGCTGATTGAGCTCACCATAGCGAACCGGAATGCCGAGGCAGATGCGAAGGCCTATGAGATTGCGGCAGTGATGAATTCGCTCCAGCATGTGCAGCCGAATGTATTGCAGGCCATGACCAATATGGGTATGAATTCGGATAAATTAATTGCACTTGCGTTCCAGGAACTGGCCGAAAATGCGGGTAAGATCGGACAGCTTAACATCTCGCCAGATCTGCTGCAGGGTCTGATGGCACCAGCAGAAGGCAGAGGCAAAGGAGGTGCGGCACGATGATTCTCGGATGGGGCAAACAAACGAATCTATCCGCTTCCAGAACAAGGCTTACACGATCCAGTCGAGTAAGTCAGAACGTGTCAGACAATCAAGCTAATCTGGTGAAACAAGTCAGTGAGACCAGTCAAGAAGTCAAAGAAATAAACAAAGATCATCCTCAAGTCAAAGGGAAAGCGGGAGGAGAAATCACAGATGGTTAAGATAAATGAACCCATGAGTGAGCACAAATTAGTTCTGGTCAAACGCAGAACCCGGCTGGAGGAGCTGATTGTACGGTACAATACCGTACAGCAGGCCCAGTTCTACATCGAACGTCTTGGTGCGGATTTTAGCGATTACATCGAAGAAGACCGGCGTTACCGACAATCGATACATCTTGCTCAGCAGCAATTGAGTCAGCTTGGACGTGTCCAGATGATTGACCGGGAACATGTGCCGAATTTTATATTTGGAGAGCAAGATATTGTCGTGGTGGTCGGGCAGGATGGCCTGGTTGCCAATACACTGAAATATGTTACCGAGCAGCCGCTGATTGGTGTGAATCCAGACCCGATGCGGTGGGATGGGGTGCTTTTACCTTTTACAGTGGAGGATCTAAGCTTCATCGTGCCGGATGTGATGCGCAAGCAGCGTGCGCTGAGAGAGGTGACACTTGCCAAGGTTGAGCTGAATGACGGACAGGTTTTGTACGGTGTCAATGACCTGTTTATTGGACGAAAGACACATGTATCGGCACGTTATGAAGTGCGTCTGGGAGCAAGAAGTGAACATCAATCCTCCAGCGGCATTATCGTGTCCACAGGCATGGGATCGACAGGATGGTTCAAAAGTGTGCTCGCAGGTGCCTCAGGCATTGTAGGTTCTGCAGCCTGGCAGCAGCTGAGCCGTACCGGGAGCGGTGAAGCGGCATCGGCAGCAGAGTCAGCAGGAAGCACGAATACGAGCGGATTTACGTGGGATGCCCCGTATTTATACTATACCGTCAGGGAGCCGTTTCCGAGCCGCACCACTGCGGCAAGTCTCGTATTTGGACAGATTCATGCCAAGCAGCCGCTGCACATTGTTTCACAGATGCCGGAGGATGGAGTTATTTTCAGTGACGGTGTGGAGCAGGATTTTCTGGAGTTCAACTCTGGTGTGCATGCCACGATCGGCCTGGCCGAGAAGAGAGGGCGTCTCGTAATATGAACATGTTTCTTCTATTATAATATGGATCTGTACTATATTTTCGAATATATCAAAAGACGGTAAACCAATTGGTGCACCATAGCCTGCGTTTTCTTGATTTGAATCAAGGAGATGCAGGTTTTTTCACGTTAAGATGAATACATCACCAGAACAAATACAGGAGGAAGATGAACATGAGTATCACGTCATTACAAGAAGTTAAAGCATACAGTACAGAACGTTTCACGAAACGGGTGTTATCTCAACCAGGAGGAGGTGTAACGTTCGTGCTTCATTTTCTGCCAGGGCAACAGCTTCCTGTTCACAAACATCCCGATGCAGACCTTACGCTGCTCGTTGTTGAAGGTAAAGGCACTCTGATGCTGGACGGAAAGGAGTACGAGATTCAATCAGAAGATGTGGTGTCCTGCGGAGGGGAGACTGAATTTGCGTTCCATAATACGAGTGATGCGGAGGTTCGGTTATTTGTGGTACTGAGCAAAGTGCCGGAAGCTTCGTACGCGAAGGATATTTAATATAAAAAATAAAATAGATCGATTATTGGAAATTGCAGGCTCCGCCAGGGATCTCTTTTTTCTATGCTGAAGTGAATGTTATGAGAAAGGAGACGCAGTGTGGTATCATTCATGATCTCACATGCGCCATTTCTGCTCAGCTCCATTCTATCGTTTTGTAATTTTGACCTGAAATGTGGTAGGTCCCTGTTCAATATACTCCCAGTCATACCCATCAGGATGTGTAGCTTGAAACTGGAAGCGAAGTGGTTTGGGATCATGATCATTGACAAGCAGCATGGATTCCTGAGGCTGAAGACTCTCGAACGTCTCAAAGATCACTTTATGTTTCAAATGCGGTGGGTACTCTGTGGCATTAATGGTTGCCGTGTAGGTATTCATATGTCATTCCTCCCGATTGGATTGGTGTATGATGATGCAATTTGATTATAAAAAAGCGGGGTATGTGTCTGTGTGAGCCGGGTCACACCTTTCGTTTTGTCATAATCTGGCCTTATTTAGGTAAACGAAATGACCTTAAATCAGGTGGATCAGGTTAAGGTCTTTTCTGCACAAATATATCAAAAATATGTACGGCTCAAGCTCAGGTATCCCGCTGTTCCTTCAAGCTTTGCAGGTCATGAATGATGATGCGGCTGCGATCAACCTCCAATAATTCATCCTTTGCCAGCTGGTTCAGCAGTCGATTGGCTGTTTCCCTGGTCGTTCCAATGGAATTGGCGAATTCCTGATGTGTCATCGGCAGGTTGATGATAACCTTATCCTTCTGCTGCTGTCCATGCTGCTCTGCAAGCATTAGAAGAAAGGAGAGCACTCGGTTACGGACATCCTGCCCGGAGAGCACCTGTAATTTATCCTGTAATTCCCGAATTTTATCACCCAGCACACGCATAATTTTGATGGCAATGGAGGGCGTGCTCAGCATGAGCCGTTCAAAATGCCGGACGGGAATTGCCAGCAGACTTGTAGCCGTAATGGCTACAGCGGTGGCCGGATAGGGATGCGCGTTGAAAAAGCCGGTATGCGGAAACATATCTCCTGTTTTAAGAAAGGATACAATCTGCTCGTGCCCATTTTCATCGGTTTTATACGCTTTGACAATGCCAGTACGGATAAAGAAAACCGCCTCTTTCTCACTGCCCTCACTAAAAATTACGGTTTTTCGATTCATGTTTCGGGATATAGCGATTTCTTCAACCTGCTTCAATTCCTCGAGGCTGAGATCCTGGAAAATGGGGAACTGCTGCAGAAATTCTGCGGCTGTATCCTTGTTTACTCGGGTCATTCATATTCATCCTCTCCGTTAATGCTTATCTTTTTATTGGCGATATGGTTCGGATTGTTACTGGTTGCTTGCTGCGTCCCATGAAGGTGGGAATTGTTGAAATAGTTGGAGTCGTGCAGAATATGGTTCATCCTGCTGTGAATTCATCATTTTATCATAACGTGATTTTGGTACATGTCAGGTGACATAGGTCACAACAGAAATAAACAAGAGAACATCATAGTCACATCCGAGTGCTTCATATGCAATTATAGAAATAAGGATACATCGTAGGGCACAAAGGTGGCAGAAGCATGTGGGAGTGTGTCTGGAGTACAGCAAATCCCAAAGAACACATTAAGAGTGCACTAGAGTGGGCAGAAGCTTGTGGTATGTCAGAAGTACGCATGAAGCACATCAGAGCCAATAAGAATGCATCAGCAGTGAACAAGGATGTCAGAGGAATAGGGGAATATGTCAGAAGTACGCATGAAGCACATCGGAGCCAATAAGAATGCATCAGCAGTGAACAAGGATGTCAGAGGAATAAGGGAGTATGTCAGAAGTACGCATGAAGCACATCGGAGCCAATAGGAACGCATCAGTGGTGTACAAGACTGTCAGAGGAATATGGGAGTATGCCATAAGCCACATATGAAGCGCACCAGAGTATAACGAATACCCCTTCGTATAATTTAAAGCGTAGCTAAACAGGGAGGATGCTCAATAGATTTTTTAACGATCTCAGATGAGCTTATTTGGACCAATTTAAGCTCTCTGAGATTCTAACGATCTCCAGAGAGCTTATTTAGGTCAAAATCGAATAAAATGCTCTATTTTCATAACAAATGATTGAAATAGGCTCTCCTGAAATCGTTAGAAAATAAAAAAGGGCGATTTGCCCCAAATAGCGTTTCTGGGAATCGTTAGAGGTGGGGGATATACGAAATCGCTCTCAAGCTCCGAAAGATACATTCATTCACTTACATTTCTTCAGGCTTACTTGTGTGAAGCCGAGATATCCCGTAAGTTACCCGGCTTGCAGTACCTCGTCACATATCATCGCATTTTACCACATCTCCAACATACTATCCCAAACGTTACTGCACGACCCCACATAAAATCAAGAACCTCGCCACACGAAACAGTCACTCGTCATACCTGACCGCACTGCGCCACATTCACCCATCATGGGACTGTCACTATATCATACAGTTATTGTTTTTAAACTGCCAGCCAGGGTTAATGGGATATAGAATAATATGCATAAGAGAGGAGCTGCCTGAATGTGGACTGCATTGATGTGGGGCGGCATCTCGGCCTCGGCGGTTGTGATTGGTGCGCTTGCCGCATTGTTTATGAACATTCCGAAAAGAGTAATCGGCTGGATTATGGCTTTCGGAACAGGAACGTTGATCGGTGCAGCCACGTTCGAGCTGTTGGGAGATGCACTGAATGATGGAGGTATGCTGCCAACGGCTGTCGGATTTACTGCGGGAGCTGTGGTGTATACGTTATTTGATCTGCTCATTTCGGCAAAGGGTGGATCGAACCGCAAACGCTCGAACAAGAAAAAGTCAGATAATCAAAGTGGACTGGGCATATTCACGGGCACTGTCATGGATGCAATTCCGGAGTCCATTATGCTAGGCGCCAGCTTGCTGGCAGGTAAAGGTGTCAGCGTTGTGCTTGTGGTTTCCATCTTTGTCAGCAACATTCCTGAAGGATTATCAAGTACAGTAGGGCTGCAGCACAGCAAATACAGTAAGGTGAAAATCCTGCTCATGTGGGTCTGTGTACTGCTGATCTCTGCTCTCGCCGCACTAGGTGGATACCTGTTTCTGGAGCAGCTTCCGAAGGAGATGGGAGCAGCCATCGGTGCTTTTGCGGGAGGGGGAATTATAGCCATGCTCTGCTCAACGATGATGCCCGAGGCATTTGAGGAAGGGGGGCCGATTGTTGGCCTGATCGCATCCATGGGGCTACTGGTTTCACTGCTGCTGGATATTTAGCTTCATAAGCCTTCTGTCGTTTATACAGCTATTGTCCCTAATATGTATCTCAAAAAGAGTATCCCGACCATCAGATAAGCTCTGAACGCTGGATACTCTTTGCTTATGTCTCTGTCTTTGGTTAACGAATTGTAAAGCTTAATGATGATTGGTGCAGCTTCCGCCGCAGCCGCATGTTTCTTTACCTGACTCCTTGGCTTCAGGAAGCCTGTTTATTTCTACGGTTTGGGTAAAATAATGGCTGATCTGCTGATGAAGCTGACTGAACTCACGCTGAGCGTAGATAAACCTGCGAATCAGTGGATGATCATAGAGCGCACGCTCTTCCTGTTCGTATATTTTGATCTCGGATTCAAGCAGTTCGATATTCTGACGTTTTTTTTCTTCGAGAGCCTGATGCTGCTCCATAAAGCGTTCATATTGTGCAGTGGCCTCTTCGTCAGCGGCGAATTGATCGATCATACTGCGCATCTCCTGATATCCTTGGTCCTGAAGCAGTAACGAGCACAGCTCCTGCATTTTATGCATAATGATTTGTTTATCCATTTTAACAACGGTAGTCATAGAAATAACCTCCTGATAATTCTATATTATTTAACTGTACTATCGTAATAACTGTATATAGTAAGGTACATCCCCACTGTGACGATGCTCACAATGCAGGCTAAATCCGGATATTGCATAAACTGCTGAATAAAAGGTTCAGGAGATCATGCCTTGCAGACGCTCCAACTGCAAAATGCGTATATCACTGCCATTGACTTGAAGCAGCCGTTGACGCTGCATGCTGCTCAGCTTTCGACTTAACGTCTCCGGGGTAATACCGAGCAGCAGAGCCATGTCTTTTTTGAAAACAGGCAAGCGCATCTCGGGTTTTGCGTGATTACGCATATGAAAGTCCAGAAGCAGCTTGGCAATCTTTTGTTCTGTTGTCATTGCACGGAGAGAACTGTTCCACTCATCTGTTTCATGTAACCGTTTCGATAGAGCCAGCAGAAAAGAATAAGCCAGCTTGGGATCGTATGCGAGCAGTTGATCAAACCCATGCTTGTGTATAGAACATATTGCTGAATTCTCCAAAACCTCAGCATTCGATGGATGGGGCATTTGATGAAGCAGGGCGTCCTGACAAAAAAAATCTCCAGCAAACAAAAAGCGTATAATATGCTCCTTGCCAGCTTCGGTGTATTTACAGAGCTTCACACTGCCCTGATGAATAACATAAAGTGTGTCTGAACGTTCACCCTCCTGAACGACATAGTCTCCTTTGTGATAGTGACGTGTTTGCAAAAGGGAAGTTAGCAAGTTGGCCTCGGATGGGGCCAGATGTTCAAATAAAGGCACTTTGGCGAAGCAGGCTTCATTCGACACATGAGAACAAATCATTGTTAGAATCACCTCACAAGATATGCGTTATGGCGCAGTCGAGGAATAAGGTATCTTTCTGCGCATTGGGCTGAATCGTGTTCCCGGAACTGCCGCGAAAGTGAAATTTTCACAAAAGAGGATACACAAGGCATGAATCTCTTGCTCTTGTATTCAGATTACGACATCAATGTAGTAATGGGTGTGACAGGGCACACACTTATGTAGGACTATGGATGTTATTTTGAGTGGTCAAGTCTGGATTTGTTGTGCTTGCGTTGAGAGTTTCATATAATTTGGGGGATGGTTATATGGAACAATATGGGGCAAACGAGGTTGATTCAGCAACAGATTCACAGAAGAGGTGATTTTGAATTGAAACGTTTCGAGGATGAAGGGGCGTATAAATACAGTTATTATGCTGTACTGCATCGTGGTGAACGAATTGATGTCAAATGTCCTGAATGTGGAGGGCACGCTTATATCGAATGCGCTAATGGCGAAGTGCAGTGGAGATGCAGCCAGTGCTACGCTCAGGCGGTCAAAGAAGAAGACTACGAATATATCGGCAGAGGATATTGTGCTGTATGTGAGCGTTGGATTAGTGTAGAGGTAACGGATAAGAAACAGATATCCCATCCGCTGGTACATATTACGTGCCCGCACTGTGGAGCTGTTAATCAGGCCGAGATGCACAAAAGACCAACCAGTCGAGGTTATTATCGTGAAATTCAAAATGGCCGAGATCCTCTCTTTGATCTGGAGTTATATTTTCTGGATCATGTACGGGGCAAGCAGATTTGGGCTGTAAACAGGGAGCATCTGAATTATCTGATTGCATATGTATCGGCCGATTTGCGGGTGAAATCTGGAGGGAAAATGATCAAAACAGCTTCGCACAGCATTCCTGCTTATATTAAAGATGCCAAAAACAGAGAAACGGTCACCCGTGTGCTGTCAAAAATGCAGCATAACTTCTAAGCTTTGCATCAGACATCGTGGATACTAGTTGAATCGGGGAGAGGAAAGCATTGAAAAAACGAATCACGTTCAGTGTTATTTTGTTTATTATCGCTATGTTGTGTATCCCTGGATTTTTTATTATGCAGACTTATGGTGTATTTCAAAAAGAAAAGGTGTTATCCGATTATGCCATTGCTGTAGATGTGCAGGGGAAATCATATCAGACATGGCTGATCACCAACAGCTTCGCAGCGATGGATAAAAAGGGAGAAGATCGTCAGCTCTACTATCGTATGGATACGAGTGGACTTGAAAACTTGTTCCAGTTGGCGTACAGGGAATATGAGGTTAAACCCGGAGGAGATAACCCGTTTCTGGACGGACAAGTGGAATTTCTGCAATCCGAGCACAAGTATGTTCGAACCGAGAATAAATACGAGAATGCCAAAGACTTTGTTACCCTCCTGACACTGGTGGATCGTGAGGGAGACGTGATTTACACCTATGAACAAACGGGCAAAGGTGATGACAAGCTGGTAAAGTCTATCATTCATCAAGGCATGAGCCGCACAAGCAACCGTGGTTCAGGACCTGCTCGTGACCCGTATCTGAACATTACGGCGTTGTTTCGCGAGAAGCTGCATGTGGATGTAAAATTGGCAGTGGACGAAGAGCATAAAGTGGTAACGATTCGAATGAACAAAATGGAGGAAAAATGATGAATATGTATGGTGTACTGCATGGACCATCATACTTGGATGGGCTGACGAAAAGCGAAAACGAAGGTGTGGCTCATGAGGTGGAATGGAATGGCAAGCTCCAGGCACGTGATGGACATGATCAGTTTCATATTTTTTATTATGGTAACCTAGATGAGGATGATCTGATCTTATGGCATGATATGACACCGTTGTTGGTTTATGCCGAACATACCGTTACAGGAGAACGTTATCTGCTGATTGATGCGGCGAAGCATGGCTATGATGCGATGCTGTGTGAGACGTACCCCGAGAAAGACGTGAACAACCGCCCCCTTCGACCTTATCTGGACGTTGAGGGTGAGGATACCTTTGAAGTTCATCTGACAGCGTTCTACAACGTGCCTTGGGATGAGGAGTTTGGCGAGGATGTCGAGGAAGATGGGACGTATGAGCTGATTACAGGAGAACGTGTGCATTTTAATGAGGTCAAGCGTAACGGTTATGATGCATTTGCGATCCGTATTCGTAATCGGAAAGGGATTGAAACAGAAATTGTTCAGGAAGAGCTGGCCTAAGTGGTTATGGTTCTGATTTTGCTGGTGGGAACTCAGAAAATTCAACGCTAGGAGCGATTGTCGAATGTATATCGTGTCTCATCTAATTAAGCCGGTATCTATGCAAGAATTGCAGCAAGTGGAGCAGAAGCACAGCATTCGTCTGCCTTTGGCCTATCAGTGTTGGATGCAGCAATATGGGGAGGGTACATATTCAGGCTGGATGAATGTGCAACGGCCCGATTCTGAGATTTTGAAGCCATTTGTGGAATATGATCTTTGGGAGCATACAGACGAAACACCAATCAACCAGCAGCAGTTGCAGGAATGTGTGTGTATCGGGACTTCGGTGGATGGAGACTTTCTGGCTGTTCATGCAGAGGTGGAGGGACTGATCTGGCTTCCACGGCATGATGAACAGATAACGCTGTGGCCGTGCGGCGATAAGTCCTTCGCTGAAATGCTGGATCAAATCTACTGCGGATATTATCAAAAGGACAAGCCTTTCAGACCCGCGTATTATGAACCATGGAATGAGAAGCGGAAGTATACTTTTTATCATTATGCGGGTAAAGAATACGGGCTTTCCATGAAAGAGCTGGCTGGTCTTTGCCAATCGCAGTTCTCGTGGGATTTGGTCATTGAAGACGAATATACCTGCAAGCTGTTCCGAGCATCAATCGGTGGGTATGTGCGCTTTAATTATGCCTATGGACGAGAGATTGCACTGTTTTTTGAGGAAGCAGAAGGGCAACAGGAGACAGAGGATCAGAAAAAGGAAGTGCAGGAAACTCAGGACATAAAGGAACTCCGGGAGATACGACAGTTTCTGCTGGCACATTATTGTGCGGAAGTGAAGCAGCGAACAGAATAAGGGGGAAAAGAGGTATGAGCTGGCTTAATACAGAGATTGCTGAAAAATGGCGTATGGAAGGCAAGCGGTATGCAGACGATGTTAACACATTTGTCCGCAGCATGCTGCAAGGCGAGCAGCCAGACGAATCCGAGCTTTCGGATGATAATCGTCATACGATCAGTGCCAAAGTAATGAAAATGGTGAAGCAGGCCAACCTTCATGGGGAAGTGGAACGGCTTCGCAAGGAATTGCCGGCAGCAACCTGGCCGCTCAGCAACCATTTTCAAAATTCGATGCAGGCGGTTCAGGTTGCAGGTTATCTGAATGAGGGAACGATCCTTTGTAATACAGGTTTGTCATCGAATAAAGGTCAAGTGTACACGATGGATCAGCAAGGCTGGTGGCGAAGCCCGAATGCAGCATTTGCAGGCAGTTCGCCTGATGGAATGTACATTGCTCTCGCGAATAGCGAAGGGGTCCGTGTCATCCGTAAGCCTGACCGCAGACTGAAAGGAGAACAGGTGGCATTATATCACTGGAGTGAGATCCAGGAGAATATCAGGGCCGTTTTACCCGGAATTGAATCCCTTGCGGACTCAACGCATCCCGAATATACGTTAGAAAAGCTGATACCTGTTGACCATGGGCGGACGTTACTGCTTCAATCTGAATTGGGGATATACCTGATCGAGCAGGCGAAGGCAACGATTCTTCATCCGGATGTTGCCGAGATTCAAGAGTACGAATATGAAGATACCCGCTTATCCATGGGGCATGCTGCTGTTTCGTATGACGAACGCTGGATTGCATGGGGTAGCCAAATGAGCAGCCATACGGTTATGGATCGGAAAATGAACAAAATAGTTCAGATTGAGCCGCAATCCAGTTATCCGCATTGTGCAGCATTCAGCCGGGATCATCAGCATGTCTGGTTTAATGCATGTCATTTCTATAACGGGGTCACCATTCAGGTTCAATTAGCTGATATAGAGAGGCATGAGGACTCGGAAGAATGGCCGATCATGGACGAGAACGCTCGTGTTTATACGATGGTTGAGATTGAAGCAGGTATGATCATTGGTGATGCTTACGGTTATTTATATTGCATCAACAATGCAGGGCAGGAGCTTTGGCGGCATTTTGTCGGCTCAACGATCTATTCTCTGGCTGTATCTCCTGACCAATCACAGCTTGCAGTCGGAACATACGGCGGCATGCTGCATCTGCTTGATCTGTGTTCGCAAAGTATGGATGAATACGGCATAGGCACAGGCACACTGCGTGAACTGGAGCGTTATGTTTTGTGGCGTGATGAGGAGCCGCTGCGCTGGTAATGTCGAATGTGAGATTTCAGGCTGGAGGGTGATAGAATGGAACGCGAAGAGGCCGTTTTTTTATTAAAATGCCATGCATTTGCTTGTGATGATGTAACTCATCCTAAAGTGGAGCATGGGTTTCTGGGCAGTCTTCGGCCCTTTCACGGTCATTTAATCGAAGAGAACTTTCATGAGCTGATGGGCATATTACGCGTGCTGGCTCCGGAGCTTGCTCGTTCGACGTTGAATCGTGAGGTAATAGCTTGTTTATGGAGCATTACTCATCTGGCGAGAGCCTGGGCGATTGAACCGGCAGGCATGCTTCGCAGTAATCATCTGATCTCGGACGAGCAGGTGGCTGTAATGGAGCAGTGGCTCAGTATGTTCTCGTATGCAGTCATGATTTTGGTCGAAGACGGCGGAGAGCAGGAGGCCTTCTGGGAATATGAGCAGTATATACAAAATAGAGGCAATACGGAAGGTGAAGGGGTATGAAGTCTGAGCTACATATGACGATGGACAGATTACGAGATGAGATGAATCAGCTGTTGCACGATAAAATTCAGGATGAAGAAATTCGTCTGTTATATGACCAATACCTTCAGCTGGAAGGGGTGGCAGAGGAAGAACTGGAAAGCTTCGAGCAGCAGTATAATGTTCGCCTGCCTGAGGATTTTCGTGCTTTTTACCGTCACACCAATGGTAGTGGCTACGGTCTGCATGTGCTGTATCCAGGGGATGCGGAGCAGGGGCGCTGTCTTCCGTTTTATCTGATGTCGCTGGAGGAGATGCAGGAGACCAAGCGATTTTTCTGCGATGTGGATGAGAGGCTGGAGGAGCACTATAAGGCTGAAGAAATTCGTGAGCTGGACCCGGAGATCAAGCCGTATTTATTCAACACCTCCTGGATTCCTTTTGCTGCGATGGCTGGCGGTTCAATTTATCTGTTGTTTGATTTTGATCCGACGGAGGAAGGTACATACGGGCAGATTATTATGCATGTCCATGATCCGGACTTTGTATATTATGCTGCTGCTTCCTTTACAGAATTGCTTCAAATGTCGAACCGCAACCTGAGTCTTCTGGATGCTATTGAATACTAAGTGCACCTTGTACATTGAGGTGTGGCTAGAAAATAAAGAAGATGAAAAGGCATCACGGTAGGAGCTTAATCCATAGCTCCTGCGTGATGCCTTTTGTTGGGTTAAACGTTTGGACTTTCAGATGTTACCATTGGAAAAAACGATGACCATGGAACCCGCCGGGACCTCCAGGCCCACCGGGTCCCCCGAGACCGCCCGGACCACCAGGTCCTCCAGGGCCGCCTATGTGCGGGCCGCCAGGATATCCCGGATAGTGCCCAGGGTAGTGTCCCGGATATCCGCCATGCCACCATGGCCCCGGTCCCCCGATGGGATATGGAAAGGGCAGGGGAACAGGAACTACCGGTGGATACGGATAAGGGTACGGATAAGGATAAGGCTGTGGTGGCGGATAATACGCATAAGTAACAGGTTGTTGGGTTGTTGTTGAACCCGGTACATACGACATATAACTAGCCTCCAATGTCTGAATTGATGATATCAGCCTATGCGGCAAGGGCAGCAGCTGACACAGCAATATTCAAGGGAGTGAATTGGGCTCACAGAAATGGGCTATGGGCATAAGCTGAGGATATAGGCATCTAAACCGAGAGCGAAGGGCAGGCGTTTTATTTTGGCAACCTCATACATGGATTACACCTTACCAACCACACAATTCACCTATGATCTAAGCAAAAATCCGTTATTTAAGAAGGATGAGTATAACTACATTAACGCACTTTCAGTAAACCAGCTGAACACTTTAGGTAACACATCTCTGCTTGATATTTTTCTCAGTAAAGGAAATGTCGTTGAACCTCACATTCATCAAAATGCAACCGAACTTGTATATTGTATTAGCGGTGAAGCGGTGGTCTCCCTCATTAATCCGTTTACGAACCAACTGCTACATTTCCAGATTACACCGGGCCAAACCGCGAATGTACCTCAAGGCTGGTGGCATTATGAAGTAGCGACAGCGGATCAAACACATCTGCTTGCCATTTTTGATGCACCTGTGCCTGAAGCGATATTTGGCTCCGATATTTTGCGGCTGACTCCTGCCAACGTGCTGGCTCATACGTATTGTCTAGACGAACAGAAAGTTCAGGAGGCACTCGCTCCCATACAGAAAACGGTGATCATCGGCCCTCCCGCGGATTGCAAAACGCAAACGGCCCCTGCTTCAAACCCGATGCCTAATGTTGGACCCAATATCCAGCCTAATGTGCAACCCAATACGCAGCCTAATGTTCTACCCAACATCCAACCCAACATGCAACCTAATCCACAGCCTAATGTGCAGCCAAACATCGCACCCCATGTACCACCTTATGTAAATCGCCTCCCATACTGGGGCACGTGGGTTGACCCCCGTATTATCCATGAGCCAGGGTGCCCTTACTACACCGAGCTTCCTGTGCAACAGAATTCAGAAGAAAAAGCATAAACGATGAAGACAGAAAAATCTGGGGATAAGCGAGACTCTCCAGGTTTTTTTGCCATTGGAGTGTCTGTGTAAAATGTCTTCCATTTATAACGTGGAGTGCTTTTCTTAAAATTCTTATATCAAATTCCCCTCACAATGTCACAAACCTGATCTGCAGTTTGTCTTCAGCATGTAGATCAAATGATGGAGGCGAATTAAAAATGAATGTACGAATGAATTACAGGACAGTAAGTCCGGGCGCTTTTAAAGCGATGATGGGGTTGGAGCGGTATGTATCTGGGCAATTTGAAGACAAGGTGTTGTATGAGTTGTTGAAAATTCGCGTGTCGCAGATCAATGGCTGTGCTTTTTGTTTGGACATGCATGCCAAGGATTTAATGAAGCTGGGTGACTACGGTGATCATATTCTTCTGCTCACTGTGTGGCGCGAAGTCCCCTTATTCACAGACCAACAGCGTGTTATGCTTGAACTGGCAGAGGCGATTACGTTAATATCGGAGCAAGGCGTTTCCATGGAGCTGTACGATAAAGTCCGAGAATATTTTAGTGAAAATGAAATCGTTGATCTTATTATGGCAATCAATTCGATTAACAGTTGGAACCGTATAGCGATTACGACAGGCATGTACCCGGGTTGTTTTTAACCCGAACTCAAAACGGATTCAGCCAGAGGAGGCGATTATGTGCAATCCAGACTCTATGTTGATCAACATAAACATAATACAAAAGCGCCTTCTCTGGATGTTGGTGCGTTGTATTCGCAATACAGAAACTACGCTTTTTCCATCGCCTACCGTATGCTCGGAAGTGTGACAGAAGCTGAGGATCTTGTTCAGGACATCTTTATGACATTACAGAGTATGACAAATCAGGATATCAAGCAACCGAAAACTTATATTGGAAAAATGATGGTGAACCGCAGCCTGAATGTATTAAATTCCGCCCGTAACCAACGGGAGCACTATGTAGGGGAGTGGCTTCCTGAGCCGCTGGGTGTGTATGAGACAAACAATATACCAGAGCAGGAGCTTGAGCAAAAAGAGATGATATCATACGCTTTTCTGGTCATGTTAGAGCGTCTATCTCCCACGGAACGTGCGGTTTTTGTCCTGCGTGAAGCCTTCCAGTATGATTATGCGGAAATCGCGGAATGGCTGGGGAAAACAGAGAGTAACTGTCGTCAAATCTATCGTCGTGCCAGAGGTCATCTGCCTGAACATGCAGCAGCAGCCGAGTCGTATAATGCGGATTGGAAAATGAAGCAGCATCTTCTTGGCCGTTTCACCACGGCCTTTCTTCGGCACGACGTTTCAGCGATGCTGGAGCTTCTGACGGACGAGCCTGTGTTTACAGCGGACGGAGGCGGCGTTGTGCGTACGATTATGAGAACGATGAGTGTACACAAGGGGGTACTTGCCATTCTAACCTCTCCACGAGTGCTTAAAACATTAAGGGAACGGGAATGGCTGCCTGCCTGGATTAACGGTGAGCTGCAACTGGCCTTGATGAAAGAGGGTAAGCTGACCGAAGTGCTGTGTCTGGAGACGGATGCTTCAGGCGAGCGAATCAAGGGAATATATCTTATTGTTAACCCTGATAAACTGGTGTCGGTCAGAGCGCAAGCAGAAAAGTTGTGAACATGAGAACACAGAAAAAGTGAAGTTCGTCGTCATCGCCTCTCACTGGAGTCTTGTCTATATCACCATTGGCTATAAAAATTAAATTATGCATGCATAAAGACACTCGGATGAGTGTCTTTTATTTTGGCGTCTTTTACAAAATGGAGATCGATCAGATAGATATGGTATGATGCTAGTAGATTTAAAGGTGGTAAATATATGTAAATTTTGAAGTATGATTTGGATTTTACAACAAGTGAGGTTGTAGGCTTTGAAAAAACTGAATGGGTTGCACATGTCTATTTTTCTCAGTGCAGTCACGGTGGTTACGGTGGCTTTATACTACGTGGCGGCCGATTGGCTGAATCAGCGGTATTTCCGCTTCCTGATCTGGAATCTGTTTCTGGGCTGGCTTCCATTTGTATTCTCATCCATAACCTATGGGCTTAGCCGATTGAAATGGAAATTAGCGATATGGCTTGCGATTCCAAGCGGCATGCTGTGGCTGCTCTTTTTCCCGAACTCATCGTATATCGTTACGGATTTGCTTCATCTGTCCTCCAGAAGCGCAAGATACGTTACTGGAAACGGTGTGAGCTTCAACTACTGGTATGATCTTGTTGTTGTGCTGATGTTTGTATGGACAGGTCTGCTTATTGGTTTTTTCTCCATGTATCAGCTTCAGGGTGTGATCTATCAACGCTTGGGGCGTGCAGCTTCCTGGATTTTTGTATTAGGAGGAACGGCACTTGCCAGTTATGGCGTTTTGCTTGGGCGTGTGTATCGGTTAAACAGCTGGGATGCACTAACGAATCGCGAGACGCTGCTGCAATTGATGCATGAAAGTGTTAGCCGGTCTTCCTTGGCATTTTGTATGTTCTTTGCAACGTTCCTGATTACAATCTATCTCTCGTTATATTATTTGATTCATGCGAGAGAGTCGGGTCAGCGAGATGAACGAACCAACTAATCACAAGAAGGTGCAGGTGAATTCAACATGCTGGATCATCAGAGGGCCGTGGAAAAAGTGAAAGAGGTTATGGAGCAAAACGATTTCTCAGGCGTTGTTCTGTGCAAGCAGAATGGTCAGATGCTGTTTCAATTAGCGAGAGGATATGCAAATCGCAGCGATGAGCGTCTGAATGATGTGAATACACGTTTTGGCATTGCTTCGGGATGTAAGATTTTCACAGCGGTATGTATAGCTCAGTTGGCAGAACAAGGGAAGTTTTCACTAGAGTCCAGATTAAAGGATGTTCTGAATGTAACTTTTCCGGCATGGGACCCGCAGATCACGGTGCATCAATTATTGACTCATACTTCGGGCATACCCGATTACTTTGATGAGGAAGTTATGCAAGATTTTTCGGAGCTGTGGAAAGACAGGCCGGTATACATAATGGAGCAGCTTCGTGATTTTCTGCCCATGTTCCAGCAGCTGCCGATGAAGTCTGCGCCTGGGGAGCGATTCCACTATAACAATGCAGCGTTTATCGTGCTTGGGCTTATTGTAGAACAACATGCTGGCGTTTCCTTTGCCAGCTATGTGCAGGAGCATATTTTCAAACGATGCGGTATGCAGGATTCAGGTTATTTTCGCACAGATCAGCTTCCGCGTAATACGGCTACGGGTTATATTGACGCTGATGATGGGGGATGGACGAGCAATATTTTTTCGATTCCCGTACAAGGAGGAGCAGATGGGGGGGCATATGTGACTGCACCGGATATGATGCGTTTCTGGGATGCTTTGCTGAGCCATACATTATTAAGTGAAAAGATGACAAGTTATTTGTTAACACCACACGCGCATGATGAGGATGAGGAGTATTATGGCCTGGGTGTCTGGCTGGAGCTTGAGGAAGAGAAGATATTTAAATACCATGTGATGGGTTTCGATCCGGGCGTGTCGTTTATGTCGGGTGTATATCCGGAGCATGGCATGCAGCTTGTAGTCATATCTAATCAAGAGTCGGGGCCATATCCGGTAACGCTGGCAGTGGAGCAGATGCTGAAAAAATAAAAAGGCCCTCACGCTTACCCGTGTTCCAGCTTAACAGCTATGACGGGTGAGGCGAGGGCATATCTTTCGAGTGCAGCGTGGATACAGCTTTAGCAAATCCTCGGTAAATTACCGGGAAGATCGCTGGAAAAGGTATCCCTAATCCGCAGATTTGTCCCCTTATAAGCGAGCGAGCTTCCATAGTTCTGGAACGATCCATTTTGGAAATACATCCAGTGGAGGCTTTTCTTTTTTGCGTTTATCATTGGTCAGCACGGTTACAAGCTCCAGTTCGGGAACAACGTATACATACTGCCCTCCGAATCCTCTGGCATAGTAATAGTGCAGCGGACGATGTTGTTCTGCAGAGGTGTTCTCTAATGCCGGGCTTCCGGCAATGTTCTCGTTTACTTTTGCAGGCTCGTATTGATCCACCCACCAGTGCCAGCCATAACTGCCGCGGTTGGGAGGGGACACATCGATAAAAGGCTGCGTGGAACGTTGGACTAGGTCGCTGGATATGAGCTGTTCTTTTTCCCACCGTCCTTGCTGAAGGAAAAGCTGTCCGAACTTGAGCAAATCAGCCGGCAGCAGCTTCATACCAAATCCACCTGTATGCACGCCCTGAGGGTCCTGCTCCCATTCATAATCGTGAATGCCGAGGGGGCCGAACAGATAGCGCTCCGCATATGCGGCAACGCTCATTTCTGTATGCTGCATCAAGATGGCGGAAAGTATTTGCGAGACACCTGAGTTATATTCCATGTGTGTACCTGGTTTATGACGCAAGCTTTGTTCTAACGCAAAATCAACCCAGTGCCCGGTTCGTGTCATACGTGGAAACGAATTTTGACCACCGAACTCGTCCCAGTTAAATCCGGCAGTCATCGTAAGCAGTTGCTCCAGTGTAATGGCTGGTTTACGCGGATCAGGATCAGAGGCAAGCTGCGGGAAAAAGGTGGATATCGGTGTGCTTGCTTCGGGGAGCAAGCCCTGATCCATAGCAATGCAGATGAGCGCAGAGACAAAGCTCTTTGTACATGAGTTGATTTTGGCGATATGTGTCTCCGCTTGTGTATTGCGATAATGCGTGTAGACCATCTCGCTGCGTATACTGATCAGACAGCTTCGCAGATCGAGCGGTGGAATTGATTTTGCTAATGTATGGTGAAGAGTTGAGAGATTCATAGGGTCCTTTCTGTGCGGTCCTGTAAGTGTAGTTGTGAATGTAGAAATGGAAATCGTTGCCCATTATGTTAGCATAATCAGTGAGGCATCTCAAAGTTTTCTTATCTAACGCGAATTGTTGTGATGTGACGAAGTGATTTTACAAGGAGGTTAAAATTTTGTATAAAATCGGTAATCAAGGAACGTTCCAAACATTGCCTGACCAAGCTCTTGCCATCTATGAGGGGAATGTTGCAGGTGTGGAAAAATTTTTAGATCAAAGTATGGACCTTGAAGACAACATATCTTTGAGCGATCATATTGAACTTACTCCGCTTGAACTTGCATTGATCTGTAACCAGCCTAAGGTGGTCAGACTGCTTGTAGAGCGTGGAGCTGAGCTTAATACCAAAGATAATCCGGCTATACTCTATGCAGCTCGCTGGTGCGGGGCAGATACAATTCGTTATTTGTATGAGCAAGGAGCCAAATTAAACGGATTGAATCGTGTAAAATCAAGTGCATATGACGAAGCCTACTACGGCAATAAAAAGAATATTGCAGTGCTGAAAGAACTCGGGCTGGATATCCGAAAATATGGCGGCAAGACGCTGCGCAAGGCAGTGTCTGATCATGATATGAAGACCGTGCAGTATTTGTTGAACGAGGGTGTAGATGTCAACTACAACGAGCCGGATATGGTATATCCATACAAGGCAACACCACTCACCGTAGCTGTACGTCAGAATAACATGCGAATGGTTACATATCTTGTTGAACACGGGGCAGATGTGACGATGCAGGAAACCGATGGGGAGCGGGCTTATACGATTGCCGTTAGTCAGAAAAACAGCGAAATGGCAACGTATCTGAAGGCGCTTGAGCCTGAAGAGTTTCATGAGCTGAGCAATAAACTGTATACGTTAAAATCATATAAGCTGCCAGCGGCCTTGATCCATTTTTTAACGGAAGGTCCGCATAGAATGGAATTACCGGAGTGCCCGGTTGGCGTCGGGTATATTGAATTTTTTTCATTGACTGATACGATTGAGATGAAGATGGGTAGACAGAAGCTGCTGCGGTTATCCTCTAACCTGGATCAGTATTCTCATCTATTCATCGTGTGGAATCCAAGCAAAAAAATGATCGGTTACGCTGATATTGAACACAAAGAGCACGGTACCTTGTGTTCGTTTGAGCAATTTCTGGCCGAACCTGCGGTCTATGTGGAACGTCTTCTGCATTAGCAGGAATTTAATCTATAACTTGAAGACCTCTTACCTCACAACATTGGGAATGCAAGAGGTTTTTCGTGTTTTCTCTTTAAGGTGCTCAAATAGGAAAAATTTCTCACTAAATATGAACTATACTAGTGCGAAGGAAGGTTAGAAATGGTAAAATAGCAATGCTCAAACATGAAAAAATAAGATAGATAGTGAAAATTGACGCAGAATGTTATTTTATGGTGATCAGAGACAGACAAGACAAAGCAAAAGTTATTAAATCTGAAGTGAGGAATACACACATATGGCTATTATTGATGTAATCAAGTATGACGGCTCTCCTGATGTGTTTGCCTGGAAGCATCCAGAGAGTGAATTGGGAACATGGACCCAGTTGATTGTTAATCAATCTCAGCAGGCTATTCTGTTTAAGGATGGAAGGGCTCTTGATCTGTTTGGGCCGGGCAGACATACGTTAAGCACAGCAAACATCCCCATCCTGAACCGATTGATTAATCTGCCGTTCGGCGGGAAATCTCCTTTTGCAGCGGAAGTATGGTATGTGAATCAGGTTAACGCTCTGGATGTTAAATGGGGCACGGCCAATCCGATTCAGATTCAGGACCCCAAATATAATATTATCGTTCCGGTCAGAGCCTTTGGGCAGATGGGGATCAAGATTGCAGACTCGCGAAAATTTCTAATCAAATTGGTAGGCACACTGCCAGAGTATAATCAGCAAAATCTAATCAATTACTTCCGTGGTTTGATTATCATGAACATCAACTCGATGTTATCCTCCTATTTAATACATAGAAAAGTAAGTGTGTTAGAGATTAATGCTTATATTGCGGAGATATCCAGACATTTTGCAGATACGATTACTTCTACATTTGAAGAATTCGGCATCGAACTGATCAACTTATACATTCACAATGTCAATCTGCCTGAAGAAGATCCATCCGTCATTCGTTTACGGGAAGCCCTCGCTCGCAAAGCAGAGATGGATATTATCGGATACACGTATCAGCAGGAGCGTTCCTTTGATACCCTTGAAGGTGCAGCCAAAAATGAAGGAAGCATGCAGTCCGACATTATGGGCGCAGGTCTTGGCATGGGCATGGGCGTTGGTTTGGGTGGTTCATTCAGCAGCGAGATGTCTCAGATGTCCAAAGTGATGTCGACAACAGAGACACCTTCTGTACACTTATGTTTGCACTGCCATCATCCGAATCAGCAGCAAAGCGCCTTCTGCAGTCAATGTGGCAAGTCCTTGGCTGTTAAATCCTTTACCACCAACTGTAATAACTGCGGTCAATCGATGAAGAAGGGGACCAAGTTCTGTCCGAATTGTGGTGACAAGTACCATGCGTGTCCTTCATGTGGAGCAGATAATGCAGAGCATGCGATTGAATGTGTTCAGTGCAGAGAACCGATGCCGAGCGCATGTCCCCATTGTAATCATATGAACACACCTCATACGAAATTTTGTGGTAACTGTGGGGAAGCTTTAGTTCTAAAGTGCAATCAATGTCAGCATGAAGTTAAGCCTGGTCAGAAGTTTTGCCTGGAATGCGGAAACAATCTGCAACAAGGAGGGCTGACCTAGGATGATGAAACGAAGCAATATATTTATTTTGGATGTCATCTATCTCGTATGCCTGGTCCTGACTTCTCTTGTCTCATTTACGGTGTTCGCTGGCGGCTTGATATGGATATCATTCTGGATTAATCTGGTTGCGTCTTATGCTGCGATTACAGCTTTGTGGTTATTTGTTCGTTATGTGATGCAAAATATGGAGCGGTTTAGAAGGTTCGTCCCGGGTTACATCGCTATAGGCACGGTATTGGTCATTTATGTGGGATGTGTGATCTTCTATGGCTTGTTCACAGGGATTGCTGATCAAGGACTGCGCTGGTTTGTGCTATTGCATGTCGTTACAGCAGCTGTCGCTTTCATGTTGTGTGCTATTCTGTTGATCTATATTCGGTCGGCAAGCCAGCATGAGGGCCATGAGCAATTCAACGCTGCTAATATGAGTTCGATTGGACAGGCGCTGGAGCAACTGCTCAATACGATGCAGAATCCATCGAATCTGAGTGCAGATCATGACAGAAACAGAAAGTCTGTAGAGTCGATGGTCGAGCTGGTGAAATACAGTGATCCAATAACGCCTGCTTCGATGGAGCGAACAGATCGTCAAATTTTAATGGATATTGAATTGTTGAATGAGGAATTGGCATCACAGTATGGGACAGGAGAAGTGATGGATAGTGAGCGGTTGGCAATGCAAATATCTCGTCTACAGTCTCGACTGCGGGAGAGAAACCAACAGATTCTAATCCATAAATCATAATCCGGCATAAGGAGGAAAAAGAGTGAAAAAGTTTTTCGGGATTATTCTAATCATTATCTCGTCATTAACCATACTGCTCTCTTTATTGTTGTTAACCCAGGGAGCAGATGTAGCAATTATAAGTACGATTATTTTATTTATTCCTGGCGTTGTCGTGCTCGTTACTGGAATTAAACTGTGTGCTCGACCAAAATCAAGAATGCAATCGGATCAATACTATGAATACTATGATCGTGAAGAAGAGTATTACGAGGACGAATATTATGAAGATGACTATGATGAGCCACAAGAACCGGTTTCAGTTAACTGCTCGGGATGCGGAGCGAAAGTGAAGGTGTATCCGAACCTGGCTGCGGATTGCGACTATTGTGGAACAACGATGAGAATTTCATAGGGTTACAGATTGGAAGCAATCAGCGGATTGTGAATATTGCGGAACAGTAGTTGAGGCTTCGTAAATCGTTTAGACTCGATGGATTATGGCAAGGCAATTTCTTTTAAGGTTGTACAGCTTGGATGCAGTATTAATCGTGGTTTTCTCCGCATACAGTACAACAACGAGATGTATGCCTAAGGAGGAGATGTTTCTTCATGATTAATCCGATCTTGCAATCCCCAAACGTTCCACTAGCCGCAGACTCCAATGCTGTTGTAAACTACCGAAGAGACCCGCAGAATTATGTCACACAGCTTTTTGGAGAACAGTTGCCAACCATTGCTAATGGTTTTTTTAACGTATATCTGAGCAAAGGCACTGTCGTGCAGCCTCATTGGCACACCAATGTAACGGAAATGGTGATCGTGATCACAGGAGAGATCACAGCTTCAGTGTTTAATCCTTTCACACGCGAACGCATTACATATTATCTGAAGCCGGGTCAGGTTTGTGTTTTCCCCAAAGGCTGGTTTCACTGGTTTATCGCAGAGACAGATGACGTGTATGTGCTGACCATTTTTGATCAGCCGACGCCTGATATTGTATTTGGGGCAGATTTTCTTGCTGCTACACCACCTGAGGTGGCTCATCGCGCATATTGTCTGGATGAAGAGGCTTACGCCAAAGCGGTTGCTTCAATTAAAAATGATGCAATTCTTGGCCCTCCGATTGGATGTGACAGTGCAGTTCTGGATCAATCCACGAAGGGAAAGCCTGCAGCGAAGCCTTTATCTACGAACACAATTGCACAGCCTGAATGAAACGCTTCAAACCTATGTTTAACTTCATCATTATTGACCAAAACCTGCGGCCACAGCCATCGGCTTGCAGGTTTTTGCATGAATGTTTAATATTGAATGGGATACTGCTTTGCAAGAGACGAGCCAGCATATCTCTTATCGCTTCGCAGAGAAGTCACACCATAGAAAGTGAGGCAGCTTAAATGACAATGTCAGAACATGAAATGCTTGAATTTTCTTTGAAATATGCCCCGATTGTCCTGTTTGATCGAAACGAACCGTTCTATCCTGACTTGGTAGGGGTCTCTTTGTTTGAACAGCCTGGACCATCCTCTTCTTTCCGCAGAGAGATTCAATTTCCGACCGAAATCGTTCAATATGTGATTGAATATGCAATTTGGTGGGATTATGAGATTGGTCATCTCTATGAGATGGAACATGTTTGGATTCATGTGGGACATGACGGGCAAGTCGTGGATTGTGAGGCCAGCTTCCATGGCAGAATATTACGAGGATTGTTAAAAGAGAAGACCAACCTGATGGGTCAGCGGGTATGCTTGTACTCTCAACCGGGGAAACATGCATTCTCACCGCTACCAGTGGTGTTTGAGTTACTGCCAAACCTGTATACAGCCGCCGGTCCTGATGCAGGAGAAGCAGGTTTGCTTGTAAATGAGATGTTTGAAGATTATTTTCAAACGAACGAGCAGATCGACCAGAAAGTGAAAGCTTATCTGCAAACAAAAGCCTTTATTCCAAGTATGGAATTTGAGGAGTACATATGGAAGCCGGAGATGTTTATAACTTGGGACAAGCTCTTCAAGCTCATTCCGAAGCGTATTGAGAAGTGTTTGGCAGAGCTGGAATAGAGATTAAAATGAATAATCAAGCTCTCTTTTGAGAGAGTTTGATTATTTTTTTTCTGAATCTAAATTTGGGTCTTTACTTTTTTTGGGAATTAAAATGATTACAAAAATGTAAAATTGTTATCCTGTAGCCAATCAAATGATAATAGACTTTGGTTTCCGTAAGGCGAAAGAACTATTAAGAGATATTAAGAAACGTTAAGGAACATTAAGAAATATAGTACTGGTATAAATAAAAAGTAGTGCGAAATGATCATATAACGAATTTGAGACAATATCTTTGGATAGGTCATATTTTTCGTGAAAACGAAAAAATAACGTGCGAATGAAATATAATATTTATACATATTAAAAATAAAAGAGTCTTTATATTCAAAAAAAATATGCATAAAAGTGAAAAATTACAAATATTTAAACAATCTATTCAGTTTTATTACTTTTATGTCGAAATAGATCGTATACTGTCTAGGGCTCGGCCTGGGAAGGGGCTAGAAAGCTAAACTACATAACTGGACAAAAACACTAGGAGGAGATCATATGAAATGGTTCAGTAATTTGAGAACAGCAACAAAGATTATTTCAGCATTTTTGGTTGTATCCTTGGTTTTGGCATCTCTAGGAATATATTCTATATTCACTTTGAGAGGCACGAATGATCGTATGGAGCAACTGTATAATGATAATTTGGTTTCAGTCAGAGAACTTACCTCCGCCCAAGTTGATTATCAAAGATTGCGGGTTAACATTCGTGATCTGAATTATGAAACAGCAGCAGCAGAACAAACGAGGGTCACTGAAAACATTGCTTCGATTCGTCAGAGCCTGGAAGAACGGCTTGCAACCTATCGGCCGCTTGCAACAACAGCAGAAGAGAGCGAATTGCTTCGCAAATTAGATAGTCAGTATGAAAATTACATGAAATTATATGATCAAGGTGTTACGCTTGCCCTTTCAAACGATGATGCAGGTTTTATCCAATTTTTGAAAGTGACTCTCAAACCGCCTGGTGACGAGGTTGTAAAAACAATGTCCAGTCTGGTTGAACTTAATGTAAATCTGGCAAAACAAAATAATGCAAAGTCCGAGCAGGCTTATAATAATGCTCTTACAGTAACCATTATCATGGTGGTGGGTTCTGTTCTCTTCAGTATCCTGATCGGATATATTATCTCTCGCTCCATCTCCAGACCGCTTATGGCAATGCTTGATCTGGCGACCGAAGTAGCTGGTGGTAATCTGACGTTGAAATCGGATGTCTCCAGTAAAGATGAAGTGGGTCAATTGGCAGTAGCGCTTAACCGTATGGTGGATAATCTGAGAATGTTAATCAACAACATTGTAATGAACTCCCAAAGTGTTGCGGCGTCCTCGGAGCAAATCTCCGCAAGCACACAGGAAATTGCAAGCACCAGTACAAGCCAATCCAGCGAAGCCAGCAACATTTCCGAATTGTTCAAGGAGTTGTCACTCGCGATTAATTCTGTGGCGGCTAGCGCTGAAGAAGCAGCAGAGCTGTCTAATGATACCGTAAAAACGGCACGTGAAGGCGGTCATGTGGTACAAACTTCACTCGAAGGCATGCAGGCCGTAAATATGAAGATGTCGAAGCTTGAAGAGGATTCACGTAAAATTGGCGACATTATCGAAGTCATTGACGATATTGCTGAACAGACAAACCTGCTTGCGCTGAATGCTGCGATTGAAGCGGCTCGTGCAGGAGAGCAAGGCAGAGGTTTCGCTGTTGTTGCCGACGAAGTTCGGAAGCTGGCTGAACGTAGTGGAGAAGCAACGAAAGAGATTACTACGATAATTAAATTGATGCAGGAAAATACAAGACAAAGTGTACAGGCTGTTGCTGACAGCGTAGAGCAGTCTTCCAAAACGGGAGTCGCTTTTGATCAAATTATTGAGATGGTGAACAGCTCATCACAGAAAGTGAATGAGATTGCGGCTGCATGTGAAGAAGAAGCTGCTCAGGCAGCCGAAGTTATGAGCTCGGTGGAATCCATCTCGGCTTCCAGTGAGGAATCAGCGGCTGCTTCAGAAGAAACCGCGGCAACTTGTCAGTCTCTGGCCCATCTGGCTGAAGAACTTGCGAAATCCGCAGCAGCTTTCAAAACACAGTAACTACAACGAATTGAGGGTGGAACGATGTCTTCACTTCAGAAAGAACAATATATTGAACTGGCTGTTGGCGCAGAGACCTGTGCAATTCGCATAGAAGAGATTCACGAGATTATCAAAATGCTCAGTATTACGGATATCCCGTTCAGCCGGCCTGAGATCAAAGGTGTCATGAATCTACGCGGTAAAGTTGTTTGTGTAATGAGTCTGCGCAGCTTGCTTGGCATGCCTGATGAACCTGAAACCAGAGCCGCACGAATTATTGTGGTTCGTTATCAGGAAGAATACATCGGTCTGATTGTGGATCGGGTCAATAAAGTGACGACCTATTCAGAGATTCATCCTCCCTCTGGAGGGCATGGGCGTCACCAGGAGGCATTCTTTCAAGGGATCGGTCAACAAGGAGACAAACTGGTAGGTATTTTGAAGCTGGATGAGATATTGGGCGGTTAGGAGGAATGCATATGATGATGGACTTGTCTGCCTACCGTGACATTTTTATCGAAGAACTGAACGATCAATTGGAACGAATGGATCAATCTTTACTTACGCTGGAGCAATCCCCTTCTGCTGAACTGGTCCAGACGTTATTCCGGGCAGCTCACACCATCAAGGGTTCGGCATCCACCATGGATTTTCGTGAATTAAGTGATCTCACTCATGAGGTGGAATTTGCACTGGAATGGGTTCGTTCCGAGAAGCCGGAAGTGACGGCAGAGCTGATTGATACCCTTTTTCGTTCGCTGGATGCGATGAAGGTGCTGCGTGATCAGTATGTGCGAGGGGAACCCTATACCGATGTTCGAGCTGTTGTGCATGAGATACATGCCTTGATTCGCAAACCAAAGCCGGATGTGAAGCTGCAATCTGCTGTGTTGAAGCCGATCACTGCAAATGCTGCACAGGAAGCCGTGCTGAATGGTCAGCAATTGTATGCTGTGCATGTACTGCTTCGAGAGGATTGTATGATGAAAGGGCCGAGATACCATATTCTCCGTAAGCGTTTGGAGGAAGGTGGCAGCACGGTGCTTTCGTGCTCTACAGAAGATACAAGTCTTGATAATCAGGATACAGGTGAACAGGATGAACACTATAGACAGTTTATCATGGTCATTGCTTCGTCATTAAGTGATAACAGAATTAACGAGGTACTTTCCAGTGATTCGGATATTCAGACCCTCGATGTGAAGCCTTACCTGCTGCATAGCAGTGAAACGGCAGCCACCCTGGAGCCGTCAAAAGCGGAGAACGAGGTACGGGTGAGTATCCCGGAACCCGTCTCGCCTTCAATTGAAGATAAGGCAAAGACGATGCAGCCTACAGTCCGGGTAAGTGTCGAGCGGCTTGATCATCTGATGAATCTGGTAGGTGAATTGCTGATTGATCAGACATCCTTGGCTGATCTGAGCAGCTCTGGTGCCCGGAAGGATACCTCAACGCTGCTTCAGAATATTGGTGGAGTATCGGATCATATGGGACGGGTCATCAAGGAATTGCAGGATGGGGTCATGAAAACACGTATGCTGCCGATCGATCAACTGTTTAACCGATTTCCGAGACTGGTACGTGACTTGTCACAGAAGCTGGGCAAAGAGCTGGAGCTTGTTATTCACGGAGGAGAGACGGAGCTGGATCGCATGATTATTGAGGAGTTAAGCGACCCGTTAATCCATCTCATTCGTAACAGTGCCGATCATGGCATTGAAAGTGAGCAGGTACGTGCAGAAAACGGGAAACCGGCCAAAGGTCGCATTACATTAACTTCATTTCATGAGGAAAATCATGTTGTCATCCGTTATTCGGATGATGGTAAGGGTATTGATGGCGAGAAGATCAAAGCATCTGCATTGGCTAAAGGCATCATCAATGAAGAGCAGGCTGCGCGATTGAATACAGACGAAGCAGTTCATCTGATCTTTGAGCCTGGTTTTTCCACAGCTTCGACAGTCAGCGATGTATCCGGCCGGGGTGTGGGTATGGATATTGTGCGCAGCCAGATCGGAAGGCTTAACGGCATCATCGATATTGATACGCAGGTGGGTGTAGGCACGACCTTTACGATTCGGCTGCCGCTAACCCTTGCTATTATCAAAGGGCTGCTGGTGAAGGTTTCAGGCCGTGTCATGATCCTGCCGATGTACAACGTAGCCGAGATTGTGCGAATTATGCCAGCCGATATTCAGATGATTCAGGGTCAGCAATCCATTCTTAATCATGGGCGTATTGTCCCCTTTTATCGCTTGAGTGAGAAGCTGAATTATGCCAATTCGGAGCGCCGCTCCAAAACGATTCCTATCGTCATTGTACGCTCGGTTGATAAAGTTGCAGCTTATGCGGTAGATGAGATCATCGGGAATCAGGAAGTGGTTATCAAGACACTTGGCACGTATCTTGGAGCAATGAACCATCTATCTGGTGCTACCATTCTGGGTAGTGGTAAAGTAGCTCTGATTCTGGACGCATCATATCTCGTAAGCCATTAAGGAAGCACCTATAGTAAGCATATACGTACGGTAGAAGCGCTTTTGTCCTTTTCCGTAAAATCATCATAGCCAGAAATAGAAAACAGCCACAAGTTCCGGTTAACCCTGGAATCTTGTGGCTGTTTAAGTTTATTAAAAGCTAAAAGGCCGGGGACTATCAAGTCTGTGCCTTGAAAATCAAATCCATAAACCGATTGGCAGCCGAGGAGATCGGCATGTTGCGTTTGGTCATGATTCCGACGTGGGAAGGCGGGAGTGGCACGTCCAGCTGAATCTCAAACAGGGAGCCGTCCTCCAGCTCTTTGGAGATGAACTCACGTGTGACGTAGGAGATACCCAATCCGCGGCGGGCGAACTCTATTAACAGATCAACACTACCGACTTCGATTTCAGGTTTCAATGTGTAGTTGTAGCTGTTGAACAGCTCGGTAATAGCCATTCGAACCCGACTGTTTCTGGAAAACAGGATGAGCTCATGCTCAAGCAACTGTTCAAGGGTTAGTACTTTTCCTTTCAATTGGGCATAACGCTCCCCTGCAACAAAGCAATCCTTGAGCTGAATGCTCTCGCGAACTTCAAGTTGAGGATCAACGATTGGCATGCGTACAACACCGAGATCAATTTTACCTTCCTTCAGAAACGTAATGACTTCTGGTGTCGTGCCATGACTTAAATGCAGCTTGATGTTAGGGTACTGAATATGGAATTCCTCAATGTACGATAACATGTAATGCTTGAACAGTGAGTCGCTGCCGCCGATCCGCAGTTCCCCGTTGTCCAGGTTTTTGAGTGCAGCCATTTTCTCTTCTGCGAGCGAGATCAGAATCTGAGACTGTTCGATATAGGAATAAAGACTAGCGCCCTCCTGAGTCAATGCAACACCTTTGGAATTTCGATAAAAGAGGGTGAGTCCAAAGCTGTCCTCCAGCTGTTTAATGGCATGGCTGACGCTTGGTTGTGTAATGTACAAAGCTTTGGCAGCCTGGGTTAGACTGCCCGTTTTGGCAGCCCAATAGAAGACTTTATATAACTCATAATTTGTTGTCATAGATATCGTCTATAGCTCCTGTGAAATATATTAATTACTTGTATAGCTATAAAACGTATTATAGTGTAACTACAGCAAAGAAACCAGAGTTACTTGGAAGGAGCACGGTAAGAGATGGAACCAACTACAATTGTTTTATTTGGAGCTACTGGCGATTTAGCCAAAAGAAAAATATATCCTGCCTTATATAATCTATATCTTGAGCGTAAGCTTCCAGAAACCTTCTCCCTGATCGGCCTGGGCCGCAGAGAGTGGTCGGATGAATTTTTCCAGGCTCAAGTGGAAAAATCTTTACATGAATTCTCCAGACGTCAGGGAGATCATGATTCGGTCAAATCATTTGTGAAAGCTTTCCGATACAGTGTATTGAATATCAGCCATAAGGAAGATTATATAAAGTTACTGCAATTGGTTGAACAAAGAGAGGCCGAGCTGGGCATTCCATCCAACCGTTTGTTTTATCTCTCTGTTGGACCCGAGTTCTTCGAACCGATTGCTGAAAATATTCAGTCAAGCGGCCTGGGCTCGACGCAGGGCTGGAAACGTCTTGTTATTGAGAAACCGTTTGGTCATGATCTGCAGTCTGCTCGTGACCTCAATCGCAAGCTGAGCGAATCCTTTACGGAGGAAGAAATTTACCGGATTGACCACTACCTGGGCAAACCGATGGTGCAGAAGCTGGAGACGCTGCATCAGAGTAACCCGATTATGAAGGCTCTCTGGAACAACCGTTACATCTCCAACGTACAAATTACTGCCAATGAGACTGTAGGCGTTGAAGAACGTGCATCCTATTATGATCATGTTGGTGCTGTTCGCGACATGTTCCAGAACCATATGCTGCAATTGCTGATGATGATGGCTATTCAGCTCCCATATAACAGCACTTCCGAAAATGTGGGACAGAAGAAAAAACATATCATGGAATCCATTCAGCCATTGCAGAAGCAAACGGTGGGTGCAAGTATCATTCGCGGACAGTATGCTGCAGGCAGCATCCAAGGCAAACCGGTACATGCATACACCGATGAGCCCGGGGTAGCGGAGAACACGATGAATGACACATTTATTGCGGCCAAGCTGCAAATTGATGATTTCTTCTGGAGAGGTGTTCCGTTTTACATCCGTACGGGTAAAAGAATGAAGGAGAAGTCAACACGAATCGTGATTGAGTTCAAGGAACCTTCTGGCCAGGGCCACCTGATCAAGAATAACGGCTCGAAGCCGAACCTGCTTGTGATCGAGATGAGCCCGGATCAAAGCATGACTCTTCAATTGAATGCAAGTGATCCTGAGAATAAAGGTGAATTCAAGCCGGTTCACATCGATCTTGCTCCAGATCAGGGAGATCTGGCCGAGGCTTATGAGAACCTGATTCGCGATGCGCTGCATGGCGATCCAACATTTTTTGCACATTGGGATGAAGTTGAGTTATCATGGGCTTGGGTACAGCCAATTCTGGATGCATTTAATGAAAATCTTCTTCCGCTTCACTTATATGCTGCAGGAAGTTATGGTCCTGCGGAATCGGATGCCATGCTGGAAGCAGATGGTCACCACTGGTGGTTTGATGAGCCATCTGAACTGATTTCCGAGGAAGACAGCGACGTACCAATAGCAGTTAACGGCAACATCTAATTAAAAAAACGAAAAAACCAAAATAATCGGAGGTAATTCAGTCATGAAATTTTTTATTGATACAGCTAACGTGGAAGACATTCAAAAAGCATATAAAATCGGTGTATTGTCCGGTGTAACAACCAACCCTTCTCTGGTAGCCAAAGAAGGCGTGAAATTCGAGGATCGCATCGAAGAGATTTTGAAGCTTGTACCTGAAGTTGAGTCCGTTTCTGCTGAAGTAACGCCTGACGCACTGACTGCTGAAGAGATGATCGCACAAGCCAATGAATTGATTAAAATCAACAACAATGACAAAAATATTACGATCAAACTGCCAATGACACTTGCAGGTCTGGAAGCTTGCCGCTACTTGACTAAAAAAGGTGTTAAAACAAACGTGACATTGATCTTCACTGTGAACCAGGCGCTGCTTGCAGCTCGTGCAGGTGCAACATACGTATCCCCGTTCCTGGGTCGTCTGGACGACATCTCCGAAGATGGCGTGCAGCTGGTATCCAAAGTGGCTGAACTGTTCCGCACACATAACCTGGATGCTCAGATCATTGCTGCATCCGTGAGACATCCGGATCACGTTACACGTGTAGCGATGGCTGGAGCACATATTGCTACAGTTCCATTTGCAGTCATCGAACAAATCTCCAAACACCCGCTGACAGATCAAGGTATGGAGAAATTTGCAGCAGACTGGAAAAAAACAGTACAATAAGCTGCGTGTTGAACGTGAACAAGCTTTAACTAAACATATATATCATTCATGGAGTATTGGGAGGACATAATGAGTAAACAACAGATTGGTGTTATTGGACTTGCAGTAATGGGGAAAAACCTTGCTTTTAACATTGAAAGTAAAGGCTTCTCAGTAGCGGTATTCAACCGTTCCCCTGAGAAAACGCATGATCTGCTGAAGGAAGCAGAGGGTAAAAACCTGATTGGCACGTTCTCGATTGAAGAGTTCGTAGCTTCTCTGGAGTCCCCGCGCAAAATTCTGATCATGGTGCAGGCAGGTAAAGCAACAGACGCAACGATTGAGCAGCTGCTTCCACATCTGGATCAAGGCGACATCATCATTGATGGCGGTAATGCTTATTTCCCTGACACTCAGCGTCGCAGCAAAGAGCTGGAAGCAAAAGGCTTCCGCTTCATCGGCGCAGGGGTATCCGGTGGTGAGGAGGGTGCTCTGAAAGGCCCTGCGATCATGCCTGGTGGTCAAGAAAGTGCTTATGAACTCGTAGAGCCGATTCTGACAGCAATTTCAGCTAAAGTGGGCGACGATGCATGCAGCACGTATATCGGACCAGACGGTGCGGGACACTATGTGAAAATGGTTCATAACGGTATTGAGTATGGTGATATGCAGTTGATTGGTGAGGCGTACCACTTGCTCAAATCTGTATTGAACGTTTCTGTAGAGGAACTGCATGAAATCTTTACAGAGTGGAACAAAGGTGAACTCGACAGCTATCTGATCGAGATTACAGCTGACATCTTCTCCAAATACGATCCGGAAACAGGCAAACCGATGGTTGATGTCATTCTGGATGCGGCTGGACAAAAAGGAACAGGCAAATGGACAAGCCAAAGCGCGCTGGATCTCGGCGTACCGTTGTCCATGATTACGGAATCCGTATTCTCCCGTTTCTTGTCAGCCATGAAAGACGAGCGTATCGCGGCAAGCAAAATTCTGAACGGACCTAAAGCCGAAGCCTTCTCCGGTGACAAAAAAGCATTCATCGAGAGCGTGCGCAAAGCGCTGTTCGCAAGTAAAATCGTATCCTATGCCCAAGGCTTCGCACAGATGCGTGCTGCATCTGACGAGTATGGCTGGGATCTGAAATACGGCAATATCGCGATGATCTTCCGCGGCGGCTGCATTATCCGTTCGCAGTTCCTGCAAAACATTAAGGAAGCATACGACAAAGACGCAGCGCTCAAAAACCTGCTGCTTGATCCATACTTCCAAAACATCGTGGAATCCTATCAGGATGCGTGGCGTGAAGTTGTTGCAGCTGCGGTGAAACAAGGTATTCCGGTACCAGGCTTCTCCAGCGCATTGTCATACTACGACAGCTACCGCACAGAGCGTTTGCCAGCAAACCTGCTGCAAGCACAACGTGACTACTTCGGTGCGCACACATTCCAACGTGTGGACAAAGAAGGTTCATTCCACTTCCAATGGATGGATACTAACGAGTAATAACGAAATAAATACACCTCTTCCCACACTTCCCTTTGAGTATGCTTACTCATCGGAGGCGGAAGAGGTGTTTTATTGTTTCAAATTTAAACATCATCAAATTGTAATAAAATGTACCTATCTGTAGTTTGCAAAAGATGCTGGAACACCTCTATTTAAGTTATACTAGTTCAGACGGAGTAGTTTTCGTTAAAATAGTATATTACTTTTTGAACGTGGAGGTCAGGCCAGGCATGTTTGTACTCGTAGGTATTCTGTTTTTGCTCGTATATGGATTATTAGTATTCTACATAGGCTGGAGCGGCTGGAGCTGGATGAAACCTGTTGTGGCGGCAAGATTCCGTTGGTTGTATGTTACAGGGCTTGTGTTCCTGGCAGTTTCCTTTATTCTGGCTCGTCTGTTTGGCAGTATTTCGTTTCTTGGCATTATCGGTTCCTATTGGCTGGCAGTATTCTCGCTATTACTTCTCATTCTGCCGGTTGTGCATCTGACGCTTTGGCTGCTTCGATTGACACGTATTCCACGGCATCACGCGCACAAATGGGCTGGAGTTGTTACGCTGGTGCTGCTCGTTACAACGATGGGGTATGGTATTTATAACGCGTACAGCCCGGTCGTCAGACAATACAACATTCAGATTGATAAAAAGGTAGAGGGGATCGACAAGCTGAACATTGTGATGGCGGCCGATATGCATTTTGGTCTATTGTCAGGCCCTGCCCATGCGAAACGTATGGTGGAGGAGATCAATTCACTCAAGCCGGACCTCGTTTTATATCCTGGGGATTTGATAGATGACAATCTGGTGATGTATGAGAAAAGTGGAATCGCGGACATCATTCGTGACATCCATGCACCTTATGGTGTATATGCTTCACTCGGGAATCATGACAAATTCGACGGACCGGTCGAGGAGCTGATTGCAGCACTGGAGAAAAGTAATATGAAGGTGCTGTATGATGACAAGATCGTTCTGGATAACCAAATTACGCTGATTGGACGCAAGGATCGAACCGAACAGGATCGGGCAGAGGTCGCAGAACTCATGAAAAATACGGATCTGAACCAGCCTGTCATTATGATGGATCATCAGCCTTATGATCTGGATATCGCTGAGCAGAACAAGGTGGACCTGGTTGTATCCGGTCACACTCATCGGGGCCAGATTGCACCAGCCCAGTGGATTACAAAGGCCATCTATGAAAATGACTGGGGTTATCTGCAGAAGGGCTCTATGCATTCCATCGTTACCTCAGGCTTTGGTTTCTGGGGACCTCCGATCCGCACAAGCAGTCGTTCCGAGATTGTACAGATTAATGTGACCTTTGGGCAATAACAAAAAGCCCCTTCGTGGCGGAAGGGGCCTCTTTGCTTTTTCTACAAACGTGAAGTTAGTTTCTTACCCCAATTGCGGGAACAGCTTCAAACGAATAAAAAGCACCCTTTTTGTTGATTTTACCTACGATTGTAGTGGCTCCTTTTTTCTTAAAGGTGTATTCATTATCTTGGATATGAACAGAATAACCTTTTAAATTCAGGCCAAAGATCGATTTTACTTTAGGTGCTGCAACGGAGAGTGCTTTACTTTTACTCAGCTTAGGTTTAGCAAAAGACTTTTTGAAATCAGCATCATTGTTCCAGTCCTTGCCCAGTTCGTTTTCCACCTTCCACACCTTGCCGGTGTTACTTCCAATGTGTACGTAATTCAAACTGCCGTCATCCTGATATTTCCAAAGTGTATCGTTGTTTGCTTTGGTAAGCAGCGCATAATCGAATGGTTTCACGGTGGATATGCCAAGTGTTTTGAGCGAGTTCCGGGCTTTATTGTTTAGGGCAGCTCGTGCATCCTTTATTTTATATTGAATACTTGCTGACATTTGGTTGTTGTGATCCAGATCAACGTACAGACTTTGATTAGGCCCCCAGATGACCCAGTAATTTTTGAGTCCTCCTTCGTTCACTAATTGATTTACCCGCCAGAAGCCCTCAACTTCGAATTTTTTGTCTTTATCGAAAGTGTTCAGAAAAGCAGTTATTTTGGTGCGTAAAGCTTCATCCATGACTTTATTGAGATCATCGGCTGCATAACTAATCAAAGTGGAAGTAACTTGTCCCTTTTTGGGATCATAGCGTTGAGAGACATCAGCCTTGGCTGTGCCGGTCAATGTGCCATCAATGTGCCATTCATTATATGAAGCATCTACAAATGAAGTATCTACCGATGTAAATTGTATCGTTTGTTTACCAGCCAATTTTGTGATCGCATCCGTTAACAGCTTTGTTGCTTTTTTATCCAGTTTCAAAGTGCTTTGCTCATCCTGAACAGTCGATGATTCATTGGATTGAGCGTATGAGATGGGAGCTGTGGACAACAATAGTGTCATAGAAGTGATCGCTGCGGTTATAGAAACAAATTTTTTCAAGGTTATTCCTCCTGTTTACATCAATGTGATGGTATTAGATATTCATGCCTGGATACACTATTAACGTGGATGAAAAGGAAAATGTTGCATATATTTTTATTTTAACCTTATGCCCTCAGTTGACACCGTTTTCAGTTTGTGCTAAGCTGATTGCGAGGCTTGTTACCGGTAATGCGGGCAAAACCACAATGGAAATGATTTTATTATTTCTGTTTTGGTTTTGCCCTTTTTTATGTCTCAAAAAAAATCAGGTGGGTCCATTATGATTATTAAACAGATATTTAATAACAATATCGTCAGCACCGTGGATGATAAAAATCAGGAATTGCTGATCCTCGGCCGGGGCATCGGATTTAAGTTCAAAGCAGGTGATGAGATTGACGAAGAGCGAATTGAAAAGGTGTTTCGTCTTCAGGATGCATCCATATATGAGAAGTTCAAATCCATCGTAGCCGAAGTGCCCATTGAAATTCTGCAGGCAACCGATGATATCGTAACGCTGGCGCGAACACAGCTGAGTAAAACGATCAGTGACGGAATATACGTTTCCTTATCTGATCATATTCATTTTGCAGTACAGCGGCTTGAAAAGGGCATGATTACACGTAATCCGCTTTCTTGGGAAGTACAGCATTTCTATAAGGCAGAATATGATGTAGCAAGAGAAGCATTGACCTTGCTGAAAGAGCGACTGGATATCGAATTCCCGAAAGACGAGATCTGCAACATTGCCCTGCATTTCATCAATGCGGAAGTCAACGACTCGATGAACGATGTTACACATCTGATGCAGCTGCTGCAGGAAATTATGAACATTATCAAATATCACTTTAACGTCGAACTGGATGAGGATAGTGTGAACTATTTCCGTTTTATCACACATCTGAAATACTTCTGTCAGCGAGTCATTACACATTCGACTCATGATGATGCGGAGGAGTATCTATACGAAGTGGTTCGGAAAAACTATCCGGAGACCTTCAAGTGTATTGGCAAGATCGAGACGTTTATCCATAAAAATTATGAATACGACATGACTCACTCCGAGCAGCTGTACCTGACATTACATTTGGAACGTCTAATGAGAACCAAACGGGAAACGTAACGTTTACCAAAAGGTTATAGGTTATAATGAGCAGCTTCATGAGGAGGCGCGGTTGAGCGTCACATCTTACAGTTTCATATTCAATGGGCTTGTTACTGTTCAATCAGGCAATACCCGAATGAAAGTACGCAGGTACCTCTGCGTAGTTTTGTTCGGGTTTTTTTTTATGGGGAAAATAAGGAGGAAATCAGATGAAACATCAAGACACGGCACAGCAAATCATCAAAGCTGTTGGTGGAAAAGACAATATCAACTCGGTATATCACTGTGTTACCCGGCTGCGATTTGATCTGAAAAGCAATGATCAAGTCGACAACACTGCGCTGAAACAGCTGGATAAAGTGATGGGCACCAACATTTCGGGGGATCAGTTCCAAGTCATTATCGGGAATGATGTGTCCAAAGTATTTGATGCGATGGTGAAGGAAGAACCGTCCATTCAGCAAAACGCAGACAACAAGCAGCCTAAACCGGAAAAAAGTAAAAATGTGATCCTGAACATCTTCGAAACGATTGCAGGTGTGTTTGCTCCCATGCTCCCGGCCATTACGGCCGCAGGTATGCTGAAGGGGCTGCTTGCTCTGTTCGTTTCGCTCGAGTGGATGTCTGCGGGAACAGATACGTATCGCATCCTGTCCGCCATCGGCGACGGTGTATTTCATTACTTGCCTCTGTTGATTGCCGTCAGCGCTGCACGCAAGTTTGGCAGCAATCCATTTGTGGCGATTGCGCTGGGTACGGCGTTAATGTATCCCGACATGGGAACCCTGCTCTCCGGCGGAGAATCGGTTGCGTTTCTTGGCATTCCGGTAACAGCCGTAAGTTATGCTTCATCCGTTATTCCGATTTTACTGGCAGTATGGTTGATGTCTTATGTTGAGAAATGGGTGGATCGAATCATCCCCGCCGCGCTCAAGCTCTTGCTTGTGCCACTGATTACGCTCCTAATCATGGTTCCAGTTACACTGATTGCGATTGGTCCATTGGGTACATTTGTTGGTAACGGTTTGTCCGGTGGTATTAACTGGCTTTTGAACGAAGGTGGCTTGATCGCCGGTATCGTACTGGGCGGTGCCATGGCATTGATTATCATGACAGGTATGCACTATGCGCTGGTACCCATCATTTTGAGTAACATTGCTACATTAGGCTTTGACAAATTCCTGCCTTTGACGTTCATTTCAAACATGGGTCAAGCTGGCGCAACACTCGGTGTGTTTTTCCGTGCCAAAGATAAGAAACTCAAAACGGTTGCCCTGTCCACAAGTTTCACGGCTCTGATGGGGGTAACCGAACCGGCAATGTACGGGGTTAATATGAAATACAAAAAGCCATTTGCGGCTGCGATGATCGGGAGTGCAGTAGGGGGCGGCTTCGCCTTGGCTTTTGGCGCGAAAGCATATGTACTCGCAGGTAATGGCGGACTTCCAGGATTGCCATCTCTTGTTGGACAAACGTTCCTGTATTCCTTCGGGGGCATGATTATCGCATTTGTTGTAGGTACGATTGTATCCATCCTGTTCGGGATCAAGGAAGAACAAGGTGACGCCGAGGAACTGGCCAGATTCACGCCAGGTGCGTCTAATGCATCTGCAGAAACGGCAGCCAAAGATGCATCAACTGTCAATACGGATGATCTCGGTGTTCCTTCACCAACGGGAGATGCTATGGCTTATGCTCCGATGACGGGAAAAAGCATTCCGTTGCAAGAAGTGAATGATCCGACTTTTGGTGATGAATTGATGGGGAAAGGTGTTGCGTTTGTTCCTTCCTTGGGTGAACTGGTGTCTCCCGTTACAGGCACCGTAATGAATGTGTTCAAAACCAAACATGCGATTGTTATCCGCAGTGATGAGGGCATGGAGCTGCTCATTCATGTTGGCATCAACACGGTGAAGCTGCGCGGACAATATTTTGAAGCTCATGTCGCAACAGGAGCACGCGTACAAGCTGGTGATCTTTTGTTAACCTTTGACCTGGATGAAATCGCGAAGCAATACGATATTACAACCGCCATGGTTGTGACCAATACAGCGGACTATCGAGAGATCGTTCCCGTACAGCCGGGAGATATACAGATGGGTGAGAAGGTTTTGACAGCGAATTTGTAATAAGGAGAGATGGATATGAACAATCGACAAGGGTTTCCCGAAGGTTTTCTGTGGGGCGGTGCTATTGCTGCCAACCAGGCCGAAGGGGCATTTGATGCCGGCGGTAAGGGCTGGTCTACGGCAGACATGGTTCCTTATTTTGAGAAAAAGGATTATACGAATCTGCGTGAGTTGATGCATGTGACAACTGCCAAGGTCGAGAAAGCGATGGCACATCACAGTGCGGAGGGTTATCCGAAGCGGTATGGCATTGATTTTTATCACCGTTTCAAAGAAGATATCGCCCTGTTCGCCGAGCTTGGTTTCAAGACGTTCCGTCTGTCGATCAACTGGCCGCGCATTTTTCCGAATGGTGATGATCAGCAGCCCAACGAAGAAGGACTTCGTTTTTATGATGAGGTATTCGACGAGCTTCGCAAGTACAATATTGAGCCATTGGTCACCCTCTCCCATTACGAGATGCCGATGTCGCTTGTGCTGAAGTATAATGGCTGGACAAGCCGCGAGGTCATTGCTCATTTTGTGCGATATGCGGAGACTGTCATGAACCGTTACAAAGATAAGGTGAAATACTGGCTGACGTTCAACGAAATCAATACAACGATTATAGAGCCTTTTACAGGCGGAGGCATTATTGAGGATCGGGTGCAGAACGTCATGCAGGCTTCTTATCAGGCGCTTCATCATCAGTTTGTTGCAAGCAGTCTGGTGACGGAGAAAGCACGACAGATTAACCCGAATTTTCAGATTGGTTGTATGCTGGCCCGTATGATCCATTACCCGGCTACATCGAATCCGGATGATGTGCTGCAAGCTCAAATCGACAATCAGCTCAACCTGCTGCACACGGATGTACAAGTTCGCGGAAGTTATCCGGCATTTATGAATCGCTACTGGTCAGATCACGGAATTAACGTGGTTATGGAGCCTGACGACGAGCAAATATTACGTGAGCACACCGTAGATTTTATCTCATTTAGTTATTATACGTCTCTCGTATCTGCGGTGAATCCTGAGGATTATGGGGTTACAGGCGGGAATCTGTACAGTACGATCAAAAACCCGAACCTGGAGCGTACGGAATGGGGATGGCAGCTGGACCCGGTTGGACTGCGTATTGCACTGAAGGAACTGTACGATCGTTATCAATTACCCCTGTTTGTTGTGGAAAATGGACTCGGCGCTAAGGACAAGCTCGAGCAGGACGGCTCCATTCAGGACGATTACCGGATTGACTACCTCCGTAAACACATTACACAAATGAAGGAAGCTGTCATGGATGGTGTAGAACTGATGGGTTATACGAATTGGGGAGCCATTGATATTATCAGTGCATCCACCTCGGAAATGTCCAAGCGTTATGGTGTAATCTATGTAGATCAGGATGATCACGGAAAAGGGACATTGAACCGATTCAAGAAAAAAAGCTTCGGCTGGTATCAGAAAGTAATTGCTTCAAACGGCGAGAATCTGGATTGATATGGGACGAATCAGCTTTGCTTCGTGGTATTTTGCCGCGAAGCAGAGCTTTTTTTGTATTTATATACATGAAAAATGAATGACGATATAGCAGACGAAGTGGTATACTGTGTTCGTATCAGGGGGGAATAACGATGACAAAACCTATGATTGCCGTGGATATGGATGACACGATCTGTCATCTGGTCAAACGGGCGATATACCATAACAATATCAGTTACCCGAGCCACCCGCTTCAGTATGAAGATATGGTGCACTGGGATACTACCCATTTGCGTCACCCGGAAAGTACACATGAAGTGTTCTATGGCCGGCCTGGTCTGTTTGAGGAGCTCGAGCTTTATGACGAGTACGTGGTGGAAGAATTGAGCAAGATCAACGAGGCGTATGACCTGATTATTGTGACTGCGGCAGAGCCCAAAACGGTCCTGGAAAAGTGGAATTGGCTGCAGAAACACATGCCGTTTATTACGCTTGAACAGTTTATAACGTGCAAACGCAAAAATCTGCTGGCCTTCGATCTTTTGATTGATGACGGACCGCATAATTTGATTCCGGCTTTTGAGAGCGGACGGAAAGTGATCTGCATCCCGCATCCATGGAACAAGCAGCAGCTCGAGCACTACGGGTTTCCGCAAATGTCTTCCTGGAAAGATGCGAAACTGTACATTGATGAGCTTTTACAGCCTCAAGGTCTTCATATTTAACATGTAACGGTACTAACGTATCCAGAGTAGAAAGTTATACTCTGGATTTTTTGCGATAAGCTAGCGGAGTCTCACCTGTTATTTTTTTGAAGGCAGCATGAAAGGAATCCATGTCCTGATAGCCAACCATTTCAGCGATCATACTTACTTTATGGTCGGTTTGCTTTAACAGTTCACAGCATTTTTGAATGCGTAGATGTTGAAAATATGATCCGAATGTCTGTCCGGTATAGCGGATAAACATTCTTCCGATCTTCTTTTCACTCCACCGGGATAGCTGTACCAAATTTTTCATTTGAATGCGTTCACTGAGGTGCTGCCTGAGATAAAGAAGCATGGCTTCCATGTCATGAGGGACGGGAGGATTGTGAGCGGAGTTCTGATCGTTCTCCTGTTGATTCTGTCTGTAAGTAATAATAATTAATTGGCTAACCAGCGTTTCTAACATGGCAAGAGAACCTGGACCGGGAACAGAAAATTCACGGTACAACTGTATCATTGTTTCTTCCAAACGACCGGAATGATCTGTTACGGAAACATAATGCTGCCGGTTCTGCTCCAGATCCATCAGATGCTGAATGAGGTACTCATCCCGAAGAATGTGTTTCAGTGAATGTATTAATTCTGAATTAAACAAACAGTTGTAGATAATCAAGGGGGTTTTTGCTGCATCCGTGCTTATAGGCCGAAAGACATGAGGGATTCCGACAGGAATGACAAATAACATGCCCTTGTTGACAGGCACAATATCATCACCGATATGGTGAAAACCTTTACCTTCTGCAACGTAACTGTATTCAATGAAATCATGGGTATGAAAAGGCATCACAAAGTTCTCAGAGCACCGATTGACGAATAACTGCAACGGAAGATTCAGAAAGGATTCGCTTTTCAATAGTTCCACAGACATTTTCATTTACAGTCTCTCCTTCGAACAGATGGCTGTATTGGCGGATGAAACAGTCCGTTTTACCGGACATTTCACACGAAAGAATTAATATAATTATATCGTAACCTGCCAACGGAAGCCATAATGGAGAGGATGAGCACAATATGTTAAAGGTTAATGACCTTCGCTGTGAATATCGAATGAATCCGATAGGATTGGATGTCCGGTCACCCCGACTGAGCTGGAAACTGGAATCGGATCAAAGGAACTGTATGCAGTTGTCTTATCAGGTTCAGCTGTCTCATGCACCCGATTTTGCAGTTATTGTATGGGATACACAAGAGTTGGAATCAGACCAGTCCGTTCATGTCGAGCTGGAAGGTTTTCAACCTGCTGCCCGAACAAGGTATTACTACCGGGTTCGGGTTCGGGATACAGTCGAAGAAGCATCAGAGTGGTCGGATACCGCTTTTTTTGAGATGGGCCGCATGGAACACAGCACGGAATGGACCGGGGAGTGGATTACAGCCAGCATATCCAGTGAACCTGACACTTCCTGTCCACGTATGCAGAAGTGCTTTCAGATTGTGAAACCTGTTCTCGCTGCAAGAATTTACGCTACGGCACTAGGACTGTATGAGCTACATCTGAATGATGCTCGGGTAGGTGATGCTTATTTTACGCCAGGCTGGACTACGTATAGTAAGCGTTTGCAATATCAAACTTATGATGTTACCCATCAGCTTCAGTCTGGAGACAATGTGCTTGGAGCTTACCTTGGGGATGGCTGGTATCGGGGATATCTTGGCTGGAATAAAGAACGGGAGATTTTTGGTTCCACATCTGCACTATTACTGGAGCTTCATATTCGATATGCTGACGGGTCTGAGGAAGTGATCGGTTCGAACGAAGAGTGGTCTGCTGCACCCAGTGCCATACGCATGTCGGATATTTATATGGGGGAAACCTATGATGCGCGTATGGAGAGTGACTGGGGGGATCAGTCCCGATGTGAATGGTCACCAGTTGAGGTTCTTGCCTATCCCAGGAACATGATCGTTGCGCAGGAAAATGTGCCTGTTACGAAGATGGAGCAGCTCCAACCGGCAGCTTTGCTGACAACACCGCAAGGGGAACGGGTGCTGGACATGGGACAGAACATGGTAGGCTGGATGAGATTCAGCATTGAGGGCAATGCAGGGCAGACGGTTGAGCTGCACCATGCCGAAATTCTGGATCACGAAGGGAATTTTTATGTTGACAATCTTCGTGCTGCAAAGCAAAGGATCCGATATACCCTTCATGGTCAGGGGGTGGAGACATATGAACCCCACTTTACATTTCAGGGCTTCCGTTATGTAAAATTAATTGGTTTTCCGGAAAAGGTTACTTTGGATCAGTTTACGGGAGTTGTACTGCATTCCAACATGGATCGTACAGGCGACTTTGCTTGCTCCAGCTCACTGGTCAATCAGCTCCATCATAATATTGTATGGGGACAGAAAGGGAATTTTCTTGACGTACCCACGGATTGTCCGCAGCGGGATGAGCGGCTGGGGTGGACGGGGGATGCACAAATGTTTATCAGAACCTCCGCATATCTGATGAACACGGCCCCCTTTTTTACGAAGTGGCTTCGGGATCTGCGAGCAGAGCAAGGTGAGGATGGGGGGGTACCGTTTTTTGTACCAGACCTGCGAAGCTCTACCTCTCAAGGCTGGGGAGATACAAGTCATTCCTCAGCTGCATGGGGGGATGCGGCCGTGATCTGTCCATGGGTTATATACGAAATGTATGGTGACGTGCGACTGCTCAAGGAGCAATATGAAAGTATGCAGAGATGGGTCACGTATATTTATGAGCAGGGTGAGAATGCTTTCCTCTGGAATACAGGCTTTCACTTTGGGGACTGGCTTGCACTGGATTCTAAATCAGGCAGCTATGTTGGCGCGACGGATATTCATTATGTGGCAACGGCATTTTACGCATACTCAGTTTCATTGACTCGCAAAGCTGCGGCTGCACTCGGCAAGTTGCAGGATGTAGATTATTATGATGAGCTGCATCGGAATATTGTGAAGGCGTTTCGAGACGAATATGTCACTCCTGCAGGCAGAATTGCAGTTCCCACTCAGACAGCACATGTACTAGCACTGCAGTTTGGTCTGCTGGAAACATCAGCTTGTACTCGTGCCGCTGCTCAATTGACTGAACTGTTAAAAGAAACACAAAACCATCTTACGACTGGATTTGTAGGTACTCCTTATCTGAATCCGGTACTAAGCGATATGGGCAGGAATGATCTGGCTTATGAATTATTATTGCAGGAAGATTACCCGTCCTGGCTTTACCAGGTAACCCAGGGAGCAACGACTGTGTGGGAACACTGGGACGGCATGAGGGAGGACGGAAGTCTGTGGAGTGCTGATATGAACTCGTTTAACCACTATGCTTATGGTGCTATTGGAGAGTGGTTATATCGTTACGTAGCAGGTATTCGGCCGGATGAGCAGGAGCCTGGTTTTAAAAAAGTACACATCAAGCCGCATCCGGGCCCGGGACTGGAATGGGCAGAAGCAAGCTATGAGAGCATGTATGGCAATGTACAGTCCAGCTGGCAACGGCAGGCGAATGGAGTACTGGAGCTCTGCGTTCAGGTTCCAGCCAATACAAGAGCTGAAGTGCGTCTGCCTAATGCGGATCGTCAAACAATTATGGAAAATGGCAGGCTGCTTGAAGATTCTCCCGAGATTCAAGTTTTGGAGAGTTCGGGCATGCATGTGGACCTGACTGTAGGCTCTGGAAACTATCGATTCATCTATAGCATCATTGAAGAAAAAGGTCATAAACACAGTTCAACCTTGTTTACTGAAAATACGAGAAATTAAGATTGTAATCTCCTCGCCAGCTGATTAAAATAAGATTTGGAATCTGGATTGCAGCCGGAAACTATCTTTCTACTATCAGTCACAAGTGAGGTTATATGTATGAGTCAACCGGTTGATCGACCACGGCGCATAGAGTATCTGGATCTCTACCGTGCAATTGCGATTATGGCAGTTGTGGCAATCCATGCAACATCAACAGCTGTTGCGCATTATCCAAAGAATACGTTTGATCATGATCTGTTTTACTTCTGGAATACGTTTTTACAATTTGCAGTGCCAGCCTTTCTATTTTTATCTTCCCTGGTGTTGTTTTACAACTACAATGCGAAGCTGAATGAGAAGGGCTGGGTGCGCTCTTTTTACAAAAAACGCATGTTTTACATATTCATTCCTTACGTTGCGTGGTCCTTCATTTATTTTGTCATTAAAAAGTGGCTGGCAGGCAAGGAACCAATCGAAGACAGTATGCAGCTTGTGCAGCAGTTAATATTGGGCACAGCTCATACGCATTTATACTTTTTTCTAATTATCCTTCAGTTTTATATCGTGTTTCCCTGGTTACTTGCCTTGACGAAAAAACCTTGGTTTAAGCGATATATGCCGCTGTATTTTATTGCAGGGCAAGCGCTGTTCTACGCCTTGCATTTACAATTTCATTTCGAACGAACCGGCAGCCTGTTGCCGAGTTATTTGATTGTCATTGGCTTTGGTGCATGGATCGGACTGAACTTTGATTCCATGATGAAACAAATGAATCGTTTCCGTTATCTATTATTAGGTGTGCTTTTAGGTGCAGGATCAGTATCGATGTATGCCACTGACACCATCAAAACAGCTTTGATGGAATGGCCAACGTTAACCTTTACGATCCTGTTTATCATTCGCAATGCGTTTACACTATCTGCTTGTTTGCTCTTGTTAATTGTAAGCGAACGAGTGGGCACAAGAAAACGGCGGAAGGAACAGAAGGCGGCTCGTTTAATGGACTCTCTGGGAACTGTAGCTTTTGGCATCTTTTTAATTCATCCTTTAATCCTGCTGTTCTGGAGACGTGAGCTTACGGATGATCTTGCCCGTCATTTCAGTTTGGGTATTGTATTATCTTACATCGCTGCACTGATGCTCTCCTGGTTATGTGCCGTAGGCTTGCGCCGATTGAAGTGGGGATGGGTACTCATCGGTCGTTAATTTTAGTCTAATTGGGCAAGGGAATTAGGTTAATAAGTATAAAGAGATTTTAAGCTCCTTTTGCGGAGAACTTGAAATCTCTTTTTTATTTGCGGCATAAAAGGTATGATGAGTAAATGTCCATTAAATAGAATTTATGGATGAACACGCGGTACTGCTGAGCCCATAAAGACATCTGGCGAGGAGGAAACATGTTGAAACTGAGGGAAACATCTGGTCGGATTATTCAGTTACGTAGAGCCTGGAGGCCGAAGTATCTGAACGGCTGGAGCGCAACAAAAGTGAGAACCGACTGCAGCATAAACCGACGAAACGTGATCTTGTCTGGTCTGAGCAGGAATTGTTCGATTCCATGAACTATAACCGTTTAAATTCCGAACCGGGTGAGATTACAGATGATGAACTTATCTTCGGATAAATAATACAAATATAAGTCCAGATCAAACCGCACGATTGATTCAGAAGTATTTTGGTTTGTAGTTTATTACATCTCATCAGATCATCCAAGAGGAGGAGAACGATGTACTTTTTTATGCTATTTCTGGTAGGTGTAGTATTATGTTTTTTGTTTCCTTATGGTCCTATGATCTTTGGGGGCATCATCTTTGCGGTGGTCATTGATCACTATCGCCAAACGTCATATATTCGTGAGGATATTCAGGAAATCAAAAACCATCTGAAATTAATGAACAAAGAAGAGCTGGAGGAGTATGAGATGGATCAGGATTATAAAAATGCAGATCGGATTCCATCGGAAAGAATGGATGTCATCAATCGCAAAATTGAGCTGGAACTAGAGCGGGAGAATAAAAACAAAAAAACATAACCTATTGTTCCTTGATGACAACATACTTTTGATAAAATGTTAAAAATCCATTTGCCTTGTATGCATTTTTGTTATGTGGATGGCAGGATGTGATTTTTATGTCATACAGTGAGTGTTTTGCTGTTGCATTCAGCAGTAAAATGTAATACCATGAACGCACATATAGTTCACATTGAAGAGATTAGGGCATGTCCAGAAACCTCAAGGCGCAGGTATGGTTTGCCTTTTTCTGTATATTGGAGTGATGAAGTGAAGATCGAGAAGGTGTTAAACAATAATGCGGTAGTAGCCATCAAAGATGAACAGGAAGTTATTGTTATTGGACGGGGGATCGCTTTCCAGAAACGGGCGGGCGATATGATCTCTGACCAGCATGTTGACAAGGTGTTTACTTTACAGAATGAAGATATTCAGGAAAACTTCAAGGCATTAATCGCGAGTATACCGCTTGAGTACATGAAAGTGTCTGAAGAGATCATAGACTATGCCAAACGGAAACTGGGCAAAAAGTTAAATGACAGCATCTATCTGCATCTGACAGATCATATTCATTTTGCTATTGAGCGCTACCGCAACAACCTTCCGATTCGCAATGGCTTGTTATGGGAGACCAAGCAGCTGTACAAGGACGAGTATGAAGTAGGACTTGAGGCGTTAAATATGATCTGTGATCAATTTGGAGTGCTTTTGCCTGAGGATGAGGCTGGCTTCATGGCGCTTCATTTTGTGAATGCTGCACTGAACGAAGAGATGCCTAACATTCGCAACATGACACAGGTGATGCAGGAGATTCTGACCATTATCAAATATCACTTCAAAATGGACTTTGATGAAAATGCGCTGAATTACACTCGTTTTGTGACTCACCTGAAGTTTTTCGCCCAGCGGCTGGTAAAGGGCAAGCACTACAAGAGCAACAATGACGACGAATTGTTTCAGATGATTCAGAAAAAGTATCCCGACGCACATAAGTGCTCTGAAAAAATCAAAAAATTCATTGAAAATAACTACACCTATCAACTGACTGACGAAGAGATGATGTATTTAACCATTCATATCGAGAGAGTAGTCAATGCGACTTCTGAATAATCATGCGGGTTAACTTAGTTAAATAAAAAAGTGCTTGCAATTGTAGTTCAGATGTACTATGATGATCCCAAGAAGTAAGCGCATACACGATCAATCGGATTGTAACTGTTCAATCAGGCAATTCCGGCTGTAAGGCTCCAGGATTGATCTCAGTGCTTGCCAAACATTTTAATTAAATACCAATGTGTACAGCCTTACAGGGTTGCAACCGTTAAGGGCAAAACCTGAATTGCTGAATAACATGACTGATTTCCGGATTTCCGGTACGTTGTGATTGTTCAGTAGTTCAGGTTTTATTTGTTTCACAGGCATGGGGAGTCTACTTAGAGAGGAAGAATGACAATGAGCAACTACGATCAATTGGCAAAAGACATTCTGTCACGTGTAGGTGGTCGTGAGAATGTAAACAGCGTATTTCATTGTGTGACAAGACTGCGGTTTAAACTGAAAGATGAAAGCGTAGCCAAAACGGAAGAACTTAAAAATCTGCCGGGAGTCATTACGGTAATGCAGAGTGGTGGGCAATATCAGGTCGTTATCGGCAATGAAGTGCCTGATGTATATAAAGCAGTGGTTAAAGCGGGTAATTTCCCGACGGAAGGACAGGTTGAGGAATCTGCGGATAATTCGGGTAAAAAAGTGGGATTGTTCAGTCGATTTATTGATATGATCTCGGGTGTATTTACGCCTTTGCTGGGATTGCTGGCAGCAACGGGGATGATCAAAGGTTTCAACGAGATGTTTGTGGCCTTCGGCTGGATCACGCAGGATTCAGGTACGTATCAGCTGCTGAAAGCAACCGGAGACTGTCTGTTCTATTTCTTCCCGATCTTCCTGGGTTATACGGCAATCAAAAAATTCGGTGGTTCCCCATTCCTCGGTATGGCCATCGGTGCTTCTCTCGTATATCCGACGTTGGCCGGACTTAAAACAGGCGATCCACTGTACACCTTGTTTACGGGCACATTGTTCGAATCACCGATTCACATTACGTTCCTGGGTATGCCCGTTATTTTGATGGAGTACTCTTCATCCGTTATTCCGATCATTATCGCTACATTTGTAGCTGTAAGGTTGGAAAGATTCTTTAAAAACGTAATTCCTAAAGTAGTAAGCACATTCCTTGTGCCATTCTTCACCTTACTGGTTATTGTTCCGGCAACATTCCTCGTTATTGGTCCGATCTCTACATGGGCAGGACAGTTGATTGGTGCTGGAGCAACCAACATTTATGAATTGAGTCCGATCGTTACGGGATTGATTATCGGCGGGTTATGGCAGGTATTCGTATTGTTCGGACTTCACTGGGGACTGGTTCCGGTTGCGCTTCTCAACCTCAGTACGTCAGGCGCTGATCCAGTTGTCGCGATGTCCTTTGCCGCTTCATTTGCTCAAATTGGTGCAGTACTTGCGGTATTACTCAGAACAAAAAATACGAAGATCAAATCACTTAGTATTCCAGCATTTATCTCGGGTATATTTGGGGTAACCGAGCCTGCTATTTACGGTGTTACACTGCCGTTGAAAAAACCATTTATTATGAGCTGTATTGCGGGTGGTATCGGAGGAGGAATTCTAGGATATGCTGGTTCAAAAATTTATATGATTGGCGGACTTGGCGTATTCGGTTATCCAACTTTTATTAACAAAGAAGTCGGTTTGGATTCCTCATTCTACATGGCAATTGTTTCAACGCTGGTTGCTTTTGTGCTTGGTTTCATCCTGACTTATATTGTTGGCTTCAAAGATCCAGTTGAAAAAACAGCTGCGCCGGCACCTGTTCTTGATCCGAATCCAAACAACCGTTTTGAAATTGTAAGCCCAATGGCGGGTGAAGTGGTTGAACTGAAAGAAATTAATGACGTTACATTTGCAGGAGAGCACATGGGTAAAGGCATTGCGATTCGTCCTGTCAGCGGCAGAGTTGTATCTCCGATCACAGGTGTTGTACAAACGGTATATCGTACGAAACATGCAATCGGTCTTGTATCGGATGATGGTGTTGAGATGTTGATTCATATCGGTCAGGATACCGTTCAATTGAAAGGTCAGCATTTCACTGCACATGTGAAGGATGGCGACCGTGTCAATGCAGGTGATCTGATTATGGAGTTTGACCTTCAAGCGATCAAAGATGCAGGTTATGAGACAATTACTCCAATTATTGTTGCCAATACTCCTAATTATCTGGATGTTGTCGCTACCAAAACGGCAAGTGTGAACGAGCAGGATAAGCTGCTGACTGTACTGAGCTAATTGAAAGGCTCTTATCTGATCTGACGAATCCGATCGTAAACACCCATCGCGAATATAGGAGGAATACCTCAATGTTTGAACAACTAAAGTCCTTCCCGGAGAATTTTCTCTGGGGAGGAGCAACAGCCGCCAATCAGTTGGAGGGTGCTTATCTTGAAGGAGGAAAAGGGTTAACAACCGTTGACCTGATTCCGATTGGCGCGAATCGTTTTCCGATTGCACTCGGCAACCTGGATTCATTTGAACCCAAAGAAGGAGAGTTTTATCCTTCACATGAAGCGATTGATTTTTATCATCGGTATAAGGAAGATATTGCGTTATTTGCTGAAATGGGATTCAAGTGTCTCAGGCTTTCGGTAGCCTGGGCACGGATTTTTCCGAATGGCGATGATGCCGAGCCGAATGAAGCGGGACTTCAGTTCTATGATGACGTTTTTGACGAGCTGCTGAAGCATAACATTGAACCCGTCGTAACGATCTGCCACTTTGATGTACCTGTAAGTCTGGTGAAAAATTATGGCGGATGGAAAAATCGCAAGATGGTCACTTTTTTTGAGACCTATGCAAAAACACTGTTTAATCGCTACAAAGATAAAGTGAAATATTGGATGACATTTAACGAGATTAATATGTTGCTTCATCTGCCTTATATCGGCGCAGGAATCGTGCTTGAGGAAGGTGAAGACAAGGAACAGGTTTTGTATCAAGCGGCTCACCACGAGTTGGTTGCAAGTGCGCTGGCGGTGAAAGCTTGTCACGAGATCATTCCGAGTGCGCAGATTGGATGTATGCTGGCAGCGGGTATGGTCTATCCGTATAGCTCACATCCGGAAGATGTATGGAAGGCGATGGATAAGGATCGCGAATCCTTCTTTTTCATCGATGTACAATCCAAGGGGGAATACCCGGGATACACGAAGCGGTTTTTCAGAGAAAATAATATCCGCATTGATATGCAGCCGGAAGATGCCGACATTTTGAAGCAGCATACGGTCGATTATATCGGTTTCAGCTACTACGCAAGTCGCTGTACAAGTGCTGATCCTGAAGTGCTGAAGAACTCTACAGAGGGTAATGTGTTTGGTTCGGTGAAGAATCCGTATCTTGAAGCATCGGAATGGGGCTGGACCATAGATCCCAAAGGGCTTCGCATCACATGCAACCAGCTGCATGACCGGTACGGCAAACCGCTATTTATTGTAGAAAATGGTCTCGGTGCAACCGATGTATTGCTGGACGATGATACGGTTGAAGATGACTATCGCATTGCCTATCTGAACAGCCACTTTGCCGAGATGGCGGAGGCGATTCAGGACGGTGTTGAGCTGATCGGTTACACCAGCTGGGGACCAATTGATCTGGTTAGCGCAGGCACGGGAGAGATGAAAAAACGTTATGGCTACATCTATGTAGACAGAAATAATGATGGAAGCGGAACGCTTCGTCGTGTGAGAAAGAAAAGCTTCCATTGGTACAAAGAAGTTATCGCAAGCAATGGTGCACAATATTTCTGATTTAAGGTGTTTACTCCTGAACGTAGACAAAGAACATTCTCGTTATGACGGGATGTTCTTTGTTTGGTAAGCCACAAGTTTGACCTGTGATAGAGTATTTTATATAATTTATTAATGTAGAAAATCTTGTCAACTAAGAAGGAGGGAGTAACCTGTCATGAAGAAAAAATCACTTGCGTTTATCTCTTCCGGATATGGATACTCCACTTCGGTATTTTTCTAGAATTCATTATTACGGGAGAAGTCTGCCCAAATGCATATGAACATGAAGAAAAACCGTAGAAAAATCTTAGGAATGATGAGGTAATCCATATGACAAATGAAAAAATCATTAGAAAAAATCCATCCAATATGCCGGCACCAGTAGGGAATTACACGCATATCACAAGGATTCCAAGAAATGCAGAGTTGTTCGTGACATCAGGGCAAGTTGGAGTGGATGTGAATGGGCAATTTCCAGATACACTCAATGAACAAGTCACCAATACCTTTAACAATATTAAAACCGTACTGCAATCTGAGGGATTGCATGCTGAGCATATTATCAAAGTCAACGTATGGGCAACCGAAAAGATTGATTGGGATTACCTGTACGCCGAGTGGGATCAACTATTTCAATATGATTATCCCGCGATGACCATCGCTTATATTACTGAGTTAGGCCTGCCCGACATTAAGATTGAAATTGAAATTTGGGCAGCAAAACCGTAAAACAAAAAAAGTTATCTAATAGAACTATGGAGCGTCTATTGAATAGAAGCTCCATAGTTTTTCATTTATTTGTGTACTGCTGCCAGAGTGACACCATTCGTTCATCTGCTTGAGCGGATGGAGCTCAGGGTACCTGCAAACTCTGATATGCATTGAGTCTTCCATAAGTCCAATAGATGCCGGAACCCGAGATCGGATCGGAGGCGAAGCATAACGCATCTCGAATCTGGGCATTGTTTTTGCCCCTCGCGGCGAGCAGTGCTGCTGCGCCCGCGACTTGCGGAGCTGCCATGGAGGTTCCACTAAGATAGGCATATGAGCTGCCCAGATACGTGGAGAGGATCGCATCGCCCGGCGCAGCCATATCGACCCAGGAGCCATAATTGGAAAAGTTGGATTTAAGATCATACGAATTGGTGGAGGCAACCGCAATGACGTTAGGGTATGAAGCAGGAACGATGGGGTATGATGTGTTATCATTGCCTGCTGCCGCAATAATCACGGCTCCGCGCTCCCATGCATACTGAACAGCAGCTTGAAGGAACGCATCTCCCATTGGTCCGCCCAGGCTGAGATTCACGACTTGAACTCCATTGTTGGCTGCAAACACAAGCCCGTTGCCCACGTTGCCAATAGTTCCTTGGCCGTTGTTATCCAGCACTCGAATCGGCACGATGGAAGCAAGCGGTGCTGTACCCGCGATGCCAACGCCATTGTTGGTTATGGAAGCAGCGATGCCAGCGACATGTGTGCCATGGCCGTTTCCGTCCTCGGGAATATTGTCATAATCGACGTAGTCATAACCGGGCAGCAGCTTGGCCGCAAGTTCGGGATGATTCAATTGCACACCTGTGTCAATGATCGCAATTTTAATTGAGTTGTTGCTCTGGTTAATATCCCATGCAGCAGGGGCATTAATTTTGGTCAGATTGTACTGGTAAGGGAAGAATGGGTCGTTGGGTATAAATGAAGCTTCAACGAGATAGTTGGGATGTACATGTTCAATGAGCTCATGATCCTTGTATAGTTTGAGCATGCGATGCATTTTTTTGCGAGATTCGATTCGATACCACCCCAGATCCTCATAGGTTTCGGCCACTTTGCATTTGTTTTTCCGATGAAGGGTGTGCATCTGATCGGCGGTTGTACCTTCCTTGAACTTGAGCAGCAGCTGGTGAGGAGCATGAGGATGGAACTTACTTGCAGCCTTCTGATCTGCATATCGAAGGGTGAACCAGATGGAGATCAAAAGGATAACTGCTGTGATGCCAAGCGATAACCACATAATTGGTTTACCCCTTTCTGAATTGGTTGCTGATACGCCTTATCGTATGCGGAGTCTATCAGAATGCGCGGGCCTTCTCTCAAAATGGTCGGGAGTATAGACTGATTGATAGTTTTATTTGACTCGTAATGATAGGTTCGTCTGAATTGGTTAAGAAGAGAGCAGCATCTCAAACAGAGAATGGAGGGAAGTGACTTTTTGTCAGAAGTTCACATGAAACCTGTAGTAAAGCCTGTCCAGTCCCACGAGATTGAGGAGGCGATCGAATTTGCCATGCGTGTACGCGGTGAGGTTTTTCCCATGATAGATCCGAGCGTATTACCTAAAGATTTTCAACAGTTTACAGAACATTATCTGGATCGTAACGATTCCATTTTTCTTGTTGCCCGGTTGGGCGAAACAGGCATTGTCGGTTCCATCGGCATTACGCCATATGACGGACGAATTCAGGCTATTGAAGGCCGTTACCCGGCTCCTACCGCAGCTGAAATTGTAAAATGTTATGTTGATCCTGCCTACCGCAGGCATGGCATCGGTTCACTGTTAGTACAAGAATTGCAACAAATTGTAACCAGAATGCGATATACAACGTTATATCTGCATACCCATCGTTTTCTGCCTGGAGCTGTGGATTTCTGGGAACGTCAAGGATTTGCGTTAATTGCAGAAGAAGAAAATGAATGGCAAATCGTGCATATGGATAAACCCATCAATTTTTAGATTGGAGAGATGTATGAATGTACACAAGTCTGACTGAGAAACTGGCCCACACAAAGGCGCTAAAATGGTTTCCAAACCATCAGGTTCAGGAAAGCTGGATCGTTGAAGTTGAACAGGAACTTGGTTTTTCATTACCTCCTTCCTACCGATGGTGGCTTCTGAATTATGGGCAAGCGCTGTTAAGCGGGACAGCAATTCTAACCATTACTTCATCAGAGCACAGAGAGTACACGGATACGGACATTCTATATATCTATCGACTTGCAGATGAACAGACAAAGCAGGAAGGAAAACTGGAACTGTTTATCCCGGATGAGGATGAATATTACTATTTTGATACTCGAACAACTGATGAACGTGGGGAATTTAAGGTGATGCGTCTGGATTATTTTAATGGAGAGCCTGAAGTGTATGCGGATTCTTTTGCCGAATTTCTAGAAAAGTTGATTGATCAACGAACACCACGGAACGCGTAGTAAAGTGAATCGAACAGTTTAAAACAGAGAATGCAATTGGGGGAAAAGACAGATGAACAGCATAACACGAAAAATCGTATTTATTGATATTGATGGAACTTTGGTTGATGATGACGGCAGCATTCCTGTGTCTGCACAAGAAGCGTGTAAACAAGCGCGCAAGAATGGACACCTGTTGTATTTGTGCACGGGGCGCTCCAAAGCCGAGATCTATGATTCAATCTGGGAGATTGGTTTTGATGGATTAATCGGGGCAGGCGGAGGATATGTAGAGTACGGCTCTGACGTTTTATATCACAAAAAAGTAACAGCTGAAGATGTGCGGCATATGGTCGATTTCTTCAATGAACACGGCATTGACTTCTACCTTGAATCCAACTCGGCTTTGTATGCCAGCAGTAATCTTCAAGCTCATCTGGAGCGTCGAATCTATGGTGATGTCGAGAATGATCCGGTCGCACGGGAGAAAAAAGAAACGAAACCACATCCTTTCATTGCTGGCTTAACATATGGTGAAGCCGATCTGTATAAGGACGATGTCAACAAGGTTTGTTTTCTGGAAAGTCCTATCATTCCGTTTGAGCGGATCAAGCAGGAGTTTGAGGGCAAGTTTGAAGTCATTCAGTGTACGGTACCTGTCTTTGGCGAGGGCAGCGGGGAGCTGATGATCCCGGGTATTCACAAAGCCATTGCGATTGCCGACCTGCTGGAGCATTTGGGCATGTCGCGGGAAGATACACTGGCGATTGGTGATGGCATGAATGATGCCGAGATGCTGGAATTCTGTGCGGTAGGTATTGCAATGGGTAACGCCAAACCGGGTCTGAAAGCCATCGCTGACGACGTCACAGCCTCTGTGGAAGAAGACGGATTGTATCATAGCTTTGTAAAGCATGGCTTGATCTGACTTGGCCAGATCAAGAAGAAACAGGCATCTCCGCTTTGGAGATGTCTATTTTTTATGTCTATGTGTATTGCATATCTTACCATGAAAGTTTAATATGAATTTTGAAAACAAGGTATTTATTGGTATTTATTTAAATTGAAGAAAAATAAAATTGAATACATGGAGGATGCCGCATGAGTAATGTTGCTCTTTTGTTTCCTGGACAGGGCTCTCAGATCATCGGGATGGGAAGAGACTTCTGGAATCATTTTGATGTAGCCAGGTGTTTATTTGAAGAAGCTGGTGAGGCTATTTCTTTTGATTTAAAAAAGCTGTGCTTTCAAGGAAACATAGATGATTTGACATTGACGATGAACGCTCAGCCAGCACTCTTAACGGTGAGTGTTATTGCGTTTCAGGTGTATATGCAGGAGATCGGGACAAAGCCTGCTTTCATGGCCGGGCATAGCTTGGGAGAATATTCGGCACTTGTCTGCGCAGGCGTTCTATCTTTTCATGATGCGGTTCGTCTTGTAAGACAACGAGGCATTCTGATGCACAATGCAGATCCATACCAGCAAGGGACTATGGCAGCTATTTCAAACCTTCCGATCCGTACGCTGCAGGAAATATGCGAAGAAGTCTCTACAAGTCAACATCCTGTCTGTGTTGCTTGTATAAACACGGATCAGCAGTTTGTCATTTCCGGTCATCGCCAAGCCATACAGAAGGTGTTAAAAAGAACCGAATGTATGGGGATAAAGCATGCTTACCTGCAGGTATCCGGTCCATATCATTCTCCCATGATGCAAAGTGCCGCAAAACAATTCAAAGCACAATTGAGTCAATATCCATATCATGCTGCTGAATGTCCCATTATTTCAAATGTAACAGCGAGGCCATATCAGTCGGATCACTCTGTTGTGGATTACTTAAACAGGCAGATGACTGAGCCGGTAAGGTGGTTAGAATCAATGCACTATCTAATGGAGAATGGGGTTACAGAGGTCATTGAACTGGGTTCCAAACAGGTATTGGGGAGTTTTATGAATAGAATAACGAAAGATATTGTGCCTTATTGTTTAGGTCAGCCTTCCGATCTAACGACACTTGCCAATGCAGAGTTAAGAAAAAATAAACGCTTATCAGTAGGCAAAAACAAGTTGTCTCGACTGATGACCATGGCACTTACCTCACGGAATTATAGTCAAGATTCAACAGCATACAACAACACAGTTAAGCCATTGTTTTCTGAATTACAGCAGCTGCAAGATCGATTAGCCCATGATAGCCGTAATCTTAGCGAAAAAGATATCTATGTTTCAATTGAACTGTGTCATTCCATTCTTGCAGCGAAACAGCATCCAAAACACAGAAATGCAATAATGAATACGATCTAGCGGAATTTATGTACTCTTCGTATTATATTCCAGGCTGTCGCATACTTAGACAGCCTGTTTGGCGTTTAATCCATTCCTGAGCTATCAAAAAGGTGAAGGGGAATATATGTCATGTGAATGTAAAACCAGACTCCCAATAAAGAACATTTTTTACCATATAGTAACAATAATCTTCTTGAAAAGCCATATATTTCTATGGTAAAATTTAGCAAGAAATATGTGTAACTAATTAAATAGGTCAGATAGAGATGATCAATTTGGAGGAGAGATATGTACACGAATCAATTTCAGACATTGATCGATGTCATCCGCGACAGAAGCAAAAGAACAGACCGGGGTATTCGCTTTATTGATTCTGACAAAATGGAAATTTTCATGTCGTATCATCAATTATTTCATGAAGCCAAAGGTTACTTGGGTTATTTGCAAGAAATCGGCATCAAACCCGGGCAGGAAATTATTTTTCAGATTCAGGAAAACAAACGTTTCTTAGTCGCATTCTGGGCATGTTTATTAGGGGGCATGATCCCTGTACCTGTAAGTGTGGGTGAAGACGAAGAACAAAATTTGAAAGTATGTCGTATCTGGGATTTGTTACATGATCCCTTTATGATTGCATCTGAAAAGGTGCTCGCTAAAATGAAAAAATTCGCTCTGGAACATGAACTGCCGGATTTTCACCGTCAGCTGGAGAAGAGAGCAGAAATAATACATGACAAGGAATACGAGTATGAGGCTGTTCAATATAACGAGCCCAAGCCGGAAGAACTGGCATTTATTCAATTTTCGTCCGGGTCAACCGGTGATCCGAAAGGGGTTATGCTTACTCACCGAAATTTGATATACAATGCATGTGCTGCAATCAATTGCGCGAAGATCAGTTCGAGCGACAGTTTCCTCTCCTGGATGCCCCTCACCCATGATATGGGTTTGATTGGATTCCACCTCGTTCCACTCGTGGCAGGTATTCATCAGTATCTGATCCCAACGGAATTATTTATTCGAAAACCGATTTTATGGATGAAAAAAGTAAATCAACATAAAGCCACCGTACTCTCCTCTCCTAACTTTGGTTATAAGTATTTTTTGAATTTCTTTCGCGAGGACAAGGCCGAGGGATGGGATCTGTCATGTGTCAGAATCATCTATAACGGGGCCGAGCCCATATTACCAGAGGTTTGTCATGAGTTTCTGAATGTATTATCAGCCTATCAGTTGAAGAAAACAGCAATGTTTACCGTATACGGATTAGCAGAAGCTTCAGTGGCCGTCTCCTTTCCTCAGGTAGAGCAACAATTCACTGCGGTATATGTCCACCGCGATCATCTGAACTTCGGTGAGCAAGTCATCGAAGTAGAGAAAAATGCCGAGCACGCGGCATCGTTTGTTGTCGTTGGTCAGGCTGTTGATTATTGTCATGTGCGAATATGTGATGAGGAAATGAACCCGGTTCCGGATTATGTTATCGGTAAAATACAAATTCGGGGAGATAACGTTACCCAAGGATACTACAATAATTCGATGGCAACCGAGAATCTGCTCACTCGCGATGGGTGGGTTAATACAGGGGATCTGGGTTTTACCATGAACGGTACACTTGTGGTCACTGGACGGGAGAAAGACATTATTTTCATCAATGGTAAAAATATATATCCTCATGACATCGAACGTGTAGCCACTCAATTGGATGAGATTGAGCTTGGCAGAATTGCCGCTTGTGGTGTATATGATTCGGTCAGTCAGAGTGAAGAAATTGTTGTGTTTGTCGTTTATAAAAAAAAGATCGAACACTTTCTGCCGCTGGTTAGAGACATTAAAAAACACCTCTATATCCATGGAGGCTGGAGTGTCAAGGAAGTACTTCCCATTAAAAAGCTGCCCAAAACAACAAGTGGAAAAATCCAGCGTTATCAGTTAGCAAAGCAATATGAAGCAGGAAAATTTTCAATAGAAGCTGCATTCATCCAGGAAGCTCTCGTGAATGACAAGGGAAGAGAAAAGGCTCCTGTTTCCGTTCAAGTGCTGGAGCGTGAATTGATATCCCTGTTTTCGGAAGTGCTGGTCGGGAAGAAGATTAAACTTGAGGATAGTTACTTCGATATGGGTGCAACCTCATTGCAGCTGGCCCAGATTGCTGAACGCATAGAAGAAAAATATGGGGAAGAGCTGGCCGTTACGGACCTCTTTGCCTATCCCTCGATAACCGCTTTAGCAAAATATTTGGCGGATGGCCGAATAGAAAACAAAAGAGTCGATGCCATACAGGAGCATCAGCCCGCATCCAATGATATAGCCATCATCGGTATGTCGATGAATTTTCCCGGAGCCTCCAATGCAAATGAGTTTTGGCGGGTACTGGAAGAGGGCAAGCACTGCATTCGGACTTATCCTGAACGTCGGGTAAAAGATGCAGCGGACTATGTGCAGTCCATTCGCAGTGAAATGCAAGAAACGCAATGGATCAAGGGCGGTTACCTGGATCAAATTGATGAATTTGATTATTCATTTTTTGGCTTAACCCCGAGAACTGCTCAATTTATGGACCCGAACCAACGAATGTTCCTGCAAACGGCATGGCATACGATTGAAGATGCGGGATATGCAGGCGCAGGAATCAATGGAAGTCATGTAGGTGTGTATGTGGGTTATTCCAAAGTCGGATATGATTACGAACGGCTTATTACAGCAAGTTATCCGTCAGAGATCAAAAATTATATCATTGGAAATTTACCATCTGTACTGGCGAGCAGAATTGCATACTTTTTAAATTTGAAAGGTCCGGCACTAACGATTGATACGGCTTGCTCCTCCTCGCTTGTTGCAGTTCATATGGCATGTAAGGGCTTGCTTGCAGGAGATTGTGAAATGGCGATTGCAGGCGGCATTCGAACCGCCTTGTTACCGATCAGTATCGGACTGGATATGGAATCTCCAGATGCGTTGACAAGAACGTTTAGTGAGGATGCCAACGGCACGGGATTTGGAGAAGGTGTTGGAGCGGTTATGCTGAAGCCATTGCAGCGAGCCAAGGAAGACGGCGACTATATCTATGGCGTAATTAAAGGAAGTGCGATTAATCAGGATGGCAAAACGGTGGGAATTACGGCACCTAACCCGGAGTCACAGACCAATGTCATTGAACAGGCATGGAAAGAAGCCGGTATCTCTCCGGATACACTTGACTTTATCGAAGCACATGGAACAGGGACCAAATTAGGTGATCCTGTTGAATTTAATGCGTTACGTAAAGCGTTTGAAAAACATACGGATCGCAAACAATTTTGCGCGATCGGCTCTGCCAAGACCAACATCGGACATAGTTTTGAAGCGGCGGGTATAGCCGGATTAATTAAATCGGTTCTCATGCTGCAGCATCGAATGATTCCGCCATTGGTTCACTTTGAAAGCCCTAATCCTGCTTTGAAATTTGAAGCTTCTCCTTTTTATGTGAATCAGGAGTTGATGGATCTGAATGAAGAGGATCGACCTTTACGGTGCGGTGTCAGTTCTTTTGGCTTCAGCGGTACCAACGCGCATGTGGTTCTCGAAGAATATGTTCCATCCAATACCGTACACAAAACTTCGGATCAAGAGCCTCATCTGTTTGTGTTATCTGCTGTGAATGAACGAGCACTGAACGACCTGGTCAGCATGTATCTTCAGTTTATCAGGGAGAACCGTGATGTTAGCATTCAACAGATCTGTTATACAGCAAGCAGGGGAAGAGCCAGTCTTGATTATCGGCTCGCGATCGTAATTACGAGCGTAGAGGAACTGTATGAACAATTGGAACAAATCGCTCAAGGAGAAAGCAAGCTGACAGATGTTTATTTTGGCTATGCCCAAAAGGACAGGACACTTGTTTTCGATCATCTCTATGCCCTGCCAAAGGCAGAATCATTACGTTCATTCGGAGAAATGTTTACACGAGGGGCAGTAATTGATTGGGAGAGATTCTATGATGGCGAAATCATCTCCAAAATCCCGTTACCGTTATATCCATTTGAGCAGAAGAGGTGTTGGATCGAAGTCAAACAACCGATACCTGCGGAGCATAGGGCAGAAAGGGATGAGGTTCAAATGCAGCAAAATACAAATGATGTGCAGTTGAAAATCAAGACAAGCATCAGCCGTGCATCCGGTCTGAAGCTGGAAGAGTTAGATGAACATGTCCATTTTCTGCAGATGGGGCTGGACTCCATCATTCTTGTGCAAATCCAGAAAGAAATATCAGACTCGTTTGGCTTGCATATTCCGATGGAGATGTTTTTTGAGACCCTTACGAACATCAACTCTTTAGTGCAATATGTATCAGAAAATATAAAGAATATGGATATATCTGCACACAGTGATGATATGCCAGAGCAGGAGCAATCTGAAAAACGACCTCTTGCATCCGTTCAGCATTCGAATCCGGTCAAACCATCAGCCAATTCGGAGCAAATTGTTCTGTCTGCCATTCAACTGATGGAATCCCAATTAAAAAGCCTGAATTTGCTTTTGGGTGAGCAAACTGCTGCTCAAGCGACGTCTTTGCAACTAAAACAGGATGAATATAACGAAGTTAATGAAGTTAAGGAACGTAGAGAAGTGCCACCAAAAGAGAATGAACACATTGAAAACGATAAAGCCCATGGAAAAAGTGAAGAAAATGGAACGGAAAAGGTCACATCTGATTCCGGCTCCGGGGAAATCAAGCCTTTTATACCGTACCAATCACTGAAAATTCAAGAAGAAAGTGAATTCTCAGCGCTGCAGAACCAGTATATTGAACAATTTATAGCAAAGTATGCTGCTAAAACGAAAGGTTCCAAGCTAAAAACAGACCAAACCCGTTACGTGCACGCCAACAATCGCAATGTCGCTGGATTCCGTTCTTATTGGAAGGAAATGGTATACCCTATTGTTGCGACACGCTCTGACGGGTCCAGAATATGGGATATTGATGGGAACGAATATCTGGATTTGACGATGGGGTTTGGTGTGAATCTGTTTGGTCATAATCCATCGTTTATCCAACATGTAATGGCCGACAGCATTCAAGGGCAGATGCCTCCATTAGGTCCAATGTCAGACTTGGCAGGAGATGTGGCAGAGAAAATTTCAGAGCTGACGGGTGTAGAGCGTGTCGCATTTTATAATTCAGGGACCGAGGCTGTCATGGTTGCGCTGCGTTTGGCTAGGGCGGCAACAGGGCGTTCCAAGGTTGTTTTATTTTCCGGCTCCTATCATGGCACACATGATGGGGTGCTAGGCGTAGCGAATCCCGGGAATGCATTATCTACTGCACTGCCCATGGCTCCTGGTATTGTGAACAGCTTTATGGATGATTTGATTATTCTGAATTATAACCATCCGCAATCACTCGAGATGATTCGCAGTATCGGGCATGAATTGGCTGCTGTGCTTGTTGAGCCGGTGCAGAGTCGGAGACCGGATGTTCAACCAACACAGTTTTTGCAAGAGCTAAGAGAGCTGACAACTCAATCGGGAACTGCGCTTATTTTTGATGAAGTCATTACTGGATTTAGAATCGGGTTGGGCGGAGCACAGGAATGGTTTGGCGTTCAGGCCGATCTGGTTACCTATGGAAAAGTGGTTGGCGGCGGGCTGCCCATTGGCATCGTTGCAGGTAAGGCTCGATTTATGAACGCTGTAGATGGAGGAACCTGGAGTTTCGGTGACTCATCTTACCCTTCAGACGCAGATAAGAAAACCTTTGTTGGCGGAACGTTCTGCACACATCCTCTTACCATGCGGGTGACGTTAAGGGTGTTGCAGCATCTTCAAGCGGAAGCAGGAACCTTATATCAGGAATTAAATGAAAAAACAGCTGTTCTTGTAAACGAATTAAATGAGTTTTTTAAAACATCCAATGTACCTATGCAGATGGTGAACTTCGGATCACTATTCCGATTTATTTCCTTTGGGGATATGGAATTGTTTTTCTACCATTTAATCTATAAAGGTTTATATATTTGGGAAGGTCGCAACTGTTTTATATCGGCTGCCCATTCCATAGAGGACATGAATACAATCATCCGGATTGTGAAAGAGACAATCTGTGAGCTGCAGGCGTTGGGCTTTATTCCTGGTGCTTCGCCTGTTATGGAAGTTCCGCTGTCTTTGGAGCAAAAACAATTATTACTAACTACACTTCACGGTGAAGATGCAAATGCGGCATTAAATCAGAGTGTTATTTTAAAAATGAATGGCCATATGAACCCGTCCGCCCTGGAACAGGCTGTGAATCAGATGGTAGAGCGTCATGAAGCTCTGCGAACCGTCATTCATGCAGATCGTGAAACACAGGAGATTAAACGGGTCATGGAATTTCAGTGCACTTGGCTGGATTTCTCCATGTATGTAGGCGAGAAGCAGGAACAGGAAATTTCCCAATGGTTATCTGCCAATGCGAGTGAAGCATTCAACCTGCAATCAGAGGAGCCTTTGTTTAGAATTATTTTGCTTAAACAGGCAGCGAATCAATATGTTATGGTGCTGACCTTTCATCATATCATTGCCGACGGCTGGTCGGTGGCTCTATTCATTCAGGAGCTGGAACAGATCTATTCTGCTCTAGTTCGCGAGGTTCCGGTTCAATTGCCTGAAGCCACTCCATTCCGGGAATATTTGACCTGGCAGCGGCTTGAACATGCAAAGGGAGCGTTTGCCGAAGGAATTCAGTTCTGGAAAGATCAATTTTCCTTGTCGTTTCCGAGCCTCACTTTGCCAACGATGCAGTCCGATGACATGCAAAAGGGATATTCAGGTGAACGATATTCCATCAAGCTGGATCAGCAATTGACAGCATCCTTGCGTGCCTTAAGTATAAGGAACAAAAACAGTTTGTTTGTAACGATGTTTGCAGCATTCCATTTATATTTGCATCAACTCACAGGTCAATCCCGGCTTGTCATTGGAGTGCCTGTAGCGGGTCAGTCCCATATGGGCAAAAATGAGCTGATGGGCAACTGTGTCAATATTTTACCTGTGCATTACGCCGTGTTGACGGAGCAGTGTGTTTCAGAGAATATAGTTCAGCTCAAGGAGACGCTTGCTCTTGTCATGAAACATCAGCATGTGCCATTAACGATCGTATCCGAGCAGCTTGCACCTATGCATGCACCGGAGACCCGCATTTTATTTAATATGGACAGAACGATTCATTATCTCCAATTCGAAAAGTTGGAGACAGAGTTCATGTCGTATCCGATCAAACATATTTCATATGATTTATTTCTCAATATTACGGATGTTAACCATGAATTGTACCTTGATTTTGATTACAATACCGATCTGATCGGGCATGAGATGATGACGTTGTGGTCCGAAGGATTCAAGGCATTGCTGCAAAATATGGTGAGCCATCCTGAAGCAGAAATTTCGTCGTTGACTTTATTTTCAGAGCAACAACAGATGCGATTGCATGAAATGTACAGCCAGTATCAAACAGAGCGTGCTGCTGCCGTTAGGCGTACGGCCGAGTTTGTGCATCCGGCTAATGATATTGAGCGAGAGCTGGCGCGGATCTGGAAGGACGTATTGTCCGTGGAGCAGGTGGGCAGGAATGATCACTTCTTTGATCTCGGGGGAAACTCGCTCCAGGCAACGATCATGCTTTCCAAGGTGCATCAGCAGTTTCAACAATATATTTCCATCGTTCAATTATTCGGAAATAAACACCTGAAGGAGCTTGCCAGTCTGATTACAGGCGAGAACGTCAGCGCCGTCATTCCGATTAAACCTGTGGACATCAAGGAGTTTTACGAGACTTCTTCTGCACAACAACGAATCTATTTTCTGGATCAATTGGAGCCGAACAGTGTGTTCCAGAATATGTGCGGTCATCTCACAGTCAGAGGACGTATCGATGAAGCTGGTTTGATTGATGCATTAGAAAAGATTGTGCAGCGTCACGAAGCTTTTCGTACAAGTTTTCATCTGATCGATGGAGAGCTTTACCAAACGATTGCCCCGTCTATTGATTTTCAGGTGAAACGATTGGAGCTAAGCCATGATTCATTTGAACAGCATGTCAAGGCGTTTAGCAGACCATTTGATTGCTCAAAAGCTCCATTAATACGTGCCGAATTCATTCGTGTAGACGCGGATCACGCCGAGATTCTCATTGAAATGCATCATATTATATCGGACGGTTATTCCGTTGGTATTCTGGCGAATGAACTTATCGATGCATATGACGGGCGAAGCGTGCCGGAAATCAAGGTGGACTACAAAGACTTTGCCGCTTGGCAGAAAGACTACGTGTCGGGTGAGGGCTATAAACAGCAGGAGAAATACTGGCTGGATCAATTCAGCGGGGAGATACCGATACTGAATCTGCCTACGGATTATGCTCGAAAACCACACTTGACTTCGGCTGGATCAAGACTGTCATTTGTTCTGGATCAGCATTTGAAGCAATCCCTGGAGAGGCTTGCCAAACAGACAGGCACGACACTGTTTATGGTGTTGCTGGCCGCGTATAACGTGCTGCTTCACCGATATACGGCACAAGAGGACATTATCGTAGGAACGCCAACATCCGGCAGAAATCATCCGGATGTCGAGCATATGATCGGTGTCTTTATTCAAACGGTAGCCATTCGATCACAGCCTGCCGGGAATAAGCCGTTTCGATCCTATCTCGAAGAGATTAAACATCAATCCCTTGATGCTTTGGCTAATCAGGACTATCTGTTTGACAATCTTGTAGAGAAATTAAATGCACAGCGTGAGACGACAGGAATGGCACTCTTTAATACGATGTATATTTTCCATAATACAGCGTTCAACCAAAGGCAGGAAAAGGACTGCAGCTTCAAAGTGAGAGAAATCAACGTCGGTGTATCATTGTATGATCTGATGTTTATCGTTGAAGATGATAACGAATGTCTGGAGATGCACTTGAATTACAAGACGGAACTATTTGCACAGAGCACCATCGAGCGAATGAAAACACATCTGCTCCATATTCTCAGAGACATTGTAATCCAACCGGAAGTCACATTGTCCGATATTCGGATGTTATCTGAACAGGAGCAGAACGTTCTTTTACATGATTTTAATGCTAGCTCAATCGACTATTCCCGCGATCAGACTATTCAGGAGCGTTTCGAGGCACAGGTAGAACGGACACCTGACCAATTGGCCGTTGGTTATGGGGATCAGCGATTAACGTATCATCGATTAAATGAACGGGCGAATCAGCTGGCGCATACGCTAAGAGCTGAAGGTGTGTATGCGGATCAGCTTGTAGGCATTATGACAGATCGCTCCATTGACATGATCGTTGGCATTTTTGGCATTTTAAAAGCAGGCGGGGCGTATGTGCCGCTTGATCCGGATTCTCCTGAAGAGCGTATTCAGCATATTTTGCGTGATTCAGGAGCAACGTTGGTAGTCACACAAAAACACCTTAAACATAAGGTGTGCTTCGATGGCAAGATAATGGACTTAAACGATGAAAAAACGTATGCGGCCAATCTCTCTAACTTGAGACCGGAAGAGGCTTCCATGGGTTCTATGCAGCTTGCTTATGTCATCTATACTTCCGGTACAACGGGCACGCCTAAAGGTGTGATGATTGAACACGCTCAGGTTCAACATCTGGTTACATCACTGTATACCCAGGTCATTGATGATTCGCATAACGGTTTACATGTTGCTTTACTGGCACCCTACTATTTCGATGCATCGGTCAAGCAGATTTTCGGGGCGTTATTATCCGGACATGCCTTGTTTGTTGTGGATCAGGAGACGGTAGGGGATGGACAAGAACTAATGAACTATTACAAAAGGAATCAAATTGATTTGACCGACGGTACACCTGCACATCTAAAACTGCTTTCCAGGGCAAAAGACGTTCAAGGGATATCGTTAAAATATATGCTTATTGGCGGAGAAGCTCTTTCTCGGCAAAGTGCCGTTGAATTCACCGCTTTGTTCTCTCTTCACCACATGTCGCCACCAACGATAGTTAATGTATATGGTCCGACCGAGTGTTGTGTCGATGCTGCGACCTACCGTATCGTTCAGGAGGAGCTAGACATAGAAAACGGACGAGATGTTCTGCCGATTGGTCGAACCTTAGGAAATAACCGCCTGTATGTATTGAACAAATATGAACAAGTTCAGCCTGTGGGTGTTGCAGGGGAGTTATGTATTTCCGGCGACGGGGTAGGCAGAGGATATTTGAACCTGCCTGAGCTGACAGCCGAGAAATTCGTGCGTGATCCCTTTGTTCAAGGCGTGACCATGTATAAGACAGGGGATATGGCGAGATGGCTGCCGGATGGCAATATCGAGTACTTGGGACGTATGGATCATCAGATCAAGATTCGCGGCTATCGGATCGAGGTGGGAGAAGTTGAAGCGGCATTGTTACATGTGCCGGGTGTGAAAGAAGTGATCGTTATTGCTCATGAGCATGAAAACGGAGATAAATCCCTATGCGCTTACTTTACGTCGGATATCACACAGACCGTTGGAGAGTTGAAACAAATGCTTTCCACCAGGCTGCCCGATTATATGGTTCCAGCCTACTTTATTCAGCTCGATCATATGCCTTTGACATCCAACGGGAAAATTAACCGTCGTTCACTTCCGTTACCGCAACAAAACATACAGACGGGAAATGAATATATCGAAGCCCGAACATCTTTGGAGAAAACGCTGCTGCCCATTTGGCAAGATGTACTTGGCGTAAACAAAATCAGTGTTAAAGACAGTTTCTTTGATATTGGAGGCAACTCCTTACGTGCAACAAAGCTGGCGTATAAAATCAATCAAAGCCTGAATATTCGTGTGTCCGTAAGAAATGTCTTCGAATGGCAGACGATGGAACAGATGGCTCAATTCATTGATCAGATGGAGAAGCAGGTTAACCTGTCCATCCCTCAAGCGCAGGAAAAGGAATATTATGCTATTTCTTCTGCGCAAATGAGAATGTACATTATGAGCATTAAAGCCGGTGAGGAACTCACATACAACATGTCTGGCATGTTTATGATGGAGGGTGCTCTGGATCGGACACGATTGGAAGAAGCATTCCAGCAGCTGGTAGCTCGTCATGAATCTCTGCGGACTGCCTTCAAAGTCATTCAAGGGGAACCCAAGCAAATCATATATCCTGAAGTGAAGTTTGCCATTGAATCCATTCGGGCAACGGAAGAAGAGATGCAAGACCAGATACAACAGTTTGTTCGTACCTTTGATCTGGGACAAGCGCCGCTGATGCGAGCTGGGCTGGTTGAACTTCGACAGGATTGCCATGTATTGCTGGTCGATCTGCACCATATCATCGCAGACGGACTATCTGTGCAGATGTTAATGACCGAACTTGGCCAGTTATATCGCGGAGACAAGCTTTCTCCTCTTCGAATTCAATACAAGGATTATGCCGAGTGGCAGCAATTCCAACTTCAAAGTGACTGGATGAAAAAGCAGGAGCAGTATTGGCTCGGGGTTTTCAGTGAGCAGATGCCGCTGCTGGAATTGCCGACAGATTATGAAAGACCTGAAACGCTGAGTTATGCGGGAGACCTGTTGGAAATTGCTGTTGAGGATGACATCGTTGCAGGCTTGAGAAAATTGGAGGCACTGACAGGAACAACATTATATATGATTCTGCTCGCTGCTTATACCATTCTGTTGTCTAAATATAGCGGACAAGAGGACATCGTTGTGGGGTTGCCGATTGCGGGAAGGACACAAGCGGAGCTGGAGCCGGTCATGGGCATGTTCGTGAACACACTGGCTGTTCGAAATCAGCCTTCGGCGGATAAAACATTTGAAGCGTATCTGCTGGAAGTTAAAGAACATATGCTGAACGCCTATGAGAATCAGGACTATCCGTTTGAGGAATTGATCAAGAAAATGGAGCTAACGAAGGACGCGCGAAGAAACCCGTTGTTTGACACTATGCTTGTCTTGCAAAATACAGGTCCGTCAGAGATGCACATGGATGGCCTTACCTGTGTACCTTGCGCTCCAAACAATCATGTATCCAAGTTTGATTTAACGCTGTATGTTACTGAATCGGATCACCATCTCGATGCCGCTTTTGAGTACAGTGCGGTCTTGTTTGAGAGAACAACAGTTGAAAGCATGTCACAGAACCTGTTGCTAATTTTGACAACGATATGCCGCGAGCCTCATATAGAAATCAATCAAATCAAATTGGCTGAGGAAAACCAGAATAAGGAGCTGCTCACTGATCTGATTGAAATGGATTTTTTCTAAATGAACCTAAAATACAAATAGTGATCGGGGTGCCGTATGTCTATTTTCAAAGAACAGGAATTGTATTGGGCAAGCCGATTTGAAGATGATGATGTTCTTGTTCATCTGCCTTATTGCAAGATTGATTCCAGACATGCAGACGAAAGACACCATCTGGATTATATTTATAAGCCAATGTCAGCCGAAGTATGCAAACAGATCAAGTCCATTTCCAGAAATGTGCCAATGGCAATCTACACGATATTATTAACCGGAGTTCAATGTCTGTTATACAAATACACCAATGAAACCAAAATGATTATGGGCATGAGAGCGATCGAAGAGAAGAAGAGTGATCTCTCGCTCTCAAACAAGGTTCTGCTCCTGAAAAATCATATGGATTCTACGATGTCCTTTAAATCTGCATTTAATCAAATGAAGGTCAGTTTAAGTGAAGCCGTCCAGCATCAACAAATTCCTTTCAGAAAAATGGTTGAACGTTTAAATATTCAGTACGATACGAACCACGTACCTATGATCCATACGTTGGTTTCATTGGGGAAAGCACATAATCTCCCTGCAGCTAACGTTAGAGCAGCGACCATGTTCCACTTTGATCTGGAACATGAGGCTGTTTGTTTGAAATTAGTCTATGATGCAGAGCGTTATGATCGAGATTATATGATCCAGGCTGCAGAACATCTTGATCAATTATTGGCCATCATGCTGAACCGGCCCGATCTGGAGTTAAGTCAAGTCGAAATGTTGTCAGCGTCTCAACGAAACAAGCTGTTATTTGATTTTAACGATACAAGGGTGGACTATCCGCAACATAAATCAATGCATCAATTATTTGAAGAACAGGTAGAGCGGACGCCGGATCATCCCGCCGTGATATTTGAGAATAGGTCGTTGACATACAGAGAATTAAATCAACAATCTAATAAGCTAGCCCGGACTCTTCAAGATAAAGGGGTGCAGACGGGGCAATTCGTTGGAATTATGGCGGAGCGCTCGCTGGAGATGATTGTAGGATTATTCGGTATTCTGAAAGCCGGGGGAGCTTATGTTCCCATCGATCCAGAATATCCGGCAGATCGTATTCAGTATATCCTTGAGGATTCAAATGTGGCCTGGTTGCTGCATCACGGTCATATACAGAAGCCTGGAAAATATGCAGGAACGTCTGTCCTTCTCGATGCTGAGGCCCATTGCAATAACAGTCATTTGAATATAGAGCACCCCGTCCGTGCGGATGATCTGGCTTATATGATCTATACTTCAGGAACAACAGGCAACCCCAAAGGTGTCATGATTGAACACGCCAGCATTGTGAATTCCTTGCAATGGAAATCGGATTTTTATCGTTTTAGCGGAGAAGACCGGGTATTAATGCTGAATCCCTTTGTGTTTGATTCATTCATTACTCATTTTTTTGGCCCGATCATCTCAGGATCGACCGTGTATTTGTTAAACCGTCAACAGTGTAAAGATGCGGTGGCGATCAATTCAATAATCAAAAATCAGGAAATTACGCACATTCAAAGTCCGCCCAGCTTCTTGATGACCCTCTTGGAACAAGCACAAGCAGAGGATTGGGCTTCGATCAAAAATGTGGTTGCTGCGGGAGAGAAGATTGTGCCTTCGTTAATACAACGATTGAACCGCATCAATCCACGAATCGAAGTGTGCAACGAGTACGGTCCGACTGAAAACAGTGTGGTATCCACCATTCTTTCGATTAACTCCACGGAGCAACATATCTCTATTGGTAAGCCAATTGCGAACAATCGAGTCTACATTTTAGGTGAACATCATGAACTGCAACCTGTTGGCGTACAGGGTGAATTATGTGTAGCGGGGCCAGGGCTCGCCAGAGGATATTTGAATCGTCCTGATCTGACGGCAGAAAGGTTCGTCGATGATCCATTTGTGCCGGGAGCGAGAATGTACAAGACGGGTGACTTTGCAAGATGGCTGCCTGATGGAAATGTTGAATACATCGGAAGAATGGACCATCAAGAGAAAATTCGTGGATATCGGATTGAACTTGGTGAAGTGGAGGCTGCCCTTTTAAATATAACCGGGATTCAAGAGGCGGTCGTAATCGCCACAGAGGACGAAACGGGAACAAAGCAATTATGTGCATATGTTGTAGGAGGGGACGCAATAACTGTTGCAGAGCTGCGGGAAGGGCTGTCCCGTCAACTGCCAAATTACATGATCCCGTCCTATTTTGTACAACTGGATCAGATGCCGCTGACGTCCAATGGAAAGATGGATCGTAAGGCACTGCCTTCACCCAAAGAACATATGCTGAAGGGCATGGAGTATGAAGCGCCGCGGACCATTTTGGAACAACAGCTGGCATCGATCTGGGAAGCTGTACTGGGGGTGCAGAATGTTGGACTCCTGGATAATTTCTTTGAGCTGGGCGGGGATTCAATTAAATCCATTCAGGTTTCCTCGAGGTTATACCAGGCAGGTTATCAGGTACAGATGGATCATTTGTTTAAGAACCCGACCATTGCAAGCCTGATTCCCTATGTTCAGCCTGTAAGCACGATGTCAGAGCAGGGAACCGTTACAGGCAAAGTGCTGTTGACTCCGATCCAGCATTGGTTTTTTGATCAATACCAGGTGGACCTCCATCACTATAATCAGTCTATTATGCTGCATCGGCCGGAAGGTTTTCAAGAGACCATACTTTGCCATGTGTTCGATAAAATGGTTGAGCATCATGATGCGCTTCGCATGGTGTATCATCGTACGGAACAAGGTTATGAGGCGTGGAATCAAGGGCTGGAATCACAAAAATCATTCTATACATTGGAAGTGATGGACTTCAAGTCGTCAGCAGATCCGTCTTTTCAAATCGCGAAGAAAGCAAATGAACTTCAGCGCAGTTTAAGCTTGGAGCAGGGCCCTTTGATGAGGCTGTGTGTGTTTCAATGCGCAGATGGCGATCATCTGTTAATTGTCATTCATCATATGGTGATCGACGGGGTTTCATGGCGAATTTTGATAGAAGACCTGTCGAAGAGTTATGAGCAATTCAGTCATGGAAAAGAAATTCAACTGCCCCAGAAAACGGCTTCGTTTCAATTATGGGCAGAGCAGCTCCAGTTGTATGCGGACAGTGACGTCATAAAACAGGAATTGCACTACTGGAGTGAAATGGAACAAGCCTGCTTTAAGCCATTGCCGACGGATTTCAAAACGAATGATGCACTGGAAAAAGACAGCGAAGAACTAACAATGGAATGGACGGTAAAGGAAACACAGCAATTATTGAAACATGCCAACCGTGCTTATAACACGGAGATTAATGATCTGCTGCTTAGCGCATTAGGCATGTCGATTTGTCAATGGACAGGCATGGAAGAGGTTCTTGTCAATCTGGAGGCACATGGCAGAGAAGACATTATGCCGAATCTTGATCTTACACGAACGGTTGGATGGTTTACGAGTCAATACCCGGTTGTGCTTGACATGAAAGGGATATCCCATTTATCTCAGGTTATCAAGACAAACAAAGAAATCCTTCGCAGTATCCCGAAAAAAGGGATTGGATATGGGGTGTTAAGATATATAAGCACACATGGCAAAGAGGCGCCGCTGACGCTGAATCCTGAAATTAGTTTTAATTATTTGGGACAATTTGATCAGGACCTCCAGCATAGCGGAATGCAAATCTCTCCTTATTCAGGCGGAGCAGAATCGAGCGGGGATCACCGAAGAAATGTGCTTATTGATGTCAATGCAATGATTGTGGAAGGGAGGTTGTCATTGTCATGGAAGTATAGCCGCACTCAATTTCGAAAAGAAACGATGGAGCGAGTGTCGGTTTATTTCAAAAATCATGTGAATGAATTAATGAAGCATTGCATGATCAAAGAGAAGCCGGAATTAACACCAAGTGACCTGTCCATAAAAGGCATGACCATCGAAGAGTTGGAAGGGCTGGTTCGCGAAGCTGAACCTATTGGTGAAATTGAAGATATATATGCGCTGTCGCCAATGCAAAATGGCATGCTCTTCCATAATATGCTTCATTCAGGTTCTGAAGCTTATGTGCTTCAAACGACGCTGGATCTTCATGGATTGTTGGATGTGGACGCTTTTGCGAGAAGTCTGGATCAACTGATCAAACGGAATGCGATTCTCAGAACGAATTTTCACAGCCGATGGAAACACGGCCCCCTGCAGATCGTTTATCGTCATAAGCCAAACGGGCTTTACTATGAAGATTTGCGTGATATGAAGGAAGAGGATCGTTATGGCTACGTGGCGGCGTATACAACGAAAGATAAAACGAAAGGCTTTGATTTATCCAAGGATGTATTGATGCGGATATCGATTTTGCAGACGCATGATCGAACCTATCGTTTTATTTGGAATTATCATCATATTTTGATGGATGGCTGGTGTCTTTCTCTGGTGATCCAGGAGCTGTTCGACGGTTATTTTGCCATTCTGGAACAACGAAAACGGGAGCAACAAGCCGTTACGCCTTACAAACATTATATCGAATGGCTGGATAAACAGGATCATGAAGCATCCCTGAAATACTGGAGTCATTATTTGCAGGGTTATGAGGAGCAAACTTCTTTGCCGAAAGAGCATGCCATTCCGAAAAGCAACGAATATCATTCCGAGAATCTGATCTGCACACTGAGTCAGGAACTAACCGAACGTATTACACAAGTTGCAAGCCAGAATCAGGTAACACTGAACACATTCATGCAGACTGCCTGGGGAATGCTGTTGCAGAAATACAACAGCAGCCAGGATGTTGTGTTCGGGAGTGTGGTATCAGGCAGACCTGCCGCGATTGCTGGGGTTGAACGCATGATCGGCCTGTTTATCAACACCATCCCTGTTCGGATTCAATCGCAAGGAAACGAGACATTTGCTTCGATCATGAAGCGGAATCAGGAGCAAGCTGTCGCTTCGCACCTGCATGAAACTTTTCCGTTATATGAGATTCAAGCGGAGACCAAACAAAAGCAAAACTTAATCGATCACATTCTTATATTTGAGAATTATCCTGTACAAGGCATTACAGAACAGTTCGGGGACCAAGAGGAGACATCTCTTCGAATTACAAATGTAGAAGCAGATGAACAAACCAATTACGATTTTAACCTGATTATCAAACCAGGCCAAGCGCTGAAATGCATGTTCTATTACAATGCCAATGTTTTTGATCGGGCAGGTATAGAACGGATTCACGGTCACTTGATTCAACTGTTGCAGCAGGTGGTCAACAACCCTCATGTTCCGGTCAATGATATAGACCTGATGACAGCACAGGAGAAAGCGCAAATTCTGGTATCGTTCAATGACACGAAGGCTGAATATCCAATAGACAAAACAATTCATGGACTGTTTGAGGAGCAGGTGGAACGAACTCCTGAACAGGTAGCTGTTGTATTTGAAGGTCAGGAGCTGACCTATCAGACACTGAACAGAAAAGCCAATCAATTGGCAAGAACATTGCATGCCAAAGGAGTTCAACAGGATCAGTTAGTCGGAATTATCGCTGATCGATCGTTAGATATGGTGGTGGGAATTGTTGCGATTTTGAAGGCGGGGGGTGCATATGTACCAATTGACCCTGAATATCCTGAGGATCGTGTAAACTATATGCTTGCGGATTCGGGTATACATGTATTGCTGCTGCAAAGCCATCTGCAAGAACGCATTTCTTTTGCAGGAGAAATTATCTGCCTCGATGATCTGCACGCGTATCATAAAGAGGATTCCAACCTTGGAGTGACTGTGAGCCCGACAGGGCTGGCCTACGTCATTTATACCTCGGGAACGACAGGCAAACCCAAGGGCACATGCATTGAACATAAAAACGTGGTTCGATTACTGTTCAACAGCCAGAACAGGTTTGATTTTAAACCATCGGATACATGGACGCTGTTCCATTCCTTCTGTTTTGATTTTTCGGTATGGGAAATGTACGGTGCATTGCTCTATGGCGGTAAACTGGTCATTGTTCCACAGATGACAGCCAGAAGCCCGCAGCAATTTCTGCAATTGTTAAGAGATGAGCAGGTCACCATATTGAATCAAACGCCAACGTATTTCTACCATCTCCTTCAGGAGGAGTTGGCAAGTCGCGAACAAAGTCTGCATTTAAGGAAAGTGATATTTGGAGGGGAAGCTCTCAATCCGGCGTTATTAAAAAACTGGAGGGAGAAATATCCATTCATTCAGTTGATCAATATGTATGGCATAACGGAAACTACCGTTCATGTGACTTATAAGGAAATCACTGAAACTGAAATCGAGGCAGGAAAAAGCAATATTGGCAAACCGATCCCGACACTGCAAACCTATATTTTGAACACACAGCAACAGCTGCAACCGATTGGTGTTCAAGGAGAGTTGTATGTCGCAGGAGAGGGGCTGGCCAGAGGTTATCTGAATCGACCTGAGTTGACGGCAGAAAAATTCGTAGGACATGCCTGGATCACGGAAGGAAAGCTGTACCGAACCGGAGATGCAGCAAGATGGCTGCCGGATGGAAATATTGAATATTTGGGACGGATCGATCATCAGGTGAAAATTCGGGGTTATCGCATTGAACTGGGAGAAGTGGAAACAGCTATTTTAAAAATGGATATGATCCAGGAAGCGGTTGTAATCGCCCATGAAAATGAGGATGGATCAAAGCAACTATGCGCTTATTGGAAAGGAAGCAGCGCATTGACAGCCAGGGAAATCAGAGCGGCATTAGCTCACGAAATCCCGGATTACATGATCCCGTCGTATTTTGTTCAATTAGAGCACATTCCGTTAACCTCCAATGGCAAGATTGACCGGAAGGCATTGCCTTCTCCACAAGAACGTGTAGATCAGGAAGCCGAATATGCGGCAGCACAAAGCCCGGTGGAGCAAGCGATCATCTCTGCCTGGGAAGCTGTGCTCGGAGTTCAGAGAATCAACAGGTCGGATCATTTCTTTGAGCTTGGCGGAGATTCCATCAAATGTATTCAAGTGGCATCTCGTCTGCTTCAATCGGGTTATAAAGTGGAAATGAAACACTTCTTCACCTATCCAACCGTAGCGGAACTAAGTGAACATGCGACATCCGTGAGCACTCATTATGATCAAGGGGAAGTTACAGGAGAAGTCATGCTGACACCTGTTCAGCGCTGGTTCTTTGATCAGAACATGGTGGACGCGCATTATTACAATCAGGAAATGATGTTTTTCCGCAAAGACCGGTTTGATATCGGATTTATTCACAGCATCATGAACAACATCGTCAAACAGCATGATGCCCTTCGCATCGTTTACCGTCAATCGCAGGAAGGCGGATACTCAGCATGGAACCGTGGAGCTGAAGAAGAAGGATTATACAGTCTGGACATTTTCGACCTGAAGAGCAGCGTCGATCCTGCAACCTTGGTCGAAATTAAAGCAAAAGAAATCCAGAGCAGCTTGGACCTGCATCATGGTCCTTTGATTAAACTTGGCTTGTTTCAATGTGCTGATGGTGATCATCTGCTCATGGCCATTCATCATATGGTGATTGATGGTGTATCGTGGCGTATTTTATATGAAGATATTCAAACAGGGCTTGAACAGTTCCTGAGGGGGGAGCAGATCCATCTTCCTCAGAAAACGACGTCGTTTAAACAGTGGGCAGAAGAATTATCAGCCTTTGCCGATCAGCCGGTGATGAAGCAAGAGTATTCCTACTGGCAGTCTGTGGAACAGGCTGAGCTAGCTCCGCTGCCTAAGGATATGGATTGTAGGCAGACGATCGGAAAAGACAGCGAGACGATTACCATACATTGGACAGCCGAGGAAACGGAGCAGTTATTAAAGCAGACTCATCATGCGTACAATACGGAGATTAATGATATATTGCTAACCGCTCTCGGAATGGCCGTTCATGATTGGACAGGTAAGGATAAAATGCTCGTAAACCTGGAAGGACACGGTAGAGAAAACATCCTTCCAGAGCTGGATATCACACGTACAGTGGGATGGTTTACGAGTATGTATCCGGTTATGATTAACATGGAAGCCGGGGCAAGCATATCCAGGAGAATCAAATCCGTCAAGGAAGGACTGCGTCAGATCCCGAGTAAAGGGATTGGTTATGGAATATTGAGGTACTTGTCACAGCAAGATGAGGGAGATAAATTAGTGAAAAATCCCGAAATCAGTTTTAATTATATGGGGCAAGTGAATCAGGATTCGAAGCAGGATGGTATTCAATTTTCAACGTATTCCGGCGGACCTTCTGTCAGTGAAAACAACAAGAGGCCGTTTGTGTTAAATATTAATGGTATCGTCATAGAGGGAAGGCTCTCCCTGTCCATCAGTTATAGTCAGAAACAATATCAGCGGGAAACGATGGAACAACTGGCTTGTTATTATAAGGATAACCTTCGTAAAATAATGGAGCATTGCATAACTAAAGAACAACCTGAACTTACGCCAAGTGATCTTTCACTTAAGGCATTAACGATGGATCAATGGGATCAAATGGTGGAATATACCCGGAATATCGGTCAGATCAAGAATGTGTACCCACTGACCCCTTTACAGAAGGAAATGCTGTACGAAAGTGAACGGAATCCCGTTTCGGGTGCGTACTTTGTACAAATCTTGTTTGATATGCGCGGAGAATTGCACGTGGACTCTTTTGCACGCAGCCTGAATCAAATCATGCAAAGACATGCGATATTAAGAACTAATTTTTACAATGGATTGCTGCACATTCCTCTGCAAATTGTGTATAAGGAGAAGGAATTTGAATTTAAAGTTGAGGATATAACAGACAAAAGTGAATTGCAGCGTCAAACGTATGTAGATCAATATATCGAGCAGGATCAGATCAGAGGATTTGACTTGCAGAAAGATTCGTTAATGCGGATGTCTGTGATCCGAACAGCCCGGGAGCAATATCGTGTCATCTGGAGTTTTCATCATATTTTGATGGATGGCTGGTGTATGTCGCTTATAAGTAAAGAGATTTTTGAAAATTATTTTGCGATTCGGGAAAATCGAAAACCTGAAATGACTCTATTGACGCCATACAGTCATTTCATTGAATGGTTGGAGCAGCAAAACAATGAAGCAGCAATAACCTACTGGAGTCGTTATCTGGAAGGGTATGAGGGACAAACGAGATTGCCTGGGGAAAAAACCAAAACGCAGCATGAAAGACAGGATTCCAGGACGTTGAATTATCATCTGCATGAGGCACTGGTTCAGCAAATGAAACAGATTGCAGAGCAGCAGCAGGTGACCCTGCATACGTTTGTGCAAACCGTGTGGGGTGTATTGCTGCAGCAATACAATCAAAGCAAAGATGTTGTATTTGGCAGTGTTGTATCGGGCAGACCGCCAGTCATCCCGGGGATTGAAAGCATGATCGGATTATTTATTAATGCCATTCCTGTTCGTATCCGCGCTGAGGGTGATGAATCCTTTACAACGCTGCTAAGAAGAACCCAAGCACAAGCGGTGGATTCACACGCATATGATACGTACTCGTTGTATGATATTCAAAATTTGACCAAGCAAAAACAGGCTTTGATTAACCATGTGGTCGTGTATCAGAATTTTCCGGTTCAGGATCGGCTGCAGGATTTGGGCCGAAAAGGTGAAAATCCGCTTGAAATTACGAATGTCGGGGGAACAGAACACAATAGTTTTGATTTTACTTTAATTGTTATACCCCATGAGCAAATGAAAATCATGTTAAAGTACAATGCCAAGGTGTATGATATCACCACGGTTGAACAGATTCAAAAACATTTTATTGCTATAATTAAACAAGTGGTAATGAACCCGGAAGTGCACATCAACGAACTTGATTTGATGACATCACAGCGTTTGTAAAGCACGTCGTCTACCCAGACAGCCCTGGCTCTAATAAACCAGTGGCTGTTTGTTTTTTTTCTTGAAGGGTGATTTTGTGAATCGGGTTTAAACAAAGGCTTCCTTCAAACCGATATATTCTAAGTACGCCTGTATGCGATAAGAAAGAAAGGAGAGGATTACATGGATATTGCAGCACTGTCAATGGGAATGAGCCAGGCTTCGGTGGCACAGACGGCAAGTCTTCAGGTCATGTCAATGGCCAAAGATATGGCAAAGCAGCAAGGTGAGCAGATGGCTGAGATGTTAAAATCCGTGCCGGCTCCACATCCCAACCTGGGCGGCAGCCTGGATATTTCCGTATAACCAGCTCAGATTAAAGTACCATGCAAGCGTTTCGTTGTTATTGAACATGCAGCAAGCAAAAACCCCGTCCAGCTTCAATTCACAAGAATTGGGGCTGGACAGGGTTTGTTTTGTCACCGATGAGGTTGGTTTAATTGGTTAAATACATGTTCCGATCTGGTCAGGCAATTAAAGTGAGCTGGATAAGTTCGGTGCTGGGCTCTCAAAAGGCAATGTATCCTTCATAGTCCACAGCTCATCATAACTGGAAATTTGCAGATCGGCGCGGGACAGATTCTGATTTCCTGAGCCTGGATTAAGATAGCCGATACAGCGCATGCCCGCACTTTTTGCGGCCTGAACGCCGTTACGTGAATCTTCTATAACAATACACCGCGCCGGCGATATACCAATCTGTTCGGCTGTCGCAAGAAAAATATCCGGAGCCGGTTTGCCATGCTCAACCTCTTCACCCGTCATGCGTATTTCAAAGTACGGCGCCAATCCTGTTTTGTCCATAATCAGATCAATCAGCGCGCGCGGGGATGAGGAAGCTACAGCAATCGGAATGCGCTGCTCATGCAGCCATTGTACCCAGCGTTCCACGCCAGGCATGGCAACAAGTTCGGCGTGAGCAAGCATCTTCTCCATCACATTGTGCTGATGATATGCAAGGATTTCATCCAGCGGTGCCTTGACCTGATATTTGCTAATGACTTGCTCCCACATGGATTCAAGCGTTACCCCGACAAATGAATGATGCTCCTGAACGGTAACGTCTGCACCGAAATAATCAAATGAACTCCGCTCAATCTCGAAATAGATCGGTTCACTGTCAATCAATACGCCATCCATATCAAAAATGACCGCCTGAATGGGCTCATGTCCATCCTTATTGATCAAGTTATCCTGCTGATGTCCATTCTCATGGTTTGCTGTCATGCTGCTTCCTCCTTTTGAAAGATGTTCACCTGTATCCTGTAATTCTAGTGTATCTGCTTTCGATTCAGCATTCCAGCCTTAGTCAGAGAATGGAGAGGTTAATTCGATTGCAGCACAACCTTGATGGCGCTGGAAGAAGCTTGCAGCGTGCGCCCTTGAATATCACATCCAAGTGTGCGGAACGCTTCTTCATAATCTTCCAGAGGGAATGAATGTGTAATAATTTTTTTGGCAGGTATAATCTGCTGTTCGATCATGTAATGTGCTGTTGCAAATGTTCCAAGTGAATCGATGGAGCCGATGATTTTCAGACTGCGGTCCACCACTTCCTTCGGATTAAAGGAGGTCGTTCCATCTCGCAAACCAACCAGCATCAAATAGCCACCGCTCGCGAGCTGGGATAACACCTGGGTGCCTACAACGCCAGTTGTATCCACAATCATATCCACTTGCCCGGTTGAGGGAGCGATGTCAGCAATTGCCTGTTCGAAGGAGGAATGAACCTGCCAGCGGTCTGGTGCTATGGAACCTGCAATGGCGAGACGTTCCTCCGAGATATCGACAAGACTTCCGGTTACCCCTTTGGAAGCGAGCGCATAGCTGTACAAAATGCCAATCGGCCCGGCCCCGAGAATAATGGTTCGGAAATTCGGTAACAGATGAATCTGGTTGATACCTGTGAGCATACAGCTCAGCGGCTCGGTTAACGTAGCTTCTTCATAACTTACATGGTCTTTTAATTTGTATAAAAAACGATCTTCCGTCACGTAATAATCCGTAAACGTCCCGTCTGCACTTACGCCCGTTTCTGTAACGGATTTATATGTGCAGTGGTTCTGTCTGCCGGTTCTGCACATCTCGCATTGACCACAATAATATGTAGGATCAATGACGACGCGATCTCCCGGCTGCAGGGTGGTAACGGCGGAACCGACAGCGATCACTTCACCTGCGGATTCATGACCTAGAATAACAGAAGGGACTGCATGATATTTCCCGCTCACAATGCCCAGATCAGTACCACATACACCGGTTGCTTTGATGCGGACAAGCACCTGGTTATCTCTGGTGATCTCGGGAACAGGCCGTTCCTCCAGCGCAACTTCCCATGCAGATTTATATATTAATGCAAGCATGATCAGACCTCCTAATGATTAATGATTGATCGGTGCTGCTTATGTGTTCGGTATGATAAAAATGTTTAATGAACGCTTGCCAGAACCTTGTCCAATCGGTCAACAATTTCAACCAGCTCGTCTTCCGTTGTGGTCAGGGACGGCCTTACTTTAACAACGTTGCCAAAGCCATAGCGTGAACTGCGCAGGATCAGGTTCTGGTCTGTAAAAGCGCGGTCAATAATGGCATTGGTCTTTGGCGTATCCGGTTCGTTCTGATCACCGACAATTTCAAGCCCCCACATCAGCCCGACACCGCGGGCTTCACCAATGCTCGGGTATTTCTGTGCAAGCTCTTGCAGCAATCCCCCGAGTAACATGCCTTTGCGTTTCACTGCATCCAGGAAACCGGGTTCAGATACAACTTCCATCGTGGATTTGGCGGCAGTAACCGAGATGAGATTGCTTCCCGAGGTGAAGGAGTGCTCGTGCTTTTCCAGCACGTTCAACCGTGATTGCATCAGCACAGCAGCCACGGGTACTCCGATGCCGCCCAAACCTTTGGCAAGGGTAATCATGTCGGGACGAATATCAAACAGCTCGCTGGCAAACATGGTGCCTGTCCGACCGATCCCGGTTTGGACTTCATCGGCAATCAGCAGCATGTTGTTCTCATCACATAACTTGCGCAGACGTTGGAAATATCCGAGCGGAGGTATGATGTTGCCGCCATTTCCGAGGATAGGTTCAATAATCATGCAGGCGACGGAGCCTGAACTTGCGTAATCAATCGCATCTGATATCGCTTCAACACATTGATAGCCACATTCGCTGCTTTCGCTTTTGAACGGGCAACGGTAACAATACGGGGCGGGTACATGAACCGCATTGGCGGCAGAAGAGTTGGGGAAACGTTTGCGTCTGAAGGCATTACCCGAGATGCCTGTTGCAAATTGGGTCTGTCCATGGTGAGAGAGATACAGACTGATAATATCCGTTGAGCCAGTATACTTTTGAGCTATTTTCGTTGCGCACTCATTGGCTGTGGACCCGGTAATATCCCGCATCCATCCGGTATTGATATCGTTAGGAGCGTATTCGACCAAGTGATCCAGCACCTCATTGACATAAGGTTCGGTGAAGGAGGAGGACATATGCGTAAGATTGCCGACCTGTTCCTGAATTTTACGGACTACATGCGGGTGATTATAACCCAGTGACAGATTAAACGTGCCCGAGACGCCGTCAAGGTATTCCACACCTGAATCGTCAATCAACTTAATCCCGTTTCCGACGATAAAGCGGTTATTGGTTAAAGTCTGCATGCAATTTCCTCCAATATTTTGGTGTACAAGCTGGGTTAAACTATACGAATTTTTTCCGGATGGGCTGCATCACCCCTTTCAAGACTTCAAGTGAATGTACTTTGTGATGCGCTGAAATTTATATTTCCTTGGTTTGCTGTGTGAAGGTTGAGCCGAGCATATCCTGTCGAGTGTTCCAGAGATAGGAAAGCAGAAGAGTCAGTAATAAAAGAACGCAAAATCCTGCCAAAATCCAGATGGTTCCAACGACAGGCCATGCACTCATGCTCCACCCGGTTAGATATTGCAAGACTGCACCACCAATGCCGCCGGAAGCGATGAGAATGCTGGTCGTTCTTTCCGTCATACCAGGGATCAGTACGTTGGCATAGACCAGCGCAATACAGAATAGCCCGGACATAAACAGACCTGTACCAAAAATCAGCACGTATGTGACCCATTGACCAGATACAAAGACCATGGACATGGTAAACAGTAATGTTCCGACCGTGCTCCAGATCAGGAACGGCATATACTGCACGGCTTCAGCAATTTTACCCGAGAAAAGACGGCCCACAATCATCGCGATCCACAAAATGGAAACACTAAGGGAAGCGATGGATTCCGACAGCTCCAGACGCTCTACAAGAATGGAGGGCAGGAAATTCATCAGCCCAAGCTCAAGCCCCATATACACAAAGAAAAACACAACAAAGATGGTGAGCAGCCCCAGCTGCTTTTTGGAATAACGGGATTTCTTTTCTGTTCGTAGGTCAGCCGTATTCTCTCCGGCTTGCTCCAGATATTGTGCGGCAGATCGTGGCATGCTTACCCACAGCAGCATGAGCATGAAAGCCAGAATCGCAACGGTAAAGAAGGTGAGGTGCCACTGTTCCAGCCAGATAAACAAGGCCGCAGCGGCGGGAATAAGAAGTGCACCCAGTGCAAAGAACACATCGAGCTTGGACATGGCGACGGCTTTCTGGTTCTCTGTAAATTCAATCGTGAAGGCTCCTACGGAAGGTTCAATAATCCCTGAGCCAAAGCCTACAATAACGGTTAACAGCAGCACGATCTCCCATGATGGCAACCAGCCAAGCAGAAGATAAGCTGCCACGATGCAGATCAATGCCAGCGTGAGCATCCATTTGCGACCCATTTTGGCAGTCATGGAGGGAGACAGCAGAACACCGACAAGAAAGCCGAGAAACTGCAAAAACAGCAAAAATCCTCCGTCACTGTAGCCGCGCTCGTAATGTGGCAATAAAACAGGCAGAAGTGCACCCAGAACTACGCTGGTTATGCCGATTAACAGATAGAAACCGCAGCTTAAAGCGAAGATCGTTCTCAAATGTGTACCTCCTAAATGGATATAAAATTTATAAATTGAAATATATGTTTATTTTCACATCTAATTTATACCATAAATTTGAAAATGTACAAGCTATTTTTTTGTAAAATTATGTTAAAGCTTGGCGAGATAACGTTTCTCGGTCGCAATATCTGACATGGATTTTATACAGTACGAGACGCAGTTGCTTCACGAGCCAATCCATGAGAAGATGGAGTTTGGTTTCTGGACGACGATGATAATGAATGATGAAATATGATGGAGTAAAACGAAGAAATGCGGTGAACGATGTTAATCAACAAGTACATAAGTGAGACAGGATACTGCTCCCGCAGGGAGACGACAAGGAGAATTGCAGCTGGCAGGATTACGATTAACGGCAAGGTATGTGTAAAGGGAGATACGGTACAGCATGGAGACGTTGTGCATATGGATGGTGAGAGCATCCCACAGCGAAATCCGGAAGCCGTGTATATCCTGTTGAACAAACCCGTAGGTATCGTCTGCACTGCTGCTGAACATGTTGAAGGCAATATCATTCAATACGTCAACTACCCTGCACGCATATTTGCGGTTGGCCGTTTGGATAAAGCGTCGGAGGGTTTGATTCTGCTGACCAATGATGGAGATATTGTGAACAAGATGATGCGCTCAGAGCATAATCATGAAAAAGAATATATCGTCACTGTAGACAAGCCCATCTCGGATTCATTTGTACAGCAGATGTCAGCAGGGGTGGAAATTTTAAACGTGGTGACCAAGCCTTGTGAAGTGCAAAGGGTGAATGAGAAGGTTTTTCGCATCATTTTGACACAGGGGCTGAATCTGCAAATTCGCCGAATGTGTAAGGCACTTGGATACAGGGTGCTGAAGCTGGAGCGGGTTCGCATTATGAACATTACGTTGGATGAGCAATTAAAACGGGGGGAATGGAGACACTTGCAGAAGCAGGAGCTTGAGCTGTTAATGTCTCGTTTGAAATGATCCCGGGCATGAGGAATAATCGGATAACCGTTCATTCAATGCGGTAGAAATGGGAGAGTAGTTCGCGCAAGGCTGCGGAGGCTGACAAAAAGACAGAAAGACACGAACCCTTTGAAAGAGGCGTGTCTTTTGTTTTTTTTACACACACGTTTTTACGTATGTTTACGACAGGAGTGAATCAAGCGTTGCGGTGTAATTTGGATAAAGTAAAATTCTTTTTGTTTTTTCTCGAATTACTCTCTGAAACATAAGAACCATAGAGCGTAAGGGATGCGCCCAGAATGCTCACCCATGTCAATCGTTCATGAAGAATAAGGGCGGAGGACACCACCGTAATTACAGGCACAACATAGATATACACGCTGGTATGAATAGCTCCAAGCAGCTTGACAGCTTGATTCCAGGTCACAAAGCACAGAGCAGAAGCGCCTACGCCAAGGAAGAGCAGATTGGAAATATTAGAGATGTGATAGAACCGGGCAAGGTTTAGTTCAAAATCAAACAGAAACAGCGCTGGCAGCATGAAGAGCAGGCCATAGAAAAAAACTTTGCGTGTTGCTCCAATCATATGAACCTTGCGTGAACTGATTTTACGCATCAGTACAGAGTAAATGGCCCATACCACAGGAGCAATGAAGGCAAGCAAATCACCGACAGGGTTTAGCTGTAACATATAACTGCCGTTGAATGTAACAAGTATGATGCCACATATCGCTATGGCGAATCCAGCCAGGAAGCGGCGGGTTATCTTTTCTCCATCCAGGAAGAAATGGGCAAATACAGCGGTGAAGAAAGGAGCGACAGATACGATGATGCCTGCATTGGAAGCTGTTGTATACACCAGGGCAAGATTTTCAATAAGAAAGTATAAGGTTACGCCGCATAAGCCTGCACAGATGTATAACGCTTCGTCCCGAATAGATACGACCCGCTGTATCCGCGGGTAGATGATGCATAAGATGACATATCCGATCAGGAAACGAAACAGCAAAATTTCGATCGGTGTGAAATCCACCAATAACACTTTAGTCGAAACAAAGGTTGTTCCCCAGATCAGGATGGTAAACAAAGCAAGAAGATGTCCGGTGGACCTATGGCTCTGATGACGTATTGAAGTCATTGGATACTCTCCTGCAAGCGAACTGATTCAGAACCGTGATTGAAAATGCGACTGTACTGTTTGGGTGTTAATCCGATCAGTTTTTTGAAAAAGTTAGTGAAATGGCTCTGATCGCTGAAACCTGTCTGTACAGCAACATCAATAGGCTGCAAACCCTGCTCCAGCAGGCGCTTGGCTTGATTAATGCGAATGGTCTCCAGATAGCGGTAGGGGGATATCCCTTTTTGACGAGTGAACAGGCGCAGCAGATGGTATTTACTGATGCCTGAAATCTCGGATAGTTCGTTCAAGGTGATGTTTTCAGCGTAACGGGATTCAATATAACTGCACAGTTGTCTGATCTCAAAAGTAACATGCTGGGCAGGTTCGGGCGGCCCAGGATCACAACAATCCTTGAGCATCTGATCCAGAAGCAGGAGCAGCAGCTCCTCTTTACAGAAATCAGACTGCTCATCAAGAATAATCTGATGCAGTTCATGCAGCGAAGGCACAAGCTCACTTTGGTAGAGAACAGGGGCGGTGAAGCGTGGTAAATACGTTTGCCCTGTAATCTCACGAACATACTCCTCCATCACCTCAGGCTGAATATTAATACACCGGTAATCCAGCTTGCGCCCATCTACCTGCTCGCAGGCATGCGGGTCATGTGGATTAAAAACGATCATATCCCCGCTGTTTAGTATATATTCTTCATTTTTGCAGACCAGATGCCGTTTGCCCTCTTCAATAAATCCGATCACATAATAGTCGTGAAAATGATTCGGGAACTTCTGCATGATGCCCTCAAATTGATAAGCCTCCAGCTTCAAATCTGTATCATAGACGACAGTTCGAACTTCGCGATTCATGATGCACCTTCTTTCTGGTAAGTTGTCGTTAGTATAACGTGCATGCAAGTCCGCTTTCTTGAACGATATTGCTTATTATACCGAAATGGCGGGATGAGGGAATTCATTTGAGTTCAGAACAGGTTTAATTTAAAATAATGGAGACACGCCATAGATGTAAAATTGTTCTTCTAAGGAGCTGGAACTGGATGTTTGAACACTTGGTCGTTTTCAAGTTTAATGACAAGATTACGCCTGCCAAGCAGCAGGAGTTTGTATCGCAATTGCTTGCGCTTCAGGACCAGATTCCCGGAATTATTGATCTGACCGCCGGAGTGAACATCACCGAAGAGACGGATCGGATTCAAGGTTTTACGTTGGGATTAAGAGTAACATTTGAAGATCAGGAAGCGTTACGCGCATATGGTCCGCATCCTGCACATCAGGCGTTTGTCGCTTCCCTGAACGGTTGGGTCGATAATGTGATCGTTACGGATTATCCGATTCCTTCGAAGTAAGCGAAGAAGAAGCCGGAGTCCAGTAAGAAGATGATGCTGTTTGTCAGAATATGAAATGCAATACCTTGAAATGTCCATGCGACTACATAAATGAGCATGGGTTCACAAAGGCTACACGAAGATAAACAAAGGAACCCTTTGTTATGAAGAAGGAGTGTGACCCATGAAAAAGAAAGCTGTAGAAGCAGGCTGGAATCTGGAGCTCAGCTACGCCGAGCTGCCGCAAGCCTTTTATACAAGCCAGAATGCAGTACCTGTCCAGTCGCCTGAATTGATCATATTGAATAAAACACTGGCCGCCAGCCTTGGATTACAGGCAGATGCACTGGAAAGTGCTGAAGGTGCAGCGATTTTCGCAGGCAATACATTGCCTGATGGCGCAAGGCCTCTGGCGCAGGCCTACGCAGGCCATCAATTTGGCAATTTTAATATGCTTGGAGATGGACGTGCGCTCCTGCTGGGTGAACAGATTACCCCGCAAGGAGACAGGTTGGATATTCAGTTAAAAGGATCGGGCCGAACACCTTATTCTCGCGGAGGGGATGGGCGTGCCGCTGTTGGCCCCATGCTTCGTGAATATATCATCAGTGAAGCAATGCATGGCCTGGGAATCCCGACAACACGGAGTCTGGCTGTGGTGTCTACGGGGGAGAGCATTTATCGTGAAACCGAGCGGCCAGGCGCTATTCTCACCCGGGTTGCAGCGAGTCACATCCGCGTAGCTACATTCCAGTATGCTGCAAGGTGGGGAGAGGTAGCGGATTTGCGTGCGTTGGCAGACTATACGCTGCAGCGACATTTTCCACAGATTGAACATAACGAGCAGCGTTACCTGAGGTTGCTTCAGGAAGTGATCCGGCTTCAGGCGCAGCTTGTTTCGAAATGGCAGTGTGTAGGCTTCATTCATGGGGTGATGAATACGGATAATATGGCCATCAGCGGAGAGACGATTGACTACGGGCCCTGCGCCTTTATGGATACGTATAATCCTGCAACGGTTTTTAGCTCCATTGATACACAGGGGCGTTATGCTTATGGGAATCAGCCATATATTGCAGGCTGGAATCTGGCGCGTTTTGCAGAAACTCTGCTGCCGCTACTGCATGATGATGAAGACGAGGCTGTACAGATCGCCCAGGATGCTATTGCACAGTTCTCGGAGCTGTATCATCAATATTGGTTAACGGGGATGCGTGGCAAGCTGGGACTGTTTTCCGAAGAATCAGAAGATGAAGTGCTGGTGAAAGACCTACTGGACTTGATGGAAAAGCATGCTGCGGATTACACGAATACTTTTGTCGCGTTGACACAGAACAGATGGGAAAGCTCGACGCTGAGCACCCATTCGGATTCGAATGACTGGTACGAACGTTGGCAAGCCAGGTTAGGCAGACAATCAGAATCTGCTGATGCGGTGATGCAGCTGATGAAACGCAGCAATCCTGCCGTTATTCCACGGAACGATCGCGTAGAAGAGGTGCTGGAACGAGCGGAGCGGGATGGAGACTACACGCTGCTTCAGCCTTTGCTGGATATTCTCCAGCATCCGTATGCGTATACGCCAGAACAGGAGCAATTTGCTGCCAAGCCTGTGTCATGTGATCCTGCGTATAAGACGTTCTGCGGGACCTGACAGGTACGATATAAACTGAAAAAGGGAGAAAGCTGCCGAAGGGCAGCTTTTTCATTAGAATGTGTCAGAAGAATTCAGAGAAGGAAGGTGGCCCTCATATCCGAAATTCTTAGTATACAGGATCTCGTAGAAGAGCTCCTTTCGTTGTTATCGCGGACGGTGTATCCAAGGGAACAGATGGAGAGTTATGTGAACCGCTTGGGTGAAACGTTTAAATGGGAAGGTGTACCTTACGTCGAGATTGATGATGACTATTATATCGTAACGATCTATGAACGAGGTGTACCTTCGTTGACTAGAAAGCTGAAGCAGACAGAAGAGGTGTTATACTGGCTACTGGAGGATATGATTTTCACAGCTGCACATGTCAACCTGCTCAAGAAGTATGGTGTCGATAATGTGCATACACATCTTGACTACACAAGTGAAGTGTGGCAGGAAATCGAAAACAACGTTCGAGCGGCTTTTGAAAACATCGGTGAGCCTTATCTCTCATGGCACCTTGGCGGCAAACGGCACGAACTGGAAAGTTATCAGCCCAGGAAGAAGGGAGAGCAATAACATGAGTGAGCAGGACATTCAGGATATTTGGTATGACTATGCACTCGCTTTTGTGGAGAAAAAGAACAGCTCTGAGGGCGGCTGGGCCTCGCTTTCCGTACATGAACAGGAGATTGCGGCCTTATGGTTGCTTGAGGCTGATGTCTATAATGGCGGGTTCATGCAGTTTTTCTGCAACTGGGGAGAAGAGGCTTATCAGTTCGCTTGCCGGGCACTGCATACGATTGGTGCTCATCAGGTGCTGAGCAATATTCAAGAGCAGTATGCTTGTTTTGAGACTTTGGCCGATGATGACAGGCTGACGGCACTATGGGACATTCCGCGATATCTTGGAGCTGAACAAGAGCAGCTTCTGGATGAGTTGGATCAGCAGCTGTGGAATAACGACGACCACGTGGCAGAGAAGGCCTATGAGTATTATCATGACCAGCTTCGGATCGGGTTATAATTCATTATACTGGCTGAATATTGACTATTAGGACAACGTTTTTTTAGAGGGAATAGAACTTTTTGTTTTTATTGTGCATTGGGTAATCGGGATACTTACGCTTGCATTGCCCATAACGTTCCGCTATACTGGCTATAATTAAATACATGAATTACGTTGATAGAGCGCAGTAGCGGCTTTGTCCCTGTTACAGAAAGTCAGGGGGTGATGGAACCTGATACATACAAGGGCTGCGAATTACACTCTGGAGTACTTGGGTAATGCCAAGCGGATGAGCAAACGATACATTGCTGAAAGTGGTATGGATTACAGTATTTGAGCGTATGAACGTTCAGAGAGTTATCCATGCAATTTGGGTGGTACCACGGTTATTCTAATCGTCCCTGTGTCTATGAAGACAAGGCGACGATTTTTTTGTGTTCAAAAATGCCGTTGCAATGTCATCTTCCGCACCAGAGAACGTAAGTCATGACTGTATTTTGATCAAAGAAAAGGGGTTATTGGAATGAACATTATTGACGAACTTCAGTGGCGCGATGCCATTAACCAGCAAACGGACGCAGAAGGGCTGCGAGAACTGACAGAGACGAAATCAATCTCCTTGTACTGCGGTGTAGATCCAACAGGTGACAGCATGCATATTGGACACTTGATTCCGTTTATGATGCTGAAACGCTTCCAGCTTGCGGGGCACCGTCCAGTGATCCTGATCGGTGGTGCAACAGGTACGATTGGTGATCCAAGTGGTCGTCAGTCCGAGCGTTCCTTGCAGACGCTGGAACAGGTGCAGGCCAATGTGGACGCACTGACTGCACAGATGAAAAAGCTGTTTATGACCGAAGGTGACAATCAGGTTCGCATGGTGAACAACTATGACTGGACTCACAAAATTAACATCATTGAGTTCCTGCGTGATTACGGTAAAAACTTTAACCTGAATACTATGCTTGCGAAAGATGTGGTGGCGAGCCGTCTTGAAGGTGGTATCTCCTTTACGGAATTCTCCTACCAGATCCTGCAATCCCTCGATTATCTGCACCTGTTCCAGACGGAGGATGTACAGCTGCAGATCGGTGGGTCGGATCAGTGGGGCAATATCACCAGCGGTCTGGATCTGATTCGCAAAAAAGAAGGACCAGAGGCTAAAGCTTTCGGATTGACCATTCCGCTGATGCTGAAGTCAGATGGTACGAAGTTTGGTAAAACAGCTGGCGGCGCGATCTGGCTTGATCCGAACAAAACAACACCTTTTGAGTTCTATCAGTTCTGGGCAAATACGGATGACCGGGATGTTATCAAGTACTTGAAATACTTCACCTTCCTGAGCAAAGAAGAGATTGAGGCCTTGGCTGAGAAGGTGGAGACAGAGCCGCATAAACGTGAAGCACAGAAGGCACTGGCCGAGGAAATGACCAGGTTTGTTCATGGTGAAGAGATGCTGGAGCAGGCAAAACGTATTACAGCTGCTCTGTTCAGCGGTGATATTCGTTCCCTGACAGCGGATGAGATCGAGCAGGGCTTCAAGGAGATGCCAACCTATGAAACAGACGGCGAGGCTAAAAATATCGTTGACTGGTTGGTGGAGCTGGGTCTGGAGCCGTCCAAACGCCAAGCCCGTGAGGATGTGACCAAAGGCGCGATCTCCATGAACGGTGAGAAAATTACCGAGCTTGATTTTACAGTATCCGCAGAGCATGCGATCGGTGGCAAGTTCATTATTATCCGCAAAGGTAAAAAGAACTACAGCCTGGTTAAACTTCAAGCCTAGATTTCTAGCAAAAGACCGATCCTAAATTTTATAGCAAAAGAACCGATTCCAGGATTCATAACAAAAAGACCGTCTCCATCTCTGTCAGATGACAGAGGAGAGACGGTCTTTCGTATATCAGGCCAGATGCTTGACCTGTTACCTGTTTAGTATTGTTGATTCACAATCGCTGTGATCTCTTCATCGAGATCCAGGGTGACATCCTCACGGTACGCTCGAATGTTGTATTCGCTGTGCAGGTATCGCAGGATCGCTTCAATCATGTTGGACTCGACCAGAAACTGACTGCGGCCTTGAATCCAGACTTCTGCGGAATATCCCGTATCTTCTTCCCAGCTTAACTCCACATTTACATCTGTAGGACGTACCCCTTTACGCTCTGCCATGTGAATGCAGATCGCATTCACAATCTCATCCATACTTAGAACCATAGAGCTTAGTACCGTCCGTTTCTGTTGCGATCATCGTCACGATCATCGCGACGGTCGTAGCGACCATCTGCTGCAGGTTTGCGGCGATTCGTGATTGCTCTGAAGAGTGCCATAGCCAGCATAACGATCAGCATGATTGCCGCTACGTTTACGAGCAAGCCGAGAATGTTGCCAAGTGCGCCCATGCCGCCAAACAATCCGCCGAACAGCATACCAGCCAGACCACCCAGCATCATACCTTTCATAAATCCGCCGCCACCGCCAAAGAATCCGCCACGGTTATTCGCCGCTGCGCCAGTATTGGAGTTGTTACGGGAATTGGACTGACTTACGTTATTGTCTGATTTCTTAGGGGTGTTAGTGTAACTTTTCGTTCCAGATTTGAAACCGCCACCGCCACGTCTTGCATCAGCACTGTCCGGATTGGTAACACCAACGGTTGCGAACAAAAGTGTAAACGCCATGAAAACCATCATCAGATGTTTAATTCCAAATTTTTTCTTCATTGTATAGATCGTAACCCCCTGATTAAATTTGTTTGCTTCACCCAAATATGGGCCTTACTCAAGTAATACGGCTGACTTGCTGGAACGTTTCAAAATTTTAAATTAAATTTCTGAAATACTTGGACTGGGGTCCTGAATGGCCGCCTGACCATCGAGAAGCTGGGTCACCCAATTACACCATTCCAGACCGGTTTGGGCGTTCATCAGCCCTTTCTGCACCAAAATGTAACTGCCGAATTCACGGCTGCCTATGCGAAGGTTGTCCTGAGGTATACGTGATTTCAAATCTTCAAAATACCGTATCCGTTCCATAAACCAGCTTTTGCGCTCATTCAGAATACGTCTCATGCTTCCATCTTCGGCGATACCAACACAGAGAATACGAAGATTGAATTCATCACGTGTAACGGGTGCAGTGACTGGAGTGATCATCCACTCCAACAACTTTTGAATGCCTTTGTCCGTAACTGCATACATTTTTTTGTCCGGTTTGTCAGACTGTTGTACCCAGCGGGAGGCGAGTAACTCATCGTTTTCCATCTTGGACAGGAGCGGGTAGATCTGGCTGTGTTTGGCCTGCCAATGCGGCTGAATCTTCAGCATCAGATCATAACCGGAAGACTCCTCGCGGGTAAGCAGCCCGAGCAATCCGTAGGAAAGTATGTTCATGCACATGTCTCCTTAATATTAGGGCTGGGTCAAGGAAAACCATCTTATTCGCTTTCGTTGACCGCTTTCATAAAAGTGTACACTGAAACTGTATGGTTTGACAACCTGACAGCTTAACTGCCTTAATTTAGACAAAAAAAGAGCGGACCCGAGGGCCCGCAAATGCAAAATATTTTTAGAGAGATGCCTGTTGTTCGTACCCGTCAGCGACAAGATCGAGCTTACCTGTGTAAGAATCGATAACCATGCCGTGAACAGGCACATTCGGTGGAAGCAGGGGGTGTTTCTTGATGACCTGCACAGTACCTTTTACCCCTTCTTCGACGCTGTCAAACCCGCGCAGCCATTTTTGCAAACGAATGCCGGAGTTTTCCAGTGTAGACATGACTTCCTTGGAAACACCACGTTCCTCCATATGACCAATCATCGTTTCTGCATGCAGTGACGCCATGCCACATTCCGTATGTCCGACAACGAGAACCTCATCTGCGCCCAGTTCATAGATGGCAACCAGAACGGAACGCATAACACTTCCGAAAGGCTGAGAGATAATCGCACCGGCGTTTTTAATAATTTTCACATCGCCATTCTTCAGATTCATGGCTTTGGGCAGCAACTCGACCAGACGGGTATCCATACAAGTGATGATGACCATCTTTTTGGTTGGAAACTTGCTAGCCGTATACTTCTCGTATTCTTTAGTCTCGACAAATGATTGGTTGTGCTGCAAAATCTCTTGAATGTTGTTCATGTCCATTGCCTCCTGTTATCCAATACGACGAGCACGGCTACTTGCATGAGCAGCTTGTCCTACACGCCCTTGATTAGTGTTGGGATATCGCAATCCGCAGACCACGACCCCGTTTTTTAGAAGAATAATGCAATATGCTTCTGTCAAAAGTTGATTATACGCAATGCAAAAAGTATCATCAATAGGGTGTACACATTTTTTTTGAAGAGGTGAGCTTTAACGATGGATAAACAAACACAGCAGCAGCTGCAATCCTTCCTTATTTTGGCCCGTAAAATTAAAAGTTATCATGAAGCCATCGGTTTGCTTCACTGGGATCTGCGCACAGGTGCGCCGAAAAAAGGCGTGCCAACGCGTTCGGAAACGTTAGGCATGCTCTCTACAGAAGCTTTCAAGCTGCAAACCTCGGAAGAAATGAAGGCATATCTGGAACTGTTGACCCAGCCGGAAGTGCTGGAGCAGCTTGAAGATCAGGATCGTCGTCTCGTACAAGAGTGCAAAAAGGAATATGACCGCAGTCAGTCGGTTCCGCCGGAAAAAGTACAGGCGTATACGGTGCTTACAGCCAAATCGGAGACAGCCTGGGAAGATGCCAAGCACCAAAGTGATTATGCGGGCTTCTCGCCATACCTCACGGAAATCGTCAAGCTCAAACAGGAGTTTATCGACTACTGGGGTGTGAAAAATACAAGATATGATACACTGCTGGATATGTACGAACCAGACCTGACTGTAGAAAAGGTGGATGAGGTGTTTGCTAGGCTCAAGGCTCGTCTCGTTCCACTTCAGGAGAAGATTAATGCGTCCGGGAACAAGCCGGAAACGGGGTTCCTGCAGCAGATCTTCGATCCGAAGCAGCAGGAGAAATTCAGTCTGTTTATTCTGGAGCAGATGGGGTATGACTTTGAAGCAGGTCGCCTTGACGAGAGCGTACATCCGTTTGCAACAGGGCTTAATCCGGGTGATGTCCGCATTACAACGAACTATCTGCAGGACGATGTTACCAGTGCGATTTTCAGCTCATTACATGAAGGTGGACATGCTCTTTACGAGCAAAATATTGATGAGAGCCTGGCGGGAACACTGCTGGCAGAAGGAACATCAATGGGCATTCATGAGTCCCAGTCCAGATTATGGGAAAATATGATTGGTCGCAGTCTGCCATTCTGGACACGTTATTATCAAGACCTGCAGCAGCATTTCCCGCAGCTGAGTGAGGTGAAGCTGGAGGATTTCTATCGTGCGATTAACCGGGTGGAAAGCTCGCTGATTCGAATTGAAGCCGATGAGCTGACCTACAATTTGCATATTATTATTCGTTATGAGATTGAAAAGATGCTGTTTAATGAAGGGCTTGAGGTGAAGGACCTGCCCGAAACGTGGAATGCCAAATATAAAGAATATCTCGGCATTATGCCAACCAACGATGGTGAGGGTGTTCTGCAGGATGTACACTGGTCAGGCGGAGATTTCGGGTATTTTGCCTCCTATTCTCTCGGTAACATGTATGCGGCACAAATTATGCACACACTGCGGAAGGAAATGCCTGAGCTGGACAGCCTGATTGCTGCGGGTAACCTGACTCCGATCAAAGACTGGCTGACGGATAAAATCTATCGATACGGAAAGAGCCGTACCCCTTCCGAATTGATTCTGGCTGTCACTGGTGAAGAGCTGAACCCCGATTACCTGGCTGATTATCTGGAAGCCAAATATACTGAAATTTATAATCTGTAATGTGCTAAACGCGGGTCCGCCGGAATTATTCTGGTTGGCCTGCTTTTTTTTTGCGTGCAAGTTCTTAACCTTTTACTGGGCCTCGGCATATCCATAGTAGAGAGAAATGGCTAAACCCAGTAAAGGAGGGACATGTGATGAAATATACGCCATGGTTTATCCGGGGTATTGTGATCCTGCTGATTATCATTGTTGCGCTGACGAGCTGCAATAAGGAAGAGAACGAAGCCAAGATTACGATTGGTGAAGTAACACGCTCTGTATTTTACGCACCGGAATATGTTGCCGCGGCTCAAGGTTTTTTTGCAGAAGAAGGGCTTGAGGTGGATATACAAACTACGGCTGGCGGAGATAAAACGATGGCGGCCCTGCTCGCGGGTTCGGTAGATATTGCTCTCGTGGGTGCAGAGACATCCATCTATGTGTATCAGCAGGGCGCAGAAGACCCGGTCATAAATTTTGCACAGCTGACCCAGACGGACGGAACGTTTCTGTTTGCACGGAATGCTCAAGAAAGCTTTGATTGGGAGCAATTAAAGCAAAGTGTGTTTCTTGGACAACGCAAGGGCGGAATGCCGCAGATGGCGGGAGAGTTTGTATTGAATAAACATGGCATTGACCCGTCGCGTGATCTGGAGCTGATTCAGAATGTGGATTTTGCCAATATCGCGTCAGCCTTTGCTTCAGGCACTGGGGATTACGTGCAGCTGTTTGAACCTCAGGCGTCAATCTTTGAACAGGAAGGCCGGGGCAAGGTAGTGGCCTCATTCGGCACAGAAAGCGGACATCTGCCCTATACTGTTTTTATGACAAAACAGAGCTATTTGAACGAGAACAAGGACCTTGTGCAGAAATTTACAAATGCACTTCACAAGGCCCAATTATGGGTAGATTCCCATAAGGCAGAAGAGATTGCGGAAGTGATCAAGCCATTTTTCAAAGATATCGACCCGGCGATTCTGACCAGTAGCGTGAGTCGTTACAAGGAACAGGGCACGTATGCAACAGACCCGATTATTGATGAACAGGAATGGAACAATCTGCTGGATGTCATGAGTGCCGCGGGCGAATTAAAGCAAAAGGTAGAGCTGAACACCATTGTAGATTCGACCTTTGCAGAACAGGCGAAATCCCTGGCTCCCTGAGTAATGCTGGTGAAGTGGGAAGTCAGGGAAGTAAAGATGGGAAGCAGGATGGATCGATAGCAGATCAAGCCAGAGTGAATTCAGGATTCAGGGAAGGAAGTGAGCAGTGATGCCTGATTCCGGCAATGTGATCCGACTGGAAAATATATCACAAGTCTATGTCAGTGAGCGCGAAGCATCTTTGGCTATTGAAGATGTAAGTCTGGGGATCGGTCAGGGGGAGTTTGTCAGTCTGGTCGGCCCCAGCGGCTGTGGCAAAACAACGTTATTGTCCATCATCGCCGGACTGCTTCTTCCTACGCAAGGAAAGGTTGAGGTGGAAGGCAGCCCGGTTCAAGGACCCTCACCCCGGATCGGTTACATGTTACAGCAGGATTATCTGTTCCCATGGCGCACCATTCTGGATAATGCGCTGATCGGACTTGAATTGACGGGCAATCTGAATGCAGAGAGCAGGGAACGGACACGGGAGCTTCTCGCAAGCATGGGGCTAGGCGGGACGGAAAAGCAGTATCCGTCGGAATTATCCGGGGGCATGCGGCAGCGGGTGGCATTAGTACGGACCCTTGCTACAGACCCTGCCATTTTGCTGCTGGATGAGCCGTTCTCGGCGCTGGATTATCAAACGAAGCTGCAGCTGGAGGATCTGGTCTCGGAAACGTTAAGAGAGTATGGCAAAACGTCTGTGCTGGTTACGCACGATCTGTCTGAAGCGATTGCGGTCAGTGACCGGGTTATTGTGCTGGACCGTAATCCTGGCCGTATTCGGCGCGAGTTCGTTGTGCCGGAGAACATTCGTATGGCGCAGCCCTTTTATGCAAGGGAGCAGGCCGGCTTTAATGAGCTGTTTCAATCGCTCTGGGATGAACTCGTTCAGTCTGGAGGAGGTGAGAAAAATACGTGAGACAGAACGAATCGAATCAACAGCAGCAGGAATCACGTGAGGGCTGGCTGGAAGAGCTTCATCATAACCATATGCGCAGGCTGACAAAGTGGCGGCATCATATCCTTGCGGTTCAACTGTCGATGTTAGTCTGCATGTTTTTGCTGTGGGAGCTGGCTGGCAGATTGCGCTGGATTGATGTGCTGCTCTTCAGTTATCCGAGCAAAATTTTCGGTCAAATTGGCAAGGATGTTGCCAGCGGTGAAATATGGGCACATGTCGGGGTGACCGTTGGTGAAACGGTCGTCGGGTTTTTACTGGGGACTCTTGTCGGAACGCTGCTTGCTGTTCTGATCTGGTGGTCTCCTTTTTTGTCCAAAGTGCTTGATCCGTATATGGTTGTATTCAACAGTATGCCCAAGGTTGCGCTGGGTCCGATCTTTATTGTGATGTTCGGGGCGGGTTTTACCGCAATTGTGATGACCACGTTATCGATTACGGTCATTATTACAACGCTGGTCGTGTATAACAGCTTTAATGAGGTTGATCCGAATTATGTCAAGGTGATTCGCACCTTTGGCGGGCAGCGCTCCGAGATTTTTGCCAAAGTGGTGTTCCCGGCTTCATTTCCTACGATTGTATCTACGTTGAAGGTTAACGTGGGCATGGCTTGGGTCGGGGTCATTGTGGGAGAATTTCTGGTAGCCAAAGAGGGACTGGGTTACTTGATCATATACGGATTCCAGGTGTTCAACTTCACACTTGTATTATCAAGCCTGCTGATCATTGCAGCCGTTGCAACGGCCATGTATCAGCTGGTTGTATATGCAGAGAGGAAGCTTCTGGCCGGGCGGAGATAGAGAGGTTCAATTAGATCGGAGATAGAGAAGCCAGGTTTAATTGAAGGTAGGAAAAATCGATTGAATTGGAGATAGAAAAGTCCAGTTAAATTGCAGCAGCATATGTATACAATTTCACAAGAGGTGTCACGTTGCCCGTGACCGCAAAATAAAGTACGATATTTGGTAGGATTCATGTGCGATGTTTCAAACAGGAGCAAGGTATGAATTGACAGACCGTTTGCAGATTCTGGTGCTGATACCGTGAAAGCCATGTCAGTGTTTCTTCTTTGGGCACATTATGTGACCGGCATGTTGTGTGCATGCCGGTTGGCGTCGTCTAGTTTGTTACTGGTTGAGTCATACTACGGATGTGGCTGTCGTTACAACTGGATTAAACAGGGTAAGTATTCTCTGGACAAACATAACGGATAGAGAACGGATTACACACGGATCGCAAACTTTTTACAGCTTAGAGGAGATGGAATGAGAAATGGGCTTTAGAGTAATTAAAACTGCAATCGCAGCGTTCATGGCTGTTCTGATTGCTGACTGGTGCCGCTTGCCAGGACCAACGTCAGCGGGCTTGCTCGCAATTCTGGGCGTAGATGTAACCAGGAAAAGAAGTATTCGCACCATATCCGCACGTTTCTTTGCATCCGTGGTCGGACTTTTGTTTGCAAGTGTACTTTTTCACTTTCTCGGCTTTCATTATTGGGTGCTCGGTGTATACATATTAACAGCGTTCCCGGTCATCGTCCGGGCAGGCTTTAAAGAAGGTATAGTGACTGGATCGGTCGTAGTGTTCCGCGTGTTTAGCGGCGGGGAGATGGATTTGCATGTGATTCTCGTTCAGATTGCGCTGCTGTTAATTGGTCTCGGTTCGGCTATGGTGGTCAATCTGGCATATATGCCAGCGGCCGATCCGCAGATGCTGCGCATACGCAAGCGAATTGACGAGCTGTTCTCGAAGATTTTCCAGGAATTCGCAGCAACCTTGCGTAATCCTGATGAAGTGTGGGCAGGCAAAGAGTTAATTGAGGCAGATAAAGCGGTGCTCGGCGGAATTGAAGCGGCCAAGCGTTCACTCGAAAACCAGGTGATTCATCCAAATGAAGGCTGGAGTGTATACTTCTATATGCGCAAAACGCAGCTGGATTCCATCCAGCATATGATGCATCTGGTATCCCAGGTGTATCAGAAGATGCCGCATGCCGAGATGGTGTCAGAGCTGTTCGATCAGCTTAGCCGGGACGTATTAACCGAATCGTACACTGGACGGACGGAGAAATTGCTGGCAGATGTGCAGGAGGAATTCAAGCGAATGGAGCTGCCGGATACGAGGGAAGAATTCGAGATGCGATCGGCTATTCTCCAGCTGTGCCGCGAGCTTGAGATGTATCTGAAAATTGCAAAGAAGGACAAAGCGCCATCTCCAATATCAGACCGGCCTCAATCTACAAACGAATCATAGAAAATAGTTGTCACCCTAGACGGATGTCCTGCATACACTTGTAGTGAATGATTGTATGGAGGAGGTTTAAAGATGTCATTGAGTCATAAACATCAATGTAGAGAGATTATCACGAAGGCGATCTGCGGCAAAGGTCGTAAGTTCTCTACCGTAACACATACCGTGACTCCGCCTAATGGTCCGACCAGTATTTTGGGGGCTTGGATTATTAACCACCAGTATGAAGCCGTATCAGCGGGGGACGGAATTGAAGTTATTGGTACTTACGATATCAACATTTGGTATTCCTATGACAAAAATTCACAGACGGATGTAGCCAAAGAAACGGTATCGTATGTAGAACATGTGCCTTTGTCCTATCTGGACCCGAAACACCGGACTTCCACGGTTGAGGTCTCTGCGGATGCAACGCAGGAGCCGAGCTGTGTGGAAGCCACAGTGTCTGCGGGCGGCGGCAGCGTAATTATCCGGGTTGAGCGGGAATTCGCTGTAGAGCTCGTGGCTGAAACGAAAGTCTGTGTGAAGGTGTGCACGGATGGCTGCGGTGATTACGAAGACAAGGATTACGACTATGGCAGTGGCGATGGAGACTATGATGATCTCGATCCGGACCTGCTGGATGATGAGCTGTAAATCACTTATCCCGCTTGCTTGAAGGTGTTTATTTTAACCTGATTTAATGTTTTTCTCTTAACCTGAGGTATTATATGCACCATAAGGTGCAATGAAGAGGGCGGAAGCCCTCTTTCTTTCATAAAGTTTGAAAAATGGGTTGTGGCAAGCCTGAACTGGCCTGAAGAAGAACCTTGACGGGAAGGCTCCACAGCTGTGGGGTCTTTTTTGATGAATGCAAAGAAAAGTCAAATTATATAAGCTGTACTATTCATTTACACGTGAACGGAAAGGACAGAAAAAACCTGAAAAAGCGGAGCGGTCACCTGAAAGCTTTCTGCAAGAAAGCTACATCGGAAGCATATGCTGTTCACCGGATTTTCCCCTTTAGAAAAGGGATCAAAAAAATCTGGGGATAACAGTGATTGGAAGGTTGTTCTGTCATTGGAGTGGATTGTGTAAAATCTTTAGTTCAACTTATAAAGGAGAAGTGAGGAAGGGGGGACGAGATGAACGTTATGCAACAAGCTGAAGAAGCAGTCCAGGCATACGCACAGCTAAGCTCCGGTGAACGGATGGCACGGCTCAAGCAGGCGGGAATCGAGGTGCTGTCCACCAGTGAGCAGCGAAGGCGGGAGCCAGGGCTTCGTGTGCGATACGATGTGCATGTCAGCTGTCTTGAGGCGATTCGCATTCGACGGAAGGATACAAGTGGTATGGGCGCCAAGCAGGAGCAAGAGCTGGAGCGTGAAACCTCTTCATCGGTCTATAAACGGGTGGAACGCCTTGCGATCAAGTCATTATATACACTAGGACTGGAACATGGGGCTGTTCGCCTGGAGGCTTCGGGTAATGGCGGCTGCGCTGTCATTGCAGTCGATCCGGATCCGTGGAAAGGTGACGGGGAGCTTGGTGCAATGTACAGGAATAGCTGGCAGCTGCATCAAGCGGCATTAAACGAGGAGAAGCAGTTTAGCCGAACGCCTGTAATGGGCATGGACCCCGAGTTTTTACTTGTGCAGATGCCTGAATCCAAAATTGTGCCTGCTTCGCGTTTTCTTGAGCGTACGGGTGTGGCAGGCTGTGATTCGGTGACGATCGGCGGCAGGCGTGTATATCCCGTTGCAGAGCTGAGACCAGCACCTAGTGCGGAGCCGCGTGAGCTGTTAACACATCTGATGCGTGCCTTCGCGGCGGCTTCGCGCAGCATCAGTGATTCATCCTTGGTCTGGCAGGCGGGCGGCATGCCGCAGCGGGGGCTACCGCTGGGAGGACATATTCATTTTAGCGGCGTGCAGCTGACGGGGGGATTACTTCGTGCTCTGGATAATTATTTGGCGCTGCCGCTTGCGGTGCTGCAGGACCCGCGCGGATCGGGCAGACGTCCAAGGTATGGGGCACTGGGTGATTTTCGCCTGAAATCCTATGGCGGCTTCGAGTATCGAACCCTGCCCAGTTTTCTTGTCTCTCCGGTTGTAGCCAAAGGGGTTGTGGCTATTGCAGGGCTGATTGCTTGCAGCTATGATCAGCTGAAGCAGCGTCCTCTGGCGGAGTCGAAGGTTCATTCGGCGTTCTATGAAGGGCGGCGCGAAATCATGATGCCTTATGTGCCCTCACTGATGGATGAGCTCAGGCAGTTGAGCGAATATGCGCGTTACGAGCGTTATGCAGCGCCGTTGATGCGGCTGTGTAAACGGGGCCAGACCTGGGACGAGAGCCGGGATATCCGTAAACTATGGAATATTCGGGCAGGCTCATGAAGAAGCAGCTTTTTTTTGTTATAATGAAAAACAGGACTTTTCTAACGTCAACATATGACTGATAGGAAGCAAAGAGGCAAGAAGTTGTAAAGACGGGGAGCAGAACGCCCTTAATGAAGATTTGAATCAGAATGTCTTAATGAAGAAGATTTGAATCAGAACCCCTTATAAGAAGATATGAATCAGGTAAGAGGCAAGCCCTTGAAGAAAACAGTGTATAGCCTACACATAAGGCGGAGGTGCATCCAGGTGCCTGACCGCCTTATTGGCTTCCAGGGTGCTTGCTTTCTCACATCACAGGAACGGATGGTGGAACAATATCATGGCTCAGTACACGCCAATGATTCAACAATATTTGCAGGTAAAGGCCGAAGCACAGGATGCTTTTCTTTTTTTCAGATTAGGTGATTTCTATGAAATGTTTTTCGATGATGCGATCAATGCGGCTCGGGAACTGGAGATTACCTTAACAGCTCGTAACGGTGGAACAGATGACAAGATTCCAATGTGCGGCGTACCATATCATTCTGCTGAAAATTACATACAGCGTCTGATCGAGAAGGGATATAAAGTTGCAATCTGTGAGCAGATGGAGGACCCGACTGTAACGAAGGGCATGGTACGCCGGGAGATCGTTCGTGTAGTTACACCGGGTACGGTGATGGAAGGCAAAACGCTTGGAGACAAATCCAACAACTATATGGTATGTCTGACCGGTAATCAGAACACACTTGCGCTGGCTGCTTGCGACCTGTCTACGGGGGAGCTTTACGTCACATCTGTCCCGTATTCCAAGGAATGGCTGAAGGACGAGATTGGCATCTATGAGCCATCCGAGCTTGTGGGGGATGCCGCTCTGCTGGAGCTTGTGGAATCGGAGTCATCTCCGATTGGGCGCCCGGTAGTCTACACCGCCTGGACCAAAAGCAAAGAGGACCTTGTGCGTCAGCAGTTTGGCGAATCCGTGTGGGCAAGATTGGAGCCTGAACGTCAGGCATGTGTTGCCCGGCTGTTCTCTTATCTGAGTGAAACACAGAAGCGCTCGCTGGGGCAATTGACACAAATATCTACGTATGAGCCTGACCATTATATGATACTGGACCCGTTTACACGCCGTAATCTGGAGCTGGTGGAGACGGTGCGCGAACGTTCGAAGAAGGGCTCGCTGCTGTGGCTGCTGGACCGTACGGAGACGTCTATGGGAGCGCGCATGATGCGGCGCTGGGTGGATAAACCTCTTTTGCAGAAAGGAAAAATTAACGAGCGGCTGGAAGCGGTAGATACGCTGTACAACCAGTTTATTTTGCGTGAGGATCTACGGTCCGAGCTCAAAGATATCTATGATCTGGAACGGCTGGTGGGCCGTATTGCTTTTGGCAATGCCAATGGACGTGATCTGAATGCGCTCAGATCATCGCTGGACAAAATTCCGAGTCTGCGCCAGCACTGTGCGAATTCGTCTTCTTCAACGCTTCGGCATATTGCCGAAATGATGGACGATTGTGCTGATCTGCGTGATGCGATCGGACAGGCGATTGTGGATGAACCGCCAGTGTCGGTCAGAGACGGCGGACTTATTCGCGAAGGGTATCACGCTCGTCTGGATGAGCTGCGGGAGGCTTCGGTGAACGGCAAACAATGGATTGCTGAGCTCGAAGCCAGAGAACGTGAAGCGACAGGCATTCGCTCGCTGAAGATCGGGTACAACAAAGTGTTCGGATATTATATCGAGATTACGAAGTCTAATCTGGCTTCACTGCCTGAAGGACGATATGAACGCAAACAAACACTTGCTAACGCTGAACGTTACATTACACCTGAACTGAAAGAGAAGGAGACCCTGATTCTCGAGGCTCAGGATAAAATGGTGGACATTGAGTACAGCCTGTTTGCAGAGCTGCGTGATCTTCTCAATCAGGAGATTGCAAGGCTGCAGAAGCTTGCCGAGCAGGTGGCCGAGATTGACGTCTATCAATCGTTTGCCGTGATTAGTGCAGAGCGTAATTTTGTGAAGCCTGTGCTGACAGATGGCTATAATCTGGTTGTTGAGCAGGGGCGTCATCCGGTCGTTGAGGCAGTGATGCGGGATGGAGCTTTTATAGCCAACCATACGGCGATGACTGAGGAAGAAGCACGTATTCTGCTGATTACCGGACCGAATATGGCGGGAAAAAGCACGTATATGAGACAGGTGGCGCTGATTTCGATTCTGGCACAGATCGGATGTTTTGTACCGGCGGGGCAGGCGGAAGTGCCTATTATGGACCGAATCTTTACGCGGATCGGCGCGGCGGATGATCTGATCGGCGGACAAAGTACGTTTATGGTAGAGATGGCTGATATTCAGGTGATGACGGAAAAAGCAACCCCGCGGAGCTTAATCATCATCGATGAGCTGGGCCGCGGAACCTCGACCAGTGAGGGGATGGCGATTGCCCAGTCGGTAATTGAATATGTGCATGATGTGATCGGTTGTAAAGCGCTCGTATCTACACACTTCCATGAGCTGGCTCATCTGGAAGAAAGTCTGGACAAGCTGGCTAACTATTCGATGGCGGTACAGGAGAGCGGGGACAAGGTGAACTTCCTGCGCAAACTGATTGCGGGAGCGGCGAGCAGCAGCTACGGTATTTACTGTGCCCGGCTTGCAGGTCTGCCTGACAGCATCATCGAGCGTGCCAACGGGCTGCTGCACGGATTCGAACAAGCGGCTTCACAAGTGGCGGTTGGCAGTGAGTTCATGAGTGAGAGTAAACTGATGACTGCACAGCAAACATCAACACCGGGCTCCGGGCCAGCTGCATCTGCTGATGGCAAGGGGACGTTGATTCGGGAACGGATTGAAGATGGAGCGGCTTCAGGCGTTGAAATGGAGCTTGCATCGACGAGTGCTGCAGAACAGAAGAAGCTGACAAAAGCACAGGAGCATGAAGTCTCTTATGCCAATGATGACCGTGAGAAGACGGGTATGAAAACTCCTTTTGGTCAGGGATCACAGCAAGTCGTGCAGTTGTCCATCTTTGATGAAGACGAGCCGGAAGTTATGCAGTCTCCACAGGCTGTGGTGGTGGAAGATAAACCTGCGCGTGAGCTGATCCGCCATATGAAAGACATTGATGTTATGAATATGACACCTTTACAGGCGATGCAGGTATTAAACGAGCTTAAAATGAAGGCACAGCAATTATCCTGAGTCACCGGGAGGAGGAGAATCTGTGGCGAAAATCCATGTGCTTGATGAACATATTGCCAACCAGATTGCGGCAGGTGAAGTTGTGGAGCGGCCTGCTTCGGTTGTGAAGGAGCTGCTCGAAAATGCAGTCGATGCGGGGGCCACAAAGATTGAGGTTGCAGTCGAGGAAGGCGGGCTGCTTCGCATCCGGGTAAAGGATAACGGCTCGGGGATTGAGCCGGATGATCTGGAGACGGCCTTTTATCGTCATGCGACCAGCAAAATAACGCATGGCCGTGATCTGTTTCAGATCACCAGTCTTGGCTTCCGTGGAGAGGCGCTGCCAAGTATTGCAGCTGTCTCCAAGGTGGAGGTGCTGACTGCCAGCGGAGACGACGGGCGAGGGCGGCGAATCGTGATCGAAGGCGGCAAGCTGTGCGAGCACGAAGATGCTGCCTCACCTCAGGGCACGGAGTTTGTGGTGAAGGAGCTATTTTATAATACACCCGCAAGGCTCAAGTATATGAAAACGATCCAGACCGAGCTGGGACACATCTCGGATGTGTTATATCGGATGGCGATGTCCCATCCTCATATCTCATTTACACTTCGACACAATGAAAATACGCTGCTTCAGACGCTGGGCAACGGCGATTTGTTACAAGTTGTCGCGGCGATCTATGGAACGAGCGCAGCGAAAGCAATGCTGCCTGTTCAAGGCGAAAATCTGGATTACAAGATCGGCGGTCTGATCAGCCTGCCGGAATGGACGCGCGCGAACCGTGCGGGGATGTCTACCATTGTGAATGGACGATATATTCGCAACTACGGATTGAATCAGGCTATTCTGAAAGCTTATCATACGCTGCTGCCCATCAATCGTTTTCCACTGGTTGTATTACAGCTCGAGATGCATCCCTCGCTGGTAGACGTGAACGTACATCCGGCAAAGCTGGAGGTTCGCTTCAGTAAAGAGGCAGAGCTGTACGAATTTGTGGAAACGACATTGCGGGGCATTTTGCGGCAGGAGGTGCTCATCCCGCAGGTGCGCAAGCAGCAGATCAGGCGCGGAGATGACAGCGCGTTTATTCAGGAACAGTTTCTATTTCCAAGAGGGCCGGTGAAAGAGCAGGAAACCAGTGAAGGTTATAGTCAAGAAGGCCCCCTTGGGCGAGTGGAACCAAATACAAAAATCGCAGAGGATGATCATTCGGACCTGGATGCACCTGCGGAGCCAGGAACAGTGCTTGATCAGCGACTCGATCAGAGACAGGAAGGGAATTCACAACCAAAATCGGATCAGACGTTTTCTGACGATGCGGGTGTGATCTCTCCTCCTTTACCTGAAGCGCCGCCAGAGACAACGCCTGCATATGGCTTGATGGACCAGCTAAATGGTGCTGAGCTGCATCAAGCGAATCCTTCCAGTAAGACGAAACAGTCTGATGGAAGTTCAAGCAAGGCGTTGATCCAACCAGATGGGGAACTAAAAAGTGATGCAGGCAGAGAAGCCGGAAAAACGCAAGCAGAGGGCTATCGTGCGTCTTCTTACAGCAATCCTGTAAGAGAGAGCCGTATGTCGTATTCTTCGAGTGCTGCACAAAGAGGGGATCGGGGCTGGAAAAATACATCGATGCCTGATCCCGCCAAGCTGGCGGCTGCCATGCAAACCGACCCATCCATGCCTGCGTTTCCTGAGCTAAGTCTGATTGGACAGCATCACGGAACATATCTGATTGCCCAGAACGATGAGGGCCTGTATTTGATCGACCAGCATGCGGCCCACGAGCGGGTAAATTATGAATACTATTATGAGAAGTTTGGCAATCCGGCTCAAGCTTCCCAGGAGCTGCTGCTGCCGATTACACTTGAATTCACGCCGTCAGAGACGGAAAAGCTGAAAGCGAGACTTTCCTGGTTTGAACAAGCGGGAGTGTATCTGGAGCATTTTGGCGGGCAGACGTTCCGCGTACGTTCTTATCCGTACTGGTTCCCGCAGGGGGACGAGAAGGACATTATTGAAGAGATGTCGGAATGGGTTCTCAGTGAGCGTAGCATTGACGTGGCGAAGATGCGTGAAGCAGCTTCGATTATGTGTTCCTGTAAAGCGTCTATTAAAGCAAATCAGAAGCTGACGGACCAGGAGGCAGAGGTGTTGCTCCAACGCCTGGGGGCATGTCGTCAGCCATATACGTGTCCACACGGACGGCCGATTGTGATTTCATTTTCAACGTATGATCTGGAGAAATTATTTAAACGAGTGATGTAGTTTTATAGGGGGATATTATGTATATAACGACGGGTGACAAGGAGGCGGCCTCGCTGGTGGAGCGTGCGCGTGCGCTGGCTGCTTCGACTGGAGGCACTTACGTCCCGCGCAACAGGACTTCTCTGCCCAAATTGCTTGAGCAATATGGCATTCAGGAGATTCTGGTGGTGCTGAAAGGGAGAGCACGCTTGTTTCGTAAGGATGCATCCGAGCTTGAATTTCACCCGAGTATGGGGTTTGTACGCGCCAAACGTGTATTAAGAGGAGAGCCTGACCCCATGCTGGAAGCCGGTGCTGTCATTGAAGGAGATACGGTTGTGGATTGCACGGCGGGTCTGGGTTCGGATTCCCTGGTATTCGCGGTGGCAACAGGTGTTCAAGGACATGTCATTGCATGTGAAAGCTCTGAAGCGCTATATACCTTGCTGCTGGATGGCATGTCTCATTATGAGAGCAACGAGCCCGATATCGATCAAGCCTTTCGACGGATTGAGCTTCGTAATCAGGATCATCTGGAACTGCTTCGTTCCTTGCCGGATCGGAGCTGTGACACCGTTTATTTTGATCCGATGTTCCGTGAGCCCATGATGGATTCGAGTGCAATCAAACCTTTGCGAAACTATGCGAATGCGCATGCTTTAGCAGAAGAAAGTATTGTGGAGGCCAAAAGAGTCGCCCGAAAGCGGGTAGTGATGAAAGAAAAACGCGGCAGCGCAGAGTTTGACCGACTTGGATTCCAGGTGCTGGATCGGGCCAATGCAAAAACGTTGTACGGAGTGATTAATGTTGAAAGCGGAAGTTGAACAAAAACCCAAGCTGCTGGTGCTGGTCGGACCAACGGCAGTAGGTAAAACGAGATTAAGCATCGAGCTGGCACAGGCCTTTAACTGTGAGATCATCTCGGGAGATTCGATGCAAGTTTATCGGGAAATGGACATTGGTACCGCAAAAATTACACCCGAGGAAATGAAGGGCATTCCTCATCATCTCATTGACATTCATGAACCGGAATATCCGTATTCTGTTGCGGAGTTTCAGGAGAGCTGCACACGTCTGATTCCTGAGATTCATGGACGAGGTAAGTTGCCCTTTATCGTTGGCGGCACGGGATTGTATGTGGAATCGGTATGTTATGGTTTTCAGTTTTCGGATAGCGGTTCGGACGAGGCATTCAGGGAGGAACAGTTCAGTTATGCACAGCAGCACGGAGCTCAGGCGCTTCATGATCGGTTGAGAGAAGTTGATCCAGCCAGTGCAGAACGTCTTCATCCGAATGATCAGCGGCGAATTGTCCGTGCACTTGAAATCTTTCATCTGACGGGTGAAAAATGGTCGGAACAGCTTGCGGTGCAGAAAAAAGAGTCACCTTACGATCTGCTTATTGTAGGTCTTACGATGGATCGTCAGAAGTTGTATGCCCGAGTTGAGGAACGAATTGATCTGATGATTGAGCAGGGACTTGTGGATGAAGTGAAGGCGCTACTGGAGCGCGGGGTAGCGAGAGGGCATATTTCGATGCAGGGCTTGGGATATAAAGAGATTGCCGCGTACCTGCAAGGTGAAGTGAGCTGGGAGGCCGCGGTGGAGTGGTTGAAACGGGATACACGCCGCTTTGCCAAGCGGCAGCTGTCATGGTTCCGTCATATGAAGGATATTCAGTGGGTAGATGTGACGGATACTGGTAATTTTGAAGGGAATTATAAACAAGTCAGTGAAATGATTAAATGGAAATACGGATTGTTTTAATTATAGATATATGATTTTTATTGAAGTTTCTGTAGTGGTCATAACTTTGTAAAGTATGCAGTACAACAAAGACAAGATTTAAGTTACGACCGTTTCCCATTATTCTAAAGGGGAACGGTCTTTTTTTTTTTTTTTTTTTTTCTAGAATTAGTTTGGTTGTAAAACAATGTATTTGCTCACTTGCTGTTAAACTTCTGCTTTGTCAGCCCATTTCAAGGATATATTCTCGGTCTTTAAGTCAGATAAGATAAATTTTACATAGGCGCTATAGACAATTTCCAACGTGGGTGGCTGCCGATCTGTATGCTTAGAAGTTTCGAGGTGAATTGAAAGTCTTGAATGTTATGACACTCTGTCTTTTAATTTCAGAGTACTTGACTTATAAAAAAACAAAATATGATAAAATATTTCATATTTTTGGATTTTTTGATATAATAGAGGGAGCGTAACTTTGTTTGTCTAAAGAGTATATTTATTAAAGTTACGCTAAAAAATAAATAGAAATAGGAGGTTTCATTCTTATGTTTTTCAAAAAGAAAATGTTTGGTCTTCTTACTACTTTGCTCATAATGGTAGCTCCTACAAGTGTTTCTGCAAGTCCAATTCAACAGTCTGAGCTCGAATTAGCTAAGCAATCAGTTGAAAACTACATTCAAGCAATCAGTAATAAAGATTCAGAAGAGTTAATTAAGTGGGTAGATGACAAACGTTTCTCATCAACTCAAGAACAAAAAAATCAATATGAAGCACTGTTCAAAGGTGATGATTTTTCTTCTTATGAAATTCTTGATCTCAATAAAGATGGGGATACTTATGTTGTTACTCTTAAATTAAATAGAAATAATGGTAATGAATCAAACACATTGAATTTACCTGTTGTTAAAAATGATAATATTTGGAAGTTGGTTGTGGATGGAAAGGAAACAATTAGCACTAAAGTGAAGCAAGGAATACAAAATGAAGTTATAAATACAAAAAATAATCTAGCTAATGAAAACAAAACAACACATAATGACATAATGCCTCTATCAAGTTCAGTAGCGTATTGGGATTTTTCTTTTACAAAAAATGATGGTCATCCTTACACAGTCGTGAATGCATACAGTTCTTCTTCATTCAATATGAGTGGTTCTTCAGTGACGATAAATGGTTGGCAAGAACTACTGGGTTCAACTACTAGTATTAATTTAAAATATCAAATTGTAAAAAAAGGGTTTTTTAGTGATGATGTATATGGAGAAACTTACGTAAATGGTAGATATCCTAAAAATGGAAATTGGTTTTCGACTTCCATTAGTACATCTAAAGCTGAATCAGGAGTTCATATTAAAGTGCATAACCCTAGTTCAACTTCCGGACCAAATGGCGCAGGTAATGCTTATCAATGAATTTCCGTATATAAAGCTGAAGCACGATTTTTGGAGTGAAAACTCTGTGATTCGTGCTTTTTTTGTTAATAGAACATGAAAGTTGGAAACTCTTTCGCTTCAAGCGTTATTATAATATTTGTGACCCTGTCTGCAATCCGGAAAAGGGGTATATAATAGAATATTATTCTAATTTTTATTGCTGTAAATGGTCTTAGAATAAGATGGACAGTCCTAGAGTAGGGTTTTTGTGGATTATATGAAACTGTTCATGATATAATAGCACGAAAGCTACTCAGCGATATTGAATATTACTTACACTATGAATTCAAATGAACCAATGGGGGTACGGCTAATGAACAAGTCCATCAACATCCAAGATACGTTCTTGAACCAACTGCGGAAAGAAAATATTCCGGCTACGGTCTATCTGACCAATGGCTTCCAAATCCGCGGGACGATCAAAGCATTTGACAATTTTACGATCGTCATTGACAGCGACGGACGCCAGCAAATGGTCTACAAGCATGCCATCTCCACGTTCACACCGCAACGCAGCGTATCGCTGATGCAGCAGGACAACGGCGGCGAAGCTTAAAAATTCCGAAACCTTTTATCAAACCATTTCGTCTAGATGTATAGGAAGTGAACAGAGCAACCTAATATGGGTTGTTCTTTTCATTCCGGGCAAAATAGGGTTAATATAAGCTTGTGCTGCCAGAGAAATAGAAAACATGCAACTGAAAGGGAGTCAGGAGGTAACATGCCAAACGATCCGTTATCGAGGTCTAATAATCGCAACACCAATAACAAGTCAAACCAAAAAGCGAAACCAAAGACCTCTAAAAAGAAAAAAATTACGGGGAAACGCGTTGGATGGACTTTGTTTTTCACCATGGCCATTGCCATATTTTGTGCATTAGCTGGATATTTGTTTATTCTGATCAACGGCGAGAAACTGCTTAAAGCTAACATGAATAAAACGACGATTAACGAAACTTCAAAAGTATATGATCGCAACGGTAATATTATGGGTGAGCTCTCCATCAAAAAACTGGAACCTGTGGAATCCGATGATATTCCTAAATTGGTCAAGGAAGCCTTTGTAGCAACCGAGGATAAACGTTTCTACGAGCACCAAGGTGTAGATCTCTGGTCCATTGGCCGGGCAGCTGTGAAAGATATCATGGCACGTTCCATGGTAGAGGGTGGCAGTACACTGACCCAGCAGCTGGCCAAAAATATGTTTCTATCGCGTGACAAGACATTTTTCAGAAAAGCTACAGAAGTATCTATCGCAACGGCTTTAGAACGTACTTTCACAAAAGACGAGATTTTGACAATGTACTTGAACCGGATTTTCTTTGGTCATCAGCGTTACGGGATCAAGGCTGCATCGGAATTTTATTTTGGAAAAAGCAATTTGAAAGATTTGGACCTGTGGGAGATTGCTACGTTGGCTGCAATGCCTAAAGGGCCATCTGCATATAACCCGCTGAGCAATCCAAATGATTCAAAAGCACGCCGCGGTGTGGTCCTGCAATTAATGTACGAGCAGGGTTATATCACCGAGGCAGAGATGAACGAAGCCAAAGCAGTAGAGTACAAATATACTCCGCCTGAGAAGGACAGAAAATATCAAGCCTTCATTGACTATGTTCTGCGTGAAGCGGAGCGTGTTACAGGCATGACAGAAGATGATCTGAATATCGGCGGATTTAAAATCTATACTACGATGGATGCACAGGCTCAAACCGCAATGGAGAATGCGTTCTCTGATGACAGTTTGTTTGAGGCAAGCAAGGACGATCAACAGGTTCAAGGCTCGATGGTTATTATGAACCATGAGAACGGCAGTCTAGTTGCATTGCTGGGTGGTCGTGATTATCAGACAAAAGGTTACAGCCGGGTAACGCAAAGCCGGAGACAGCCGGGGTCTGCCTTCAAACCAATTGTATCCTATGCACCAGCGCTGGAGACAGGGAAATACAGTGCCAATTCACCGCTTAGCAATGAAAAGCAATGTTTCGGCAACTACTGTCCGGGCAACCTCCATGGCTACTCCTCTACGATCAGTATGACGGATGCCATTACGAAGTCCGAGAATATCCCTGCCGTTTGGCTGCTGGATAAGATCGGGGTGAACACCGGGGTTAATTTTGCGAAAAGTGTAGGTATTCAGCTGACAGATCAGGATAAAAACCTGGCTATCGCTCTTGGAGGTCTGAGCAAAGGGACCAATACGCTGGAGATGGCACAGGCGTACAGTGCGTTTGCCAATCTGGGTGAGTACCAGCAGGCGTATTCCATCAAAGAAATTAAAGATAGCTCTGGTAAAACAACGTATAAACACGATAAATCAGAGACCAAACGTGTGATGAGTGAGCAAAATGCTTACCAGCTCACACAGATGCTGCAAAATGTAGTTAATGACGGTACAGGACGTTCTGCACGACTGGATCGACCAGTTGCTGGTAAAACGGGTACGGTGCAGAGCGGTATCGCTGGTAACAGCTCTAACCGTGACGTCTGGTTCGTAGGTTACACGCCAGAATGGACCGGTGCTGTCTGGATGGGCTATGACAATCCTGATGCCAAACATATGCTCAAGAACAGCAGTAAGCTGTCTGCAGCATTTTTTGCCAAGGTCATGGGTGATGCGTTGAAAGGTGTTCCTGTGAAGGAATTCAAAACACCTGAGGGAGGTCAAGCACCTCCACCACCTGTAGAGGAACCACAACAGCCCGAACTTTCGGTAAGTGGACTGAGCGCATCGTACAATGCTTCGACTCAGACGGTTTCGCTGAACTGGACTGGAACGGGTGATGCGAATACACAGTATCGTATCTACCGGAAGGAGACGTCAGAAGCTCAGTTCACCCATCTGATCGACTCCGTTGGATCAACGAGTGCGCAGGATTTGAGTGCATTACCAGGTTTGACCTATGAGTACTATGTAACGGCTTATGATCTGTCATCCGGTCAGGAAACAAGTCCGTCCAATACCGTCTCGCTTATGATCGAAGCTCAGGAGATTGAGCCTCAGCAGCCTGAACCGGGCACAGACGCTGGAACGGGTACGGAGCCAGAGGGGCCAGGAACGGATAATCCGGACAACGGAGGAACGGATAACGGGAATCCGAACGGCAACAATGGCAATGGAAACGGCAGTGAAAATGGTAATAACGGTAATGACGGTAATGGTAATAATGGAAACGGAAATGAAAACAACGGAAACAATAACGGAAATAACAATGGCGGTAACGGCAATGGCAACGGTCAGCCGGGCGGGGGTACACCTCCGGGGCAGGGAACAACAGACCCTGGAAGCGAAGGCCCGAGTGACGGGGCCATAACAACTCCGGGTGAAATTGTCCCGTCTGATAGTGGAACCAATGGGGATACCGGAGGGACCGACGCTCCTTCTACGCCTCAAACAGGTTCAGGAGGTTAAGTAGTCGCTGCCTCACAAATCAATATCCTGATTTTTATGAGACTGCTTCCCGGTTCGCCGGTGGAGCAGTTTTTTTACTGCCGGAAAGACAGGCTGATAGACGATATCAAAAATCACACGCCACATGATAAACTGTACAGAAGACTTCGTTTTGAGTGTATACGTTAAATATGGTAAGCTGTAACTATTCGAATACGTGTGTTGAGCAGGCTCGTTGTCCTGACTTCAAAGCAGACGTATCATTGTTCACCAATCTAAAAGCAGATCGTGGATCTGCAGTCGGCAAAGAGGGGTTCGTATGAAACGGAAATTCGGGGATCGCGCAAACTGGCGCCGGATTACGAACCGACAATTTACATGCCGGTTCGTTCAGTCCAAAATTTTTACAGGTTACATTACGCTGTATACCATACAGGATTTGAAAGAACCCTTGTGGAAGACGTATGGAGGCACGACCTTCTGTATTGCGGATAAGGGATATTCGTGGCTGCAATACTATCCGAAGGGAGAACATTTTGTTGTGACGGCGATGTTTGATGATCAGCAGCGGATTATCGAGTGGTATATTGATACTTGCCGCAGCCAGGGAATCACGGATCAGGGTGTTCCGTGGTTTGACGATCTATACCTGGATGTTGTTGTGCTGAAGGACGGAGAGATTTTTTTGCTGGATGAGGATGAGCTGGAGGATGCCTTGTCTCGTAAACACATTACAACGGGGGATTATGATCTCGCGAACAAAACGGCCAAGGAACTGCTGCACGCTATTGATGCTCATGTTTTTCCATACTTTCAGTTATCACTGAAGCATAGACAGACGTTATTCGAGAACGGTGAGTTTCGCAAAAACATTCAGGTCTAGGATGTGATGCTTCTCACAGAATTTTGTTGTACATCCTTCTAATATCTGGGCAACTGATAGAATACATTAATAATCAGGAGAGATCAGCCCGATAAAATAGAGGTGATGGCGAATGAACGGACGGGTCATGGCTGCAGGAGGGCAACCGGGAGGCAGACCATCCAGACAAATTAATGTGGTGTTACGTAACCAGGAGCCTCAAATTCTTGCCAAAGATGAAGCACTTTCAGTACAGGCGGCCAAGAGTGTAACAAAACACACTCACTTTCAGGAGATTCAAGGTGAACTGGAGCAGCTGGTTGGACTCGAAAATATCAAGGAACTGGTGTTTGAAATCTATGCTTTCCTTCAGATTGCACAGATGCGCTCAGAGGCAGGTTTGCTTAGCGGCGCACATGTGTATCATATGGTTTTCAAAGGAAATCCCGGCACGGGGAAAACAACGGTCGCCAGAATTGTAGCCAAAATGTTTCAGAAGATGGGTGTGCTCAGTAAAGGGCATCTGATTGAAGTGGAACGCGCCGATCTGGTCGGTGAGTACATTGGCCATACGGCGCAGAAGACCAGAGATCTGGTCAAAAAGGCCCTTGGTGGTATTTTATTCATCGACGAGGCATACAGTCTTGCCCGGGGCGGTGAGAAGGATTTTGGCAAGGAAGCAATCGATACGTTGGTGAAGTCCATGGAGGATCACAAAAACCAGTTTATTCTGATCCTGGCCGGGTACTCGGAGGAAATTGATTTTTTTCTGCAGACGAATCCGGGGCTGCCTTCCCGTTTTCCAATTCAGGTTGAATTTCCAGACTACACGATTGATCAATTAATTCAAATCTCTGAAATGATGGCAAAAGAACGTGACTATATTTTGATGCCACAGACCATACTCAAGTTAAAGCAGCATCTTCTTCAGGAGAAAAATGATTCGCTGCATGCGTTTAGCAACGCCAGATATGTGAGGAATGCGATTGAGAGGTCGATCAGACATCAAGCTGTTCGTTTGCTGGAGCAATACTCGGATGGAAGTCCGGGCAAGCTGGAGTTAATGACCATTCGTACAGAGGATTTGAAGTTTGACCGAAAGTAAGCGATAATAGCCTTTTAACAGAGCCGGCCGGGCTAACCGGTTCGGCTTTAGCATTGCCAAGGGATCATTCGGATTCGGAGGCATCAGAGACGGAACAGAGGAGTGAAGCTATAGATGACAACAGGTACACATAATACAGATACGACCAAAAAAGATCGTGCAATCCTGGTCAGTCTGGTTACGGATGAGGTCAAGCGTTCAGGTATTAATCATGAATACTCCCTGCAGGAGCTTGTAAAGCTTGCCGAAACGGCAGGTGTCGAAGTGCTTAGCGTTTTAACCCAAAACCGGGAAACACGGGATACGAAGTGGTTTATCGGTAAGGGGAAGGTTGAAGAGCTTCGTCTCGTTGCTGATGAGCTTGGTGCAACTACAGCTATTTTTGATCAGGAGTTGTCGGGAGCTCAGGTTCGAAACCTGGAAGAGACGCTGGATTTGAAAATTATCGACCGTACCCAGCTGATTCTGGATATTTTCGCTCAACGTGCCAGCACGCGAGAAGGTATTATTCAGGTAGAGCTGGCTCAGCACAGCTATCTGCTGCCGAGGTTGTCCGGGCACGGTAAAAATCTGTCCCGGCTGGGCGGCGGAATCGGGACAAGAGGGCCAGGGGAAAGCAAACTGGAGACCGATCGTCGTCATATTCGTGGACGCATTGATGACTTGAAGCGGCATTTGGAAGAGGTTACACGTCATCGTAAACTGCATCGGGAGCGTCGTAAAAAAACGGGTATTATTCAAGTGGCGCTGGTGGGTTACACGAATGCAGGTAAATCTACACTGCTCAAGCAGCTAACGGATGCAGATGTATATATTCAGGATCAGCTCTTTGCTACACTCGATCCAACGTCACGTACGATGGAACTGCCAAGTGGCAAAGAAATTGTGCTGACCGATACGGTTGGCTTTATTCAAAACCTGCCTCATGATCTGGTTGCGGCTTTTCGTGCTACCTTGGAAGAGGTAAATGAAGCGGATCTCATCCTGCATGTTGTAGATGCTTCATCCGAGATGCGTGAAGATCAGATCAATACAGTTAACGCGATACTTCAGCAGCTTGGTGCCGGGGACAAGCCTCAGCTGGTCCTGTATAACAAGAAGGATGCCTGCACGCCGGAGCAGCTTGAGATGCTGCCGCTGGATAAAAATCATATCAAAGTAAGTGCGCTGGATGCAGCAGACCTGATCAGAATTCGTGAATTGATTCAGGCTGAGCTTACGGGAGATACTAAACGCTTCCGTATTCCGGCTGAGCGCGGTGATCTGACTTCTGTGTTATACAAGATCGGGGATGTCGTTGGTACTGAATATGATGAGAATGACGTCATTTATCAGGTTGAGCTGCAAAAAGGTGAATATGAGAAATACGGTTATTTACTTGAAGATTTCATTGAACTGTAACATTCATGACATACTAATGTGATAAGTTGACACGAGAATGGTTTAGTTACGTCAGTTTCGTGCGATAAAAGGGGAATGAAAGCAAGATGGCAAGGTTTGATTCAAATATTGTAGAGCTGCAGCATCAGGTGGAACGTCAGATTGAAGGACAGCTCCAGCAGGTTGACCGCATCGTCGATCATAATCAATGGAAGGTTATTGACGCATTTCAACGCAGAAAAGTAAGTGATTATCATTTTGCTGGTTCTACGGGTTATGCGTATAATGACCGTGGGCGTGAGGTGCTGGATGAGGTATATGCCGATGTGTTTGGTGCAGAGGCTGCACTGGTCCGCCCTCATTTTGCCTCGGGAACACATACAATCAGTACAGCATTATTCGGCGTGCTGCGTCCTGGAGACGAGTTGTTGTACATCACAGGTAAGCCTTATGACACGTTACATAAAGTAATAGGCAAGCCTGGAGATGGTACAGGTTCTCTTCGTGATTTTGGTATTGGATATGCTGAAACGGCACTCACATCTTCAGGTTCCGTGGATTGGGAGGCTGTGGAGAAGCAGATCACATCTGCAACAAAGGTCATCGGCATTCAGCGTTCCCGTGGCTATGACTGGCGCTCTTCCTTCACCGTTGCTGAAATTGCAGACATGGTGACACGTGTCAAAGCGTTGAAATCGGACGTGATCGTGTTTGTGGATAATTGTTATGGCGAATTCACAGAGGAACGTGAGCCGACAGAAGTCGGGGTGGACCTGATGGCCGGTTCATTGATCAAAAATCCGGGCGGCGGGCTTGCAGAAACCGGGGGATACATATGCGGCAAAGAGAAGTATGTACAGCTGGCGGCTTATCGATTGACTGCACCTGGCATCGGAGGTGAGGTAGGTGCCATGCTTGGAACAACGCGAGGCATCTATCAAGGACTTTACATGGCTCCGACAGTAGTTGGTCAGGCGATTAAAGGGAGTATTTTCGCTGCGGCCATGTTTGCTGCTACTGGATTTGTGACCAAGCCTGCATGGGACGAGCCGCGTACCGATCTCATTCAGGCGGTACAATTCAGCTCTGCAGAGCATTTGATCGCTTTTGTGCAAGGCATTCAGCAGGCAGCTGCCGTGGACAGTCATGTCGTACCAGAGCCTTGGGATATGCCAGGATATGAGCATCCTGTTATTATGGCGGCAGGTACATTTATTCAGGGAGGTAGTCTGGAGTTATCTGCTGACGCGCCGATCCGAGAGCCTTTTATCGGTTATATGCAAGGGGGATTAACTTACTCTCATGTTAAATATGGCGTTTTGATGGCATTACAGGCGATGAAAGATCGTAAATTATTGTGAGTTTATCTAACATGTCATTGACACTTTGTAACAACTAAATGTACAATAGTGTCAAGAATAGACGACTGGAAGGTTGATGAACATGGGTGACGAAATTCGCAGAAATATGGCCTTATTCCCGATAGGCATTGTAATGAAGCTTACCGATCTGTCCGCGAGACAGATTCGTTATTATGAGCAGCACAGTCTGATCGTTCCTGCGAGAACATCAGGAAATCAGCGCTTGTTTTCCTTTAACGACGTGGAGAGATTGCTGGAGATCAAAGCTTTGATTGAAAAAGGGGTTAACATTGCAGGCATCAAGCAGGTGATGAATCCTGTTTCCAAAGAATCGGAGGAAGCGACGGTGATTACACCGGATACGGAAGTGAAGCGCAGAGAACTGTCAGACACTCAGCTACACCGTTTGCTCAAGCAACAGCTCGTTTCAGGCAAAAGACCTGGTCAAGTTTCTCTCATTCAAGGTGAACTTTCTCGTTTTTTTAATAAATAGATTCACCTAACGAGGCGGGTATAGTAAATTACAAATTTCTGATGTCAGACTCCTTGACCCGTGGAACATTCTAATGTACAAATATAACATGCAAGCCAAATACGCAGATAAGAAAGGGAGAGGAATCATGAGTTATACAAAAGAAGACATTCTCCGCATTGCACAAGAAGAAAATGTACGATTCATTCGATTGCAATTTACCGATTTGCTTGGATCGATCAAAAACGTTGAGATTCCAGTAAGCCAATTGACGAAAGCGCTCGATAACAAAATGATGTTTGACGGCTCTTCCATTGAAGGTTATGTTCGTATCGAAGAATCCGACATGTACCTCTATCCAGATCTGGACTCTTGGCTTATTTTCCCATGGGTATCCGATAATCGCGTTGCTCGTTTGATCTGTGACGTATATCTTCCAGATGGCAACCCATTCCCAGGTGATCCCCGCGGCATCTTGAAACGAAACCTGAGGGAAGCGGAAGAAATGGGATTCACATCCTTTAACGTTGGTCCTGAACCAGAATTTTTCCTGTTCAAGACGGATGAAAAAGGAAACCCAACGAACGAATTGAATGACCAAGGTGGATATTTCGACCTTGCGCCAACAGATCTTGGCGAAAACTGTCGTCGCGACATCGTAATTACGCTTGAAGAGATGGGCTTTGAGATCGAAGCTTCTCACCATGAAGTAGCTCCAGGTCAACACGAGATCGACTTCAAATATGCGGATGCATTGAAAGCGGCAGACCAGATCCAAACGTTCAAACTCGTTGTTAAAACGATTGCACGTCAACATGGATTGCATGCTACATTTATGCCAAAACCATTGTTTGGTATGAACGGTTCCGGTATGCACTGTAACCAATCCTTGTTCCGTGGCAATGAGAACGCATTTGTTGACGAGTCGGACGAGCTGGGCTTGAGCAAAACTGCACGCCACTTCATGGCCGGAACTCTGAAGCATGCACGTGCATTTGCAGCAATCACTAACCCAACTGTGAACTCATACAAACGTCTAGTACCAGGTTACGAAGCACCATGTTACGTAGCATGGTCTGCAAGTAACCGCAGCCCAATGATCCGTATTCCAGCTTCACGTGGTCTGAGCACACGTGTTGAGGTTCGTAACCCGGATCCGGCTGCTAACCCATACCTGGCTTTGGCTGTTTTATTGAAAGCAGGTCTGGACGGAATCAAACGTGAGCTTTCCTTACCAGCTCCGATTGACCGCAACATCTACATCATGTCAGAAGAAGAGCGTGTGGAAGAAGGCATTCCAAGCTTGCCAGCTGACCTGAAAGAAGCATTGAACGAACTGATCCGCAGCGAAGTCATCTGTGATGCTCTCGGCGACCACGCCCTGGCTCACTTCTACGAGCTGAAAGAAATTGAGTGGGACATGTACCGCACACAAGTCCACCAATGGGAACGCGATCAATATATCACGTTGTATTAATCGAAAAAACCTTGTAACTACGGGGTTTTGAAGAGATGAACCGGGGGACGTTTTGAGGGGATTGCACTTCTATTGAGGTTGCGTCCCCCAAACGTCCCCCGGTTTTTGATTTTCTGATCCAAAAATAAGAGAAGTGTACTCTTCATATTTATCAATGTTACGCTTCTCTAGCTATTTAGAAATATGAGCATACACATCGGATGTAATTTGCACACTGCCATGTCCTAGCTGCTCTTGTACAAATTTGATGTCAGCCCCAGCTTCAAGCATGACCACGGCATAGGTGTGTCTCAAGGAATGAATCGTTAATTCCTCACTCAAACTAGCCTTTCTCAAAATCCTCTTTGAAGCATTAAAGAGACTGGATTTCGGCATCGGACTACCATCATTTCTGCACAAGACCAGATTTAAATCGTGTCAGACATGAATTCCCCTAAATTGATCTTATTTTGATTTTGCCATGAAGCATGATATCTCAAATCATTTATGATTCCGTTACTTACACTAATGGTGCGAGTAGAATTTTCCGTTTTTGTATCTCCGAAAAGTTCGTCCTCGTCGTCAGCTTGAAAATCGAGTGTTTCATCCACGAGGATCGTCTTTTCTTTGAAATTGATATCCGACCACTTTAGAGCGGCAGCCTCACCTTTTCGTAACCCCGTTTCAATAAGCAATTTGAAGAAAATCCAATAAATGTACCCATACCCTCGAGTCGTATGAAGAAATTTGGGAATGTCTTCTGAATCAATGAATTGAATAGACTTTTTTTTGTGCTCTCCTTTAATAATAGACCCCTTACATGGATTGCGTAATATTTTCCCTTGAATCAATGCATGCTCCATGGCTGAGTATACAGTAGAATTGATGATCTCGACCGTACGTTTGCTGAGCCCCTTTTTAAATAGAGAGTCTAAAAAGACCTGATATATATCTGGTTTTAAATCTTTGAGCATCAGACGCTTAAAATAAGGTTTGATATGGGTGTTAAGGTTGTTTTCATGTAGTTTGATCGTATTCTTTCGTACAACTCCTTTTTTGTAGTTATTTATCCAATTTCGAAAGTAATCGACCAAAGGAATGTCGGTCTGTTCGAATCCTTGCTTTAGCTGCCTTAAAAATTCAGCAGCAGCCAGTTCTGCCTCTGGTTTAGTTCGGAAACCAGCTTCTGATTTCTCCTTTTGTTGTTGAGTGAACGGATCGGTATACTTTAACCGATATCTCCAGCCAATTTTTAATTTTTTAAAGCTTTCTAATTTAATTCCTCCTACTGGAACGTTAGTTCTTTTTTTGTGTATGTAAAACCGCCTTACGGCGATGTAAGCGCAAGTTAATCAATTTTGAACAGAGTAGTGTTGTTGGAAGGTATAAAAAGAGATCCAAGTTAGAATCAGAAAAAGGTATTTTTAAGATGCATCAAAAAACGAGCCTTCAGTGACTAAGGCTCGTTTAAGTACAGGAGTCAAATTCGGCTCCAAAAGTTATGTTTGGTTTACTACATTGGTTTTATCGCTGAGAAAGTAACTCTAACAATTCTACCCTATCTTAAATAATTTGACTATACCTTCGCTTTAAAGTTTATGTGTCATTGATATTTGTAACCATTAATGTCGCTGTTTTAGGGCTTTTTCTATTTATCGGTACAAGTTCTTGTCCCATGGGATACGGTGAATGCTGAATGTGACTCTGGATCAAGGAAGGAGAAACCTATGAACTATCTTACTTTGTGCTGATATCTGAAACAAAAACCTGTACCTATTACTATATTTGACAGGAACATGTTCCTATTCACAAATAGGTGTATACTTAATCGTTTTTGCCCGTTAATTCATTAGGCTAACGGGCAGGATAGTGATATAGAAGTACAGAAATGATGATTCAAGTTATGGGGAGACGAGACTTTCGAGAAATCGGAGTAAGAAAACAAGCGAATCTTCTTAATCCTAATAGTTCGAAAATAAAAGAAAAATTGCTACAATAATCAATGATCCGCCCATCATCAAATTAAAAACCTTTATGCCGTTCTTCACTTTCATAAGAAATTGTAATTTCGATCCTAAAAGGGCCCAGGAGGCAAGTGAAAGATAACAAATGAGAAAATAAATACACACAAACACAAGAAGCATCGAATAGGAAGTATTCGAACCAAAGGCAGAAACACCGGAAAGACATGCAATCCAAGCTTTGGGATTAAGCCACTGCATAAGAAAACCGTGACGAAAACGTGGCAGTTGTTCCTCTTTTAACTCGATTTCTGAATGTGATACCATAATTTTGTAGCCAATATAACTCATGTATCCTGTCCCTATATATCTTAGCAATTCATAGAATATAGGGACTTGCGCCACGAGATTGGATACCCCTAAACCAACAGCAGTTAACAAGAATGTAAACCCGACTGTTGAACCGGATACGAAAGGTAATGAGTGCTTAAAGCCATAATTGACTCCAGAAGAAAGAATTGTTATGTTCACAGGGCCTGGAGAGATCGACATGGATAATGAAAAAAAGCACATTGCAATGAAAAGAGACATGATTGCATACTCCTTATATAGTTTGTCTGGGATTACTATAGCTCATCATGTTTAAAACCGTCCAATTTCAAGTTCTGATCGGACCCATCGGGAAAACGGAATGATTCATGCAAATACATCTGAGGAGGTCTAGGATAATTGGAGCTGTATCAATTGAAAACCTTTATAGAAATTGCCCGAACTGGCAATTTGACCGAAGCGGCAGCGCATCTTAACACAAGTCAGCCGGCTGCAAGTGCACACATCAAGGCCTTGGAGAAAGAAGTTGGTTTTCCTCTCTTTTATCGAACTTCCAAAGGAATGACTATTACAGAAAAAGGTTCAAAGATATTGTTGGAAGCACAGAAAATACTCACCTCCCTAGATGATTTCTATCTTAAAGCGAGTGATTTGAAGGCAGAATCAAACACCATTCGGATCGGGTTAAATACAAACGGGCAGCTTCTTCGAATAGAGAAATTGATCAGGTTTATTTCGGAATGCCTGCCGCAGGTAGAATTGCATTTTATCGATACTAAAAGTGAAGATTTCACCCAGGATTTGACCAGCGCGAAAATAAGCGCAGGTTTTTATTATGGGAATGTTGCACATCCGTCCGTATACTCCATTAAACTCCATTCCTTCAAGATGGTTGTGGTATATCCCAACAGTTGGGATATACCACCGAAGAAGAGGTTGTCCTTGGAGTATTTTGCAAAAAAGCCGTGGATTTGGACAACACAAGGTTGCCCCTTCTATAAACAATCCATCGATTACTTCCTGAAACAGGATATGGTTCCGCAAAAAATCATGTATGTCGATGACGAATCTCTGATAGGGAAGTTGGTTCAAGGAGAAATTGGTTGTTCATTGCTGGCGGAGCCAATAGCTATGCGGTTTGCTAATGAAAACATGTTGCAGATCTGGGAGGGTATCGATCTCAATATTGATCTACATTTTGGTTATCTAAAGGATAAAAAGAGCGATGCTGTGTTCCTTGAAATAGGCTCAATAGTGGATAGGATATGGAAAGCGGATGGTATCTCGATAGTAAACAGCAGCTAGTAAGATTATGATGAGAATCGAGATTAAGAAAAGTAAAGACGATGACATTGTAAGTTCTCCGTTTAAGGTCTCAAAACGGGCAGCCTCATTACCGGGAGGAGGATAGTTCCAATCTTATAATCTCAACTAACGGGAAACTGTAGTTCAATAATGAGAAGCTGCCGAGAGATAGCTCTTTGCTAATTACGGAAATTATAATATCTCTGAAAAAAATAGCGGTACTCTCTTACCTGTTTTCCATAAATGGTTTTCTGCTTGCGAGTGTGTTACTGATGTTCATGAGTGGTCTTGGTCAAATTATTGTTCATTATAGTGGATTGATCACCACTCAACATGAACTGTATATTCATCTAATTGTAGCATTACTCTATTTGAGTGCGTCCTTAAGGTTTACTCTAAAAAGAATATTCTTCTCAATCTAAATACATGGAATGGAGCCCCTTGCTCCCAACATATTATAAATCGAAATTTGGTTACTATCGTCCTGTTCTTATTTATAGCATGGTTATTTATCCTCAATGAACGATTAGTATTGTTTTCGCTATCGCTTCAAGTTTGCCTTATATCGATTACGTTTATACTATTTTTAATTTTCCTTCAATTATTAAATGACGGATTGTCAAGCCAAGTGCGACAGTTCCTCTGAAAAGGATTCGTGAGCGGTTCTCTACCCCAAGCATTTACGTGGTCTGTTATTGATCAAGTTCAGAGCGTTTTCCAGAGCTTCATCCGTGATTTGGGCGAAATCCGTCCCTTTGGGGAAAAACTCTCGCAGGAGGCCATTGGCATTTTCATTCGAGCCGCGTTGCCAGGAAGAATAAGGATCTGCAAAATACACCTGCACCCCATGAACGGCTTCCAGGTTGGTGTAACAGGCGAATTCCTTGCCACGGTCTGCGGTAGCGGTTTGAAATGCACGGACAGGGTACTGTGAAGCCGCTACCCCAAAGGCAATCTCCATGAACAATGCGGTACGATCCGGCATGCGAATCGCTGTGTACAAGCGGGTTTTCCGTTCGATGAACGTCGCTACGCAGCCCTTGCTTTTCCTACGGCCCGAGACAACGGTATCCAGCTCCCAATGGCCGAAGGTTTCCCGGTTACGGACCTCTTTCGGACGCTGAGAGATGGACTTGCCCACAGCAAACCTGCCACGTGTCTCTGCTGGCTTCTGACGTTTCCCTTTGTGCCTGAGGACGTCCAGCACGCCTTTCACCAAACGGCCGGTATACAGCCAACGATAGATCGTTTTAAAACATACCATGGTTTGCCCCTCGTGACGCAATCGTTCTACGATCTGCTCTGGAGACCAGGTTGTTTGGAGCTTGTCTTCAATGCGACTCGCCAGTTCCAGATTCCACTTGCCTCCGGAAACAGACGCCTTACGGCGCTGGACATAGCCCTCTTGGGCGTTCTCCACGTCGTATGGGTGTTCTACTGTATTTCTACGGAGTTCCCGGCCAATGGTGGAATGATGTCTGCCAAGTTCCTTGGCAATCGCTCGGGTACTTTTCCCCTGCCGATGGAGGATTTCTAGCTTGCTACGTTCAATTATGCTAAGATGTGTGTAGCTCATGGTGGATTCTCCTTGTGTGAATGGTTGTGTGAGAACTTTCATTCTACACGAATCCGGCCATGGGCCATTTTTTATTTATTTCCAGCGGGTGTCGCACTTCATATTACAATCCGTCAGATAAAATATTATGAAAAGGCAGATATGAACAAAATTTAGAGTTAAAGGATGCACGGGGTCATCTTTTGATAAATACTGACCATTGCTTTCCGATCACCTTTGTTCATCGACAGACAACTCATCGTCTATTTTCTCTTATTTCGGGAGAGGGTATATTCTCGCTTTTTCTACATACGTAACGCCTGAATATTTTTTTAGATCTAATTTTAAACTTGGAGAGTCGCTGTTTGGATTTCTGACCAGCCAGTGGTATATCCATACTTCATTTGGAGGCTTGTTTCCATCTTTGATCGGGCATAGCAATCTGCCGTTCTTCACTTCCCGTCCAGCCGGGAATGTGGTTGATTTGGGTACCCGGAATTTAACAGCTACACAAGATCCCGCTTTTATAGCAGGTGAAGAAGGGGAACTGCTGCAACGCCCTTTCTGATCGCTAGTCATAAAGGGCGTTTTACGGATCTCAATCGGTGTCACAGTAATAAGTTGGCGAAAAAGGTGACCGGATTTCCTATTGATATTGTAATGCAGTATAGTAACCGGGCCATTATACGTTTGCGAATTCAAACTTTTAGGAGAAACGAGAACGCCGTCATGTACTGTAGCCGGTGCACCCATCGTAGTGAAATAAAGGATGCCGACGCAATCTCCAGCTTTGATTATACTCAAATATATCACTCCTTGACCGTTGATCCTGTATTCTATGAGTTCGATCAAGAAAAGTATTGTGCGATTACCAGCGAAATGGGCTAATGCCGTTTCATTACTGTCATCCGCCCCATAAAATTAGGTGTATCTACAGGGAAGGGTGACCAAATGAAATCCAAAAAACAGACGGCTCAAGTCAAAAGAACCGCGACAAGTCAGAGAACACTGTTCCAGACGTCTAAAGCTCGATTATTGGCAAAGGTAAAAAAGCTGAAAGGCAATGAATACACTTTTATCGGCATGGGAGACGGCTGGGCTGGGAACGGCCAATCCAGCAATGCAATATTTACTTCGGCCTTATCCACCATCTCCAAATTGAAGAGAAAGCCTCTATTTATTCTGCATAACGGAGATGCCGTATTCACGGGAACTGACCAAGAATTCAAGACAGGCGGGACCTATTCCGGTGTACCGGTAAAAAGCTTGCTGCAGATGATTCAGGATCCGAACAGAGGCGTACCTGATATCCCCTTTTTTATCGTTCCTGGAAACCATGAACATACGGGTATCAACGGACCGCTTACCAATTTTAGAAAATATATCGGACCAACGCATTTCGGAATCCATCTCCCCAAAATTAAAACTACGATCATCGGCCTGGATAATTCACAACAGCTTAACTCCGATGGGAGTGGTCAGTTAGTCTACGGTTTTGCACCAGGAGAACTGGCTTTTTTGAGAGAGCAGCTAAAAAAGGCACAGAAGAATACAGTTATGACCATGCACGTTCCCCCTAGGATCGGGAAATGGGCCAATCCCCGTTATTTTCAAGATCCCACATCGACGTTCGGGAACACCCGAGGACAACTGACCCGGTTCTTATCCAGCGTTCGCGGCAAGGTCTCTCAGGTTCTTGTTGGCCATGTGCATGCATTAGATCAACTTTCATATCAAGGCACAAGGTATCAACTGTCTGGGGGAGCCGGGGCGCCACTTGTCAAAAAGGGATTTCTCAAGGGCGCACCAACCCCAATCTTCCATTTTATCGAGTTCACCGTTAGAAATGGTGTTATTGTTAAACGTCGCGTCATTCCAGTAGGCGATACTGCATAAGTCGCATAAGTCGATTTTATTTCTTTCATCTACTTAGGAATCTACCTACACTTCTGAGAGTCTTAGTGAATAGATTATTAACGTGTCCTATAGATTTCAGAAATGAGGGATTTCGATGAAGGGAACTAAACCAGGTAGAGTCGAAAATCAGGTATACTCCAGCCGGGTCTTGCGGTCAGAGTTTGACCGGAACTGGCGGACAGTAATTTCTAAGAGTGGCTATGTCATCTATATAGCTACTGCCAATCAAGCTAAAGTTGAAGTGCTGCTCAGCGGAAATATTACCAAACGTCTGGTGTTTAATAAGGGCGGGCGTGTTATCGTCGGAGGCGGCGGAACCAGTCATTACAGTAAGCCACACCGTGCGATTACGTTGTAATTGATTGGAACAGAGAGAAGGCGCCGATCTATGTCGGCGCCTTCTTAGCGTTTTAAGGCCTTAATCAATCGGGTGAGTCTCTATTTTGTAAATTTGTGAAGCGAGGTCGCTATTCAACAGAGTCCTTTGTTGCATTATACATCTGTTCAACATACTGATCCATTTCATCTCGTGACATACGGAACCGGGCCACGGAAGTCCCATATTCGATCTCTAGTTTCCCCTTTCCAGTCCTTTGAAAATGCCATCTGGGAAGGCATCCAATGGCTCACCGTGCGTATGCCCTGTAATAAATATTGTATTGCCTGAGATTTTCATGATATTTCCCGGATCCATCCCATGAACGTTGGTTCAATGTGAAAATACTCGACTTCAGGGACTCCAGCGAGTATCGGGAGAGTTACATTCCAGGTTCGATTAACATATCTGTTGGATGTTTGCCATGGCAGAAGGAATTGTCGCGGCATGATGCAGTGATTATTTTCTCAAGTAATTTTAAATCATAATACATGAAAATGTTCACATTGTTATGGGCAACTGACAAATTAAGAGGGGAGAAAAACACGTGGCTAGGTAATAAAATCGGACTGAAACTAGCTGCTGAGGACAAGAACTTGTACCGATTACCGTATTGGACAAGAACATGTTCCTATTGCCGATTAGACGTATATCTAAGAGGTATCTTGCCCTTCGATTCATTAAACTAATGGGCAGAGCGTATTGAGAGGGATTACAATCTTAAAGTGCCATTATTGTTGAGCGTGTAAGAGTAGATCGGAACTGAATCGTTGTGAACTTAACGGCGAAGATATTGCCGATTTGCGCAGTTGACAAACTTTGCATCCGTCCAAGGTGCATTTCCAGGCGAAAGAGCTTGCCAAGCCGTCATACCTGCAGCAGGGATCAATGCCGATTCTGCATCGGATAGGTATTGCGGTATTTCAGCAAGATCGTATTCTTCCGCAGCAACATATTCGGCATAAACCCCAGCGGTCTGAGATACCACAATATCACGATCACCGGATGTTACACGGGCTACCTTTTCTCCTGAAGCCAAGACGGTACCAGCTATCTCGACTCCAAGAATAAATTTCATATCAATACCAGGTTTCCGCATGTTTGTAAATGTCTCATATTTATAAAGTCTGGTATGAACGCATTTTCACTTCACCGTTAAAACAAGATCTGGCATGGTTTAGCGCAGATTGTTTTATTGCGCTCATAAAATTTTGGGCGTACAAAAGATTAGGGTACTTTTATGCGGATACTACTACATAGTCGTAATAAATATCTATTGCTAACTTATTGTGAATAAAGCATTTTGAGAAGAAGGATAATGGTCAGAGGAAAGGGCTCGGTTTATTATCACTTGTCGCTTTAAAAGGGCATATTATACAATCATATTTTATAGTCGTTCATTAAAATATCTAAAGGAGGTGCGAAAGGAATTTGAATGATTCAGATGAAAAAAAGGGTAGAAACCGAAAGAAAAAGAGGAAGAGAACTGCCCATTATTGTTTAAAGAAAAATAAAAAACGCTGTTTGGTAACTCGAAAGATTATCCGTGTTAAGTATCCTACGCCGAAATATATTATTTATACTCCGATTGGTCCACAAGGTGTGACCGGCGTAACTGGTGCAACTGGAGCAACGATTTTTGCTAGAACAAATGTAATTACGGGGACAACAGGGGTCACCGGAGCAACTGGAATTTCTGGGAAAGTGGGAGCCACAGGTGTTACTGGAGCTACTGGAGTAACGGGCGCAACAGGAGATGTTGGAGCAGCCGGAGCCACGGGAGTCACAGGAGCGACAGGAGATGTTGGAGCAGCCGGAGCCATGGGAGTCACAGGAGCGACAGGAGATGCTGGAGTAGCTGGAGCCACGGGTGCAACGGGGGCGACAGGAGATGCTGGAGCAGTCGGAGCTACAGGTGCAACGGGCCCAACGGGAGCAACGCCAACAACATCAACTAAAGTAATTCTGTTTGGTGGAACCAATGCGGGATTCCAACGTATTGCTGGTTCTCCTGGAGCAGTATCTAATGTCATACCCTATGTAGTAGCTGGAACAGTTGGGACAGTTGCAGGTTTATCAGGTTCTATTAATGTGAATAATTTGGTCGCAGGGACATATTTATATCAAATATGTAAGAATGTCTTTAATAACGCAGTTTCTCCTGCGGCAGGTGATGTTATTGCAACAATAACAATCGTGACAACAGCTTCGATAACGGGGACAATCGTGTTCTCAAGCAAACCCAGTGACGGAGAAGGGGTATTCACATCCAATGTGCTGGTTTCAAATAATGCTGCCTATACACTGGCCCCCGCTACCATTTCATGGACTAGCAATATTCCCGGTCTCCCTTTAATCCGTGATGATGCTGTTTCATTATTTGCAAATCCCAATATTACTCAAAGTGCAGTTTATTCAGTCTATGTGAACACTCAAATCTAAGCTGTTTATATGCACATTGAATAGAAAGCTAGTCTTCTCTATTCAATGTGCAATCCTGTGCGTGAATGATCGTCAGCGAAACGAAGTAAATACGTATCTAGTATTTTCTTGACTGAAATTTATGGAAGTATGAACTACTATCTTATAAGGTACGCGAGGTTCTTTCCGCGGAAGGCCAATACCAAGTTGAAGGGTGACCCTAAATTGTTCTTGTTTTGATTCTGCCATGAAGCATGATACCTTAAATCATTTATGAGGCCGTTACTTACACTTATGGTGCGGGTAGAATTTCCGGTTTTTGTATCTCCGAAAAGTTCGTCCTCGTCTTCAGCTTGAAAATCGAGTGTTTCATCCACACGGATCGTCTTTTCTTTGAAATTGATATCTGACCACTTGAGAGCGGCAGCTTCGCCTTTTCGTAACCCCGTTTCAATAAGCAAATGGTATGAATGAATCAAAGGTAACGTTACTGTGCAGCATTAATATCTAACAAAAGGAAGTTTCCTCGTTATAAGGAAACTTCCTTTATTTGTTTATTTACTTTGTTCAAGAATTACATCTTGAACTACAGCTTTTTCAGAACCTATAGTCACTTTAGAGTTTGTTCCTGTTTCCAACGTAAAGCCCAACAAAACAACGGCTGTTAAAGCAAGTCCTCCGAGAGCATAAACAACGTAACGCTTTAGCTTCTCATTACTTGAAAAGAACAATATCACAGCCACGGCAAGCAGCAAAAAGGCAATCATTGAAGCACCTTCTTTTAGTCCAATTTTTTTACATTATTACTATTATATACGTTAAGGACGAAAAAATGCTGCATCAATTATAATCCTATACTGTAATCATAAGTGCCATTGCTCCATCCTTTAAGCCAAATGCGAGGATAGTTATTTTGTACGTCATAAACTACATTCAATTTGAAATGTCCAACAATTAATTCATAGAAATTGTAGCCAACACCACCACGTTGTTCATCTGTTGTTGCACCTTCATATGACCATCCAATTGTTTTTACCGAAGGGGGCCACTGTTCTGGATGGAGCAGGTGAAACGATCCAGCTTCCATCAGATCTGAAAGTAATTGAATGTTTGTAGGTATACAACGTACCACCAAATAAATTCGTGGATTCATAAGTTTATGTTGCTGTGAACCGTATTGAAATATTTTCGGCCTGGTACTGTACTAATTTATATTTCTACGCTTTGACTTTGCACTTCACAAAAGTAGATAACAGCAGGGCAACTTGTATCGAAAGAACTTTTGCGTTTCATTAAAAATTGAGAGGATGATTGAAATGTTTAATTTGTGCAGAGGTAAAAATGCGAAAAGTTCCATATTCATACAGCAGTAGGTGGGTTCCTTCATGAAAAGAAAAAGCGTCATAAAAATGTCGTGATTTCCTTCAAATAATGGCTGGCGTTACGGTTTACGTCGCTGAAGAAGTATGGGGAATGACCGATCCAGAAGTGAAGATCAGTGATACTGTCCGTTTCGATGCAGCAACTCAAAGTTTCTTCTACAAAACGGACGCAAATGAGTTAAACGTGCAGGCCTTAAAGGATAACCTTTTTGGCAAAGCCTGCAGCAAGTAATTGTCTTTGGGCAAGATTTGCTGGATGAACATTAATAATAGCTGGGTCTGATAAAAAGACAATAGAAATCGACCGAGAGTCACTCTCGGATGTAACATCGGTGCTTAAGAAACTGCATTAGCAGTAACAAACTTTATAATTTTTTAATAATTTGCCACTATTTTCTTAAGCAATCTTTTCTAAAATGGAATGCAGAGGGAGGCGAGAAAGAAACCCGAATGAAAAATAAATTGACTGTGAAAGGATGAATCTAGAAAACCATGAAAAAGTGGCTCCGTAAGGATGCATCGGTGGCCATGTTCTTCCTTGTGCCAAGCGGCATCGGATTTGCACTCTTTTACCTTATTCCGTTTACGATGGGTGTATATTATTCGTTTATGAGCCATTCGGTAGATGGTCACTTTGTGGGATTTAATAATTATCGTGAGCTACTCAGAAGTGCTTCTTTCCTTAAAGCAGCTTCCAACACGTTATACTTCAGCGCGATCAGTGTTCCACTTATGATCATACTCTCATTGGGGCTCGCGATACTTTTACATAAAAATGTCTATATTCAAAAATGGCTCCGAACCGCATATGTTCTACCGCTTGTTGTTCCCACCGCTTCGATCATCATGATTTGGCAGATCCTTTTTGATTGGAACGGCTCCCTGAACGCCTGGCTGGACAGTTTCGGATACGATCCTGTGGATTGGATGAAGTCCGAGTCGGCACGCACAGTTGTGATTATCGTGTATATATGGAAGAACATGGGTTATAATGTCATTCTATTCCTTGCCGGGCTGCAGCAAATTCCGAAGGATTACTACGAAACGGCACGAATTGAAGGGGCTGGTCGTTTACGGCAATTCCGGAGTGTCACGCTCGTTTACATCACCTCGACAATGTTTTTTGTCGTGATTATGTCGATTGTCAACTCATTTAAAGTGTTTCGGGAAACATATCTAATTGCAGGTGATTATCCCCATGACAGTATTTACATGATACAGCACTATATGAACAACATGTTTGTATCACTCGACATTCAGAAACTAACCGCAGCGGCAACCTTGATGTTTGTCAGTATACTATTGATCGTTCTGGCCTTGTTTGCGATGGAGCGTCGGCACCGGCAGTACATGGAATAGGAGGTGAGATGAAGTCTGTGCGAGTAGTGCACATATTGAAAAATGGTGTATTAACATTCGGTCTGACGGTTATAGCCGTAATCTTAATATCACCAATTGTGATTATATTCACAAATTCGCTGATGACAGCGCAGGAAATCAGGATCAATTATGGTCTGATTGGACAAATAACTGAAGCAGCAGTTGGTAAAGAGGGTATATTTGCAAACCTGAAACTGATTCCGGATAAGGTGTCCTTGTCACAGTACGGGAAGGTATTCATCGACAGTCCAAAATATTTGATGATGTTCTGGAATTCCGTGTTCATGGTAGTGCCGATCATTGCAGGTCAGACTCTTGTTGCTTCTCTGGCTGCCTATGCATTCTCCAAGCTGAAATTTCGTGGCCGAGACTCTATGTTTTTGGTATATGTCATGACGATGCTGATGCCATTCCAGGTCACGCTGGTGCCAAATTATATTATGGTCGATATGCTTGGGATGCTGAATAGTACGGGTGCCATCATTGTTCCTGGCATCTTCGCTGCTTTTGGCGTGTTTATGCTCAGACAATTCATGCTGGACATCCCCTACGCTTATATTGAAGCTGCCAAAATGGATGGAGCAGGTCATTTGAGGATTTTTGTAACGATGATTGTTCCAACGATTAAACCGGGGTTAGCCGCACTTGTAATTCTGCTTTTCGTTGATTATTGGAACATGGTGGAGCAGCCTCTTATTTTTTTGGATGATCCGTTCAAGCAACCGCTGTCCGTCTTTTTATCCACGATTAATCAAACCGAGCGGGGGATGGCTTTTGCTGCATCGATGCTCTATATGGCCCCGATGGTGATGGTATTTCTGTATGCGGAGTCGTATTTCATTGAGGGTATTCAATTATCCGGCGTTAAAGGTTAGCTTTTCAGTTCGGATATGGGGAGGAGAAGAGGAAGGATATGGAGTTAGGTACAGAGACTGCCGAGCAAAGACGAAAGCGAATCATTGTAGTTGTATTCATCAGTTTTATGGGATTGCTGCTGCTATTTACATTGTTCAGCAACACGCTACAATCGCTGACCTTACCAAAAGTGACCACAGAGCAGCCGAAAAAGGGAGGAATTTCGTTAGTCATTGAAGGTAGCGGAATCCTTCAGCCGATTGCTGAAGCCAAATTATTTGGTTCAACCAACTGGAAGACTCAGCAAATTCATGTGAAAGAAGGCGATCATGTAAAAAAAGGACAGAAGCTTATCACCTATGACAGTAAACCGGCAGAACAAGAAATTGAAGTTGAACTAACAAATCTGGAAAAGCAGAAGATCGAACAGCAGAGTTTTCAGGACCAGTATATCCTGGCGTCTTTTGAAGAAGATGAACTCAAGCGGCGCAGTGCACAACGTGATATTGAAAAAGGCAAACTTGATATTGCTGCACAGGAGCGCAAAATCAACGAAATGAGAGAGCATGTGTCCAAAAATCAGTTACTGACCGCTCCATTCGATGGCATTATAACAAGGCTGAACGCGGTAGAAGGACTGGGTTCCACAGGCGAGCCGGATATCATTCTCTCGAAAAGCAGCGAAGGGTACAGATTCGAGGTTAGAGCGGATGCAAAGCGTCTGTCTACCTTAGGCATATCCATCGGAGAACAGATCAAAGTAGAGGTAGATTCAGATCAAGAGCAGCAAGCCAGGAGCATGGATGGCACCATTGAAGAAATCATTAATGAGAAGCCACTTATAGAGGGGACATCTGAATCTGATGAAGGAGTGGGGGTGGTAACCATGCCTCAAAAGATTCTCCGCATTAAACTCCTTGATGCCAAACTGAAAGGAGGTGAGCAGGCTCGGATTAAAATCGAGAAAGGTTCTCTCGATCAAGGTCTGCTTGTTTCCAATGCAGCTATCCATCAGGACCGGGAAGGCACTTATGTTTTTGTAGTGGATCAGAGGCCTGGAGCACTTGGTAATGTATTTGTTGTCCGTAAAGTCGACATTGAGTCCAGCGAGAAGAATGACAAAGAAACGATGATCCAAACCGACAGGATCTATCCAGAGGATAAAATCATTCTAAACAGCAGCGAGCCTATGCAGGATGGTGACCGTATTCGTTTGGAATAGGGAGACGTAAAATAAAATGAGATCAGGAGGAATTTAAAATGAAAAAGTGGCTTTTGCTCCTTTCTATCGGAGCTATTATCACGAGCTTAACCGCATGCAGTTCCGGGGGAAGTAGTACAGCAGATAAAGTAACATCAAAAGATGGAAAAACAGTACTTACCCTGTCTGTGACTCAGTCGAGCCCATTCTATCAAACGGTGGAGAAAAAATTCGAAGAGAAATACCCGGACATCGATCTGCAGATTAATGCATATAGGACGGGAGAACAATGGGGATCAGGGGAATACGAGAAGTATCGGAATTCTATGAATACAGCCATGTTATCGGGAAAAAGCATGGATATCATTGAAGTTGATGAATTGCCACTCAAAGAATATGTGAGCAAAGGTTTTCTTCTCGACATGAACGAGTTACTCAATAAAGAGCAGACATTGGATAAAGACGATTTGCAAATGAATATTTTGGACGGTTTGAAGCTGAATGATGGAATATATACGATACCTTTGGGGTACATGTTACGAGTATTCGTAGGAGACGGGGAGATGCTAGGCAACGTTAATATTAAGTTTGATGATAAGACCTGGAACTGGAAGGAGTTTGAGAAGGTTTCGAAGGAAGTAATTCAAAAGAAAAGCGGTACCGATGAGCTTTATGCGTTAGCGTCCTACCCGCCCGAACTCCTCCTTCAGGAGATGCTTGTTGAGAACTACGCTGCATTTGTCGATACTTCGGCCAAAAAAGCAACATTCGATTCTCCCGAATTTGTGAATCTGTTCGAGCAGGTTAAACAAATGTACGGGGAAAAGATTGTGACATCGGAAGAAGCAAAGCCGGGCAATCAAATGTTTAATTCCACGTCAATTAAGTCGCCAATTGATTTTATCGAAGGGCCCTACATGCTTTTTGATCAACCCAAGCTGCTGCAATCACCGCAGGCGGGAGAAACCGGAGATCGAAAAGGCTCGCGAGTATCTACTATGAAACATTTTGCAATCCATGCCAAATCGCCCGTAAAGGATGAAGCCTGGAAGTTCATCAGCTTTTTATTGTCGAAAGAAGTGCAAATGCTGCAAGATCGAGAAGGATTCTCGATGCTTAAATCCGTGAATGAAAAGAAAATTGATGACCTTCAAGAAAAAGTTAAAAATGGAGAATATAAGCTTCCGAATGGGAAGATGGCAAAAGTACCGGATGAACAATTCACCGTGTTTAAACAAATTGTTACATCCTCGGCTCAATATGTAGATATTGATATTAAAGTGTTAAGTATAGCCGGAGAAGAGTCCCTCGCATTCTTTGGCGGACAGAAAACGGCAGAGGAAGTAGCCAAGCTGATCCAAAACCGGGTCACCACATATCTAAACGAATAGCTGAACGCCATGAGCTCATCATAGGAGTGATTGACCCGAGCAAAACATCTATTGAAAAGATATTACCGCTCGGTACCGATTGAACTGTTAGCAACAATAAATTATACTCTATGAACTTGAATCACAACTTGATGTCGAGGGACAAGAACATATTCCTAATGAAGTCGCTATTATAGCGGCTTTTGTATTATTAAGTCAGCCAGAAATTTTCTAGTTGGCTATTTTTATAGGTGTTTTACGATGGTGCTCCCTTCAGCATGGTGAGAAAGGTTTCGAGCGGCTAAGGGAAGTGCTTAGCATACTGAAAGAGACAAGTGGTGTGGAGCCTGTCGTTGTCTTCGAGGCAACCGGACAGTACCATCGAGGTTTGGCAGGATATCTGAAACGTAGCGGATGGATTCACTACATTATCAATCCTTTGCAAGCGAAACGATCCAAAGGCACACAACTTCGAAAAGATCTTTTAGATGGGTGTGTTGTCATTGTGATGGATCGATTCATATTTGCTTTTTAGCAGAAGTTAGCGTGATTGCTCCCAAACGAATGGCTGTTTGTCAAATGAGCGACGGCTTGCGCATACTTCAATCTCCTTCCAGCCCGACATGTCCACTTCTGAACATAAAGCCGTTAATCCTTAATGTGAATGAGCATATACTGAGTCTTATTATCCCAGCCCAGATCAAAAGGTGCTTTGTAGCGGTCAGCAGTATG